>DATCPK010000109.1:0-9739 GCA_036570125.1 Candidatus Limnocylindria bacterium
GGTCGCCGCCGATCTCGATGACGAGCTGCGATGCGCTCGGCATGTACGCGCGCCAGGGGCGTGCGTCATCGAGCTCGATCCGGAAGACATTGTTGCCGTTCGTCGTTACGACGCGGAGAGGCGTCTGGTCGTAGACGGTCAAGCCCGCGGCGCCGTTGCTGTTGCCTCCGCCGTTCCATTGCAGCTGTACGTAGAGCCCGTATTTCCCGTTAGTGACAGCGAGGTCGTCACTCTGCTCGAGCCAGGCGGAGAACGAGGGCAGGTCGGCGACTTGCCCGTTCGGGCCGCGGCCCTCGAGCTTGACGACTACCCGGGAACCGTCGGTCGTGGCGCTGACAAGGCGGGCCCCGACGTGAGCGATCGAGTCGTCGCCGCCCGACGAGATGCCGTTGTTCTGGCCTAGACCGGCCACGAATGAGTATCCGAAGACGTCTTCGCGAGTGAGCAGCTTGGTGACGACGAGCTGGTCGATCGTCGCGGGCGCGCCACCGTTCTGCGTAATGAGTACACGACGAATGCCCGGCTCTTCAGTCACCGTGTACACCAGCTGCTGGGTCAGGGCTAGGGTCTGCGCGCTTCCGCGCACTCCCCAGTCTCCGCCGGTGACGCTGAAGTCCACGGTCGCGAGGTCTCCGCTGATTCGAACAGTGTTCGCACCGATGGAGGTCTGCGGCGGGACCGCCGTGAACGCGTTAGGTGGAACCTGCGTGCTGTGGAGAAGTGTCGAGACGCGCTGAAAGATCCGCTGATCCGGCGTTGTGGGGACCCCGCCCCCGTCGAAGTGTTGAGAAATCGGCGGCTGCCCGTCGCGGGCGAAGTACACGATTTGGTGATCGGGTCGGGTCGGCGTGGGCGTCACGGTCGGGGCCGGCGTCGCGGTTGACGTTGCCGTTGTCGTGGGCGCGGACGCTGATGGCGTCGCGGTCGGAGATGCGGCTATGCCGGGCTGTCCTTCCGTTGGCCGCGCGAGCCACGAGCCGATGGCGACCGCGAGCACGATCGCGGCGGCAGCCGTCACGATCTGCCACAGCCCGAAGATCGAGCGACGCGCCGGCGTGGCCGCGATGCGCGACCGTTCGTAGGGCGTCTGGTTCACGTCGATCGTCTCGATCGCGCGCGACAGCGCGCGGCCGAGGATCTCGTCATCCCGTCGTTCGTCGGTCATCGCATGGCTCCTCGCGCGAGCCGGCCGGCGAGCTGGATCTGGCGAAGTCGTTCGATCGCCTGATGGAGCGTCGCACCGACGGTCCCGCTTTTGATATCGAAGTGGTCGGCGATCTCGTCGTAGGAGAGCCCGTAGTAGTACCGAGCCACGACGATCGTCCGCTGCCGCTCGGGCAGCTCGCCGAGAGCGGAAAGGAGGTCGATGCGGTCGGCGGAGGTGTCGAAGCCATCGTCACGAGCCGGTAACGAGGCCCACAGATCGGTCTCCCGGCGGGCTCGCTTGGCCTTGCGGAAGATCTCTCGCGCCCCGACCACCAGGAGCCAACCGGGCAGCTTCTCGATCTTGTCGATGCCCGTCTGGTGTGCCTTCACGAAGGCCTCCTGCGCCGCGTCTTCCGCCGCGGCGGGGTCGCGCCCGATCGCGAGCAGCGCCCGCACCAGGCGGGGATACTCGCGCTCGTAGACCTCGCGCCAGCGGTCTGTCATCGGCTTTCACCATAAAGAGGCCGGCCGAGCCGGCTTTCTTTAGCGCTACCCAATTGACAGGTCAGATGGGTGGCCGTGACACTTGCGCGGACCTGCCGCCGCGGGCGGGCGGGGGAGGGGTCGCACTCGACCCGGAGGAGGAATTTGTTGGCGCAGGGAAACACCTACGATCGCCTCAAGAAGATCATCGTCGAGCAGTTGGGCGTCGACGAGGTTGACGTAAAGCCTGAGGCCTCGTTCGTGGACGATCTCAACGCTGACTCGCTCGACCTGGTCGAGCTGATCATGAGTCTTGAGGAAGAGTTCGGGATGGAAATCTCGGACGAAGAGGCGGAAAGAATCAAGACCGTGGGCGACGCGCAGGAGTACATCGAGGAGCACGTCGCTTAGCGCGCACGATCACGTCGAACGCAGCGCGTAGGGGAGGCAGGGGCATCGGAGCCCCTGCCTCTTCTGCGCTTATGGAGGAAATGGTCGACACCGAGATCGGCGGGTATCGCTTCACGGATCCTGTGCTGCTCGAGAACGCGCTGACGCACAGCTCGTATCTCCACGAGCATCCGGAGGAGAACGCGCACGATTTCGAGCGGCTCGAATTCCTCGGCGATGCGGTCGTCGACCTCGTCGTGGGCGAAGAGCTCTACCGACGCTTTCCCGATGCGACCGAGGGCGAGCTCACCGCACTTCGCGCAGCGCTCGTGTCATCCGCCGCGCTCGCCGAGGTTGGCCGGCAGCTCGGCCTGCCCGAGAAGGCGCGTTTGGGGCGCGGCGAAGTAGAGACCGGGGGTCGCGGACGCGTCGGCCTTTCGGCGAGCCTCTACGAATCGGTTGTTGGCGCGTGCTACATCGAGGGCGGACTCGGTGCGGCGAATGCTCTCGTCCAGCGAACGATGGGTGACGTGATCGCGGCGACGCTGGCCGCACCGCGAAAGTCGCCGAAGACGCTCCTGCAGGAGTGGGCGCAGGCCGCGCACCACCCGCTTCCGCTTTATCGCACCCTCGACGTGAGCGGCCCGGAGCATCGGCGCGGGTTCGTCGTCCAGGTCGAGGTCGCGGGCAACGTCGCGCAGGGCACGGGAGCTTCGAAGCGGGCGGCGGAAGAGGCCGCGGCCGCGAAGCTCATGGAGCTGGTGACGCAGTGAGCGACGAGCTGAAGGTCATCGAGGGAGGAACCTCCGCACCTAACGCCGTGCTCAAGTCCCTGACGCTTACAGGATTCAAGAGCTTCGTGCATCCGACCCATCTCGAATTTGCGCCCGGTATCACCGCCGTTATCGGCCCGAACGGGTCCGGAAAGTGTCTCAGGTTTTTTTCGCGTGTCACGTTGGCGGACGGATCGGAGCGTCTGATTGGGGACATGGTTGAGGAGGCGCTCGCGTCCGGTCCCGTTGAAATCATCGACGACGGCTTCATCGCACGACCGGAGGCGTCGGTTGACGTGGTGTCGCTCGATCCCGACTCGTTGAGGCTTGAGGGTCGACGCGTCTCAGCCTTCGTAAAACGGACCGCCCCCCCGCGGATGCTTCGGGTCCACACCCGATCCGGACGGGTAGTCGAACTGACCCCTTATCACCCTCTCTTCACGCTTGATGGCGGGTATGTCCGAAGTCTCCGCGCGGACGAGGTTCGTCGAGGAGTTCACGTCGCACTTCCGCGCCAGCTCCCGCTGAGCGCTGATCGCGCTTCCCTTCCGTTCCTTCGGACCCTCGACCTTTTCAATGACGCTGACCGGATCCGCATCCCGCCGAGCCCCGGGCTCGCGGAGTGGGCATCGAGCGGGAAGGAATGGTTCGGGACGTATCGAGCCTGGGCCGACGCAGCGCATCTACAACGATCCTCGCGCGAGAATCCTCGGAGCGACAGTGGTCTAGGCACAGCGGCTCTGTCGGCTCTGTCCCGAGCGTCTGGCGAGTCGCCAACGCTTGAACCCCAAATTCGTGCGAAATACGGCGTTTCCGTCAGGGTTCCACAGGCGCTGACGCCGGATGTTGCGCGCTTTCTGGGCCTGCTGATCGCCGAAGGCGAAAACATCGCAGGGACAGCCCGTTTCACCAACAGCGATCCGAAGGTCAACGAGGAATATGCGCGACTCGGCGAGCACATCTTTGGGTTGCGAACTGCTCGCTACGACCATCCGGGCGACGTCAACGCCAAGATTCTGATTCAGTCGTCGCAAGCGCTAGCCGTCCTACTCGAGCGCCTCTTCGGCTTGAAGCAGAACTCCGGATCCGCGCAGAAGGTTGTGCCAGAGCTCCTGCTCGCCGCTCCGGAGCATGTTCAATGGGCATTCCTGTCGGGTCTCTTCGAGGGCGACTCCTACGTATGCGTAAAGCGATATCGCGGCCGGGATCAGGCGTATGTCGAATACGCGTCGGCGAGTCAGAACCTCGCCCGAGGAGTTGTGTCCCTGCTTCTGCGCCTCGGCGTGTTCGCGACGATCCGCCGGAAGGAGAAGTACGCCTCGAATACCGCCGCGAAGATCCGCCGGACTTACTTCAGCGTCTACGTCTACGGCAACGAGCAAATGCGCGTGTTGGCCGCGCATCTGCGTTTCGCTGGCTTCAAGACAAAGGCGCTCGGGCGTATCGCCGCGCTTCCAGCGGGCGGGAATCCGAATTGGGACGTCGTTCCTTCCGCGACAGAGCTCGTCCATCAAGCCGCCCGGGCAGCCGGGGTAAACGTCAAGAAGCACCGGAAGGGGCGATCGAAGCTTGCGGCTTACACCGAACGACGCTGCCACGCGAGTCGCGCCGGCCTGCTCGAGGTCGCCGACTACGTGGAACAGCTTGGGGTTTCGCCGGCTTCGGCACTGCCGCTCCTTGGTCAGATCCGAAAACTCGCGAAATCAGATGTCTATTGGGACGAGGTCGTCGCCGTGGAGGAGTTCGAACCTGAAGACCGCTGGGTTTATGACCTCTGCGTCGATGACACTCACAACTTCGTCGCGGACAACTTCATCGTCCACAACTCAAACGTAGCGGATGCGATTCGTTGGGCACTCGGTGAGAACAACGCGCGCGTGCTGCGCGCGAAGAAAAACGAGGAGCTGATCTTCGGCGGAAGCGAAACGCGCAAGGCGCTCAGTCACGCCGAAGCATTGCTGCAGCTGGACAACTCGTCGCGACGGCTGCCGATCGACTTCACCGAGATCGAGGTTGGCCGCCGACTCTTCCGCAACGGCGAGGCCGAATACCTCGTGAACCGGTCGCGCGTTCGGCTTCGCGATCTGCAAGATCTGCTCGCAGGCGCGAATCTCGCCGACAACCCGTTCGTCGTCATTGGTCAAGGACTCGTAGATCAGATCCTGGCGCTCCGCCCTTCCGATAGGCGGACGGTCATCGAGGAAGCGGCCGGCACGCGACGGCTCCAGCTGCGCCGCGAGGAGGCGCTGAACCGACTACGGTCCGCGGAGACCGAGATGGTCCGCGTGAACGACATCCTCCGCGAGATCGGTCCGCGGGTCGAAGCGCTGCGCGATCAGGCCGCCAAGTGGACCGAGTACGAGGCGATCCGCAACGAGCTTCGCCGCCGGGCCCTTCGCTGGTACAAGGCGTCATTCGGAACGACGGCCGATCAACGAGCCGAGCTCATGACGAAGATCACGGGCGTCGACAAGGAGATCGAGCGCCTTGCCGACTACGTCGCGGAGGGCGAGTCGACGACTGCCGGGACAGACGAGGATCTGCGCGCGGCGCGGCAGGAGGAAGAGCGTCGCCGCATCGGCACCGCGGACGCCGCGTCCACCGAAGCATCGGCGCGCGAGCGCGTCGCCGGTCTCGAGGCGAGCCTTGCCGCGATCGCCGCCGAGCGCGACCGCACCGGCACGGCCCTCGCGGCGCTTCCGGGAGAGCTCGCAAATCTTCGCGAGCGCCGCACGCGCGTCGATGAAGAGGCGAGTGCCGCGGCGCGCGGGGCGCGCGAGTCAGCCGACGCCGCCCGCACCGCCGAGGAGGATGCGTCGCGCACGCGCGTGGCCCTCGCTGAGGCGCGGGCTGCCCGCGTCGAGACCGAGCGCGCGCACCTCATCAGGGAGAGCGACGAGCTTCGCCTTGGCGATGAGGAGCGGTCTCTCCTCACGCGCGACGAGGAACTCGCCGCGACCGCCGCTAGCCTCGCGAAGGAGCGGAGCGAACGCGAGCGCGAACGAAGCCGCATCGCGGCGGACCTGGCGCGCGCGCGCGAGAAGGTGGCCGAGGCGGCCCGCGCCGCGGAGAGCGCCGCCGAGCGCGCGGGCGCCGCGCGCAACGAGCTGCAGCGAATCGACGGCGACCTGGCGCTCGTTCGCGGGCAGACCGCGGCGCTTCGCGAGGCCGTCGACCGCGCCGACGCCGAGCTCGCGGCTCGCGAAGACGCGCAGGAGCTGCCGCCGTTGCCCAAGGGCTTCGCGTGGCTGCACGAACGTATCGCGTCGCCGGACGCCGTCCGCGTGGCGCTCGGCCGGGCGGTGGCGATCGCGGGTGGCGGCGCATCCGGTGATGCGCAGCCGCCGAAAGGCTGCAGGCGTATCGCCGACGGCGTCGCGATCTTCGTCGCGCCGGATGACGCGACGGCTCTCGCCGCCGCCACCACCTTGCGCGCCGGTGCGGTGATCGCGCCGAGCGGCCTGCTCGTCCTGCCGGGCCTTGCGCGCATCATCGACCCGCGCAAGCGCGCCGAACGCGACGCCACGACCCAGCTCGCGGGCATGGCCGCACGCCTACACGAGGAGCTCATGACCGCCGAGCGGGCCCAACGAGACGTTCTCGCGCAGCGCGCCGATGCCGAGCGACGGCGTGAAGACGCGGACAAGCGCCTCGCTGCCGCGCAAGCCGCGCGTGGTGATGCGGAGGTCGTCGCGGACCGGCTCGTCACCACCGAGGCCGACGTCCGTGATCTGGTGCGCGCCCAGGAGGCGAGCGCCGCCGGCATCGAACGCGAGCGCACCGAGCTTCTCGGCAGGCGCGACAAGCTCGCGCGCGACAGCGGAGTCGCGGCGACCGCGCGAAACGTCGCCGCGGACGTGTTCGCGGCATCGGAGCGGGCGGAGCAGATCGCGGTCGACGCGCACAATGCGGCGTCGAAGCGCGCCGAGGAAGCCCGCCTTCAATCCGCGACGATGGAGGAGCGCCGCAGCGCTTCGGTCCGGGTCCGCGACGCGCTCAGCGAGCAGGTGAGCGCGACCGAGCGGCGCATCGCGCAGGAAGAAGAACGTCTCCACGCGCTCGTCGCGCAGGAGCGCGAGTCGCGCTCCCGTCTCGAGACCGCGCAACACGACCTCGGTCGGGCCACCGCGGACGCGAAGGAAGCAGCGCGGTCCGCCGAGCTTGCTCGCGAGCGCGCTCTCGCCGCAGAAGGCTCGCGCCGCGAGTCCGAGCAGCGACTCGCGAAAGCGCGCGAACGACTCGCCGAGCTGCGAGGCGAGCGCGGCAAACTCGCGGTCGAGGAAGAGCGCGCGTCGGGCGCGTTGCGGTTGCTCGAAGAGCAGGTGCGCGCGGAGCTCGGCCTCCCCGAGGACGAGCCGCTCCCCGACCCGGCGAGCATCGCGCTCGACGACGAGCCGGACGAGAAGGAGAAGACGAGCACGGTCGCGGCGCTTCAGCGCCTGCGGCGACGTCTCATCGCTCTCGAGCCGGTGAACCCGCTCGCCGCGACCGAGCTCGCGGAGATCGGCCAGCGCCATGAGTTCCTCTCGACGCAGAAGAACGACCTCGAGCGCGCGATGACGGACCTGCGCTCGCTCGCCGACGATCTTGCGACGACCATCGCCGAGCAGTTCAGCACGACGCTGCAGGCCGTCGACCGCGAGTTCGGCGTCTTCTTCCAGCGCCTGTTCAACGGCGGTCAGGCGTCTCTCCGCACCAGCGACGATCCTGAGGAGCCGGGCATCGACATCTACGCGCGCCCACCGGGCAAGCGGATCGGGAGCCTCGCGCAGCTCTCGGGTGGCGAGCGCGCCCTCACCGCGACCGCGTTGCTCCTCGCGATCCTGCGCGTGCGGCCGGCGCCGTTCTGCGTGCTCGACGAGGTCGACGCGGCGCTCGACGAGCGCAACGTCGGTCGCTTCACGCAGGCACTTCGCGAGCTCACCGATCGCACGCAGTTCGTCGTGATCACGCACAACCGCGCGACGATCGAGGCCGCCGACATGCTCTACGGCGTCTCGATGGACGATGGCGGCGTGTCGAAGGTGATCTCACTGAAGCTCGCGGATCTCGACGCGGAGCGCGAACGAGCGGGCTAACCCGGTAGCCTGCGAGACGTGAGCATCGAACAGGGACTCGCCAAGACACGCGGCGGTTTTTTCTCGCGCCTGTTCGGCCGCGGTGAAGCGGCGATCACGGCGGAGTGGCTCGACTCGCTCGAGGAAGCGCTGCTCCGTGCGGATCTCTCCGTGTCGCTCGTCGATCCGCTGATGGCGCAGCTGCGCGATCTCTTCAATGGCGGCGAGCTGAAGACGGTGCCGAAAGCGCTGTCCGCGGTCCGCGAGACGCTCGTTACCGCGCTCGGAGTCGAGGTCGGGCTGCGCGGGGATGGTCAGAAGCCGCGCGTGATCCTCGTCGTCGGCGTCAACGGGAGCGGCAAGACGACGACGGCCGCGAAGCTCGCGAAGCGACTCAAGGATTCGGGGGAGCGTCCGCTCCTCGCGGCGGCGGACACGTTCCGCGCCGCGGCGATCGACCAGCTCGAGCGCTGGGCCGAGCGCGTCGGCGTCCCGATCGTTTCAGGAAAACCAGATGGCGATCCGGCGGCGGTCGTCTTCGACGCGGTCAACGCGGCGATCGCGCGCGGAAACACGACCGTTATCGCCGACACCGCCGGCCGGCTGCACACGAAGGGTTACCTCATGGACGAGCTCGGGAAGATCGTGAAAGTGACAGGCCGCGCGCGCGAGGGCGCGCCGGACGAGGTGCTGCTCGTTCTCGATGGCACCGCGGGCCAGAACGCGATCCAGCAGGCGCGTCAATTCACCTCGACCGCCGCGGTCACGGGTCTGGTCGTGACCAAGCTTGACGGCACGGCCAAAGGCGGAGCGGTCTTCGCGATCGCGCAAGAGCTCAAGCTGCCGGTGAAGCTTCTCGGTGTGGGTGAGAAGGCGGACGACCTCGTGCCTATGGACCCCACCGCGTTCGTGAACGCGCTCCTATCTCCGGCGTCCTGAGATACTCGGGCCAAGGTGGCGATCCGTCGTAAGAAGCCGGGCGCCTCCGAGGGTTAGAGCGTCTCCGCGACCAGGAGCTGGTTCTTGCCCGAGCGCTTCACCGAAAGGAGCGCGCGGTCCGCGGTCCGCACCAGATCGTCCAGCTCGGCGCCGCCGTCCGGTGAGAGCGCGAGACCGACCGACGCGGTCACGATCGAGCCGGACGCAGCCGTGACCCCTGCTACGACCGCGCGGATGCGTTCCATGATCGGCAGGGCGCTTTCGACCGGGCAGTCCGCGAGGAAAACCACGAATTCGTCACCGCCGTAGCGCGACGCGAGGTCCTGCGCGCGGAGGTTCGCCCGGATGGCGGCTGCCACGAGGCCGAGCACCTCGTCGCCCGCCGGGTGGCCCCGCGAGTCGTTCACTGCCTTGAATCCGTCGAGATCCACGACCGCGACCGCGGAGGGTCCGTGCCGCGGCCGGCGAAGGTGCGCGCTGACGAGTTCGCGGAACGCCTGACGGTTTAGCAGGCCTGTCGTGGGATCGAGCTCGGCGCGTGTCTCGATGCTGCGCAACTGTTCGCGGTCCGCACCATAGAGGAGCACGAAGCCGATCGCGAAGAGTGCGAGGGTGAGCAGCTCGAAGAGCGCGGCCGCTTCCGCCTGGCCTTCACCCTGCGTGCCGAACGCGCTGTGCGCCACCAGCGTCACCGACGCGAGGGCGAAGAACAGCCACGAGCGCATCCGCCGCGGTCGTCGTCCACTTCGCAGCGCTGAGACGCTGAGCGCGGCGATCGAGATCGCGATCGCAAGGTCCGCGCTCGCGACGAAACCTTGAAGCGTCACGTGCACGAGCATGCGCGTGAGAACGAGACACCGGTTGTACCAATCGTGTGTCCGCGAGGATTCAAGAGGCTCCTCATCTATTGAAGTCGCGCGCGTAAATGAGTTTGCTATCGCCCGACGGGGT
>DATCPK010000110.1:0-1659 GCA_036570125.1 Candidatus Limnocylindria bacterium
CGCGACGCGGTGCAGGCGCGCCGTCTCGGCTTCACCGGAAAGTCGCTGATCCATCCGGGACAGATCGAGGCGGTCAACGAGATCTTCAGCCCGAGCGCGGCGGAGGTGTCGTACGCGCGTCGCGTGGTCGATGCGTTCGAAGCAGCTCGAACAAAGGGCGACGGCGCCGTAGCGCTGGACGGAAAGCTGCTCGATCAGCCCATCGTCGAGCGCGCCCGCCGGACCTTGATGCTCAACGACAGCGTGTCCTCTAAACAGAGAACGCCGCCGGTGGAGAGACCGGCGGCGTTGGAGGGGAAGCTGTTGAAGTGATTTCTCACACGGCCTAACGACCATGAGCGAGCGCAATTAGGCCGGCCGGTCTCAGCGCGGTAGCGCCTGAAAAGGAGCGGCCCGCCTGGTGGGGCGGGCCGCTCGACGCAGGGGGTCGGATGGACTGATTGGTCGAGGTTGCCCATTCAACGCGCTCGCCGGAGGCGCGTTACTCCGCGCGGGATACATTCGTCGCGCGTTGCGACAAGCACGGAAGCTGTGGCCCTATTTCCTCGCGATCGTCGTCGTCGCGGCGGTGGTGGGTTACTTCGCAATCTCGTTTCGGGTGGCGGAAAGCGTGACCCAGGTGGAGCGCCTGCCGCTCGATCCGCCAGCAAGCTCGATCGCCGCGACGCACGAGGACGTCACCTTCAACAGCCGCGACGGGATCGTCCTCAAGGGCTGGTGGTTCGACGTCCCTGGCGCGGATCGCGCGGTGGTCCTCGTCCACGGTCGCGGAAGGAATCGCGTCAACTCGGACTTCATGGAAGCAGGGATCGCGAAGCTTCTGCTGGTTCACGGCTACTCGGTCCTGCTCTTCGACCTTCGCGGCCACGGCGAGAGCGGTGGCACGAGATACACGCTCGGCATCGAGGAGCCGCGCGACATCCTCGCCGCAATCGACCTGGCGGCCGCGAAAGCCGACATCGAGCGGAGACGCGTCGCGATCATCGGCGAATCGCTGGGCGGCGGAAGCGCGATCATGACCGTGAAAGCCGATCCGTCGATCGGACCTGTCGTGACCGACTCGGCGTTCGCCGACGCCAACACGGTCGTCAGCGAATCCGCGACCAAATACACGAACCTTCCGCCGTGGTTCACGCCCGGCATCGTGCTGATGTCGCGTCTCTTCCTCGGCCTCGACATCTCGCAGGTCACGCCATCGAAAGTCGTCGCGACCTATCCCGAGCGCGCGTTCCTGTTCATTCAGTGCACGGACGACACCACGGTCCCTCTGCACCACGGGCTCGACCTCAAAGCGGCAAGCCGGAATCCGCGCACCGAGCTCTGGGTCGTGCAGGGTTGCGAGCACGTCAAGGCCTTCGCGACGCACCCCGACGAATGGGCGCAGCACGTCCTCAATTTCCTGGAGCGCGAGCTCGGCACCGATAAGCCGACATCCGTTCCGGCCGGTATCCTCGCGACACCACGACGGGGAGGATGAAGTTGACGACGAAGGGGCGCCGCGTTCGCTGGGAAGACTCGCCGCGCGAGGACCTGATGGCCGGCGTGCAGCGGAGATTCCTCTACGGCGAGAAGGCGATGCTCGCGCAGATCTGGCTGAAGAAAGGGACGACCGTCCCAAGGCACGTGCATCCCGCCGAGCAGCTCTCGTTCATCGTCGAG
>DATCPK010000111.1:0-10327 GCA_036570125.1 Candidatus Limnocylindria bacterium
CCAACATGAAAGCGGGCAGCGACTTCCCATGGCACACGGCGAAAGGCGAGATCGCGGCGAAGCTCGGTGAGCTGACCATCCTGCCTCGTGTGAACGTGGACCTGCGCGCCGCCGCACACGCCGTCGGAGTGACGCGCTGGGGCGACGCGCGGACGTCCGCCACGCTCCTCGGTCTCGATGGGCAGCACGGGCAGACGCTGGACGCGGTGATCGCGGTGAACCGCGATACGGGCGACGTGCTCCGCCCGGAACGCGTGAGCGCAGATGAGGACGAGTGGCGCGTGCCGCCTCCGGCCGAGGCGTTCGTCGACTTCGAGTTCGTTCATGAGATGGACGACGACTTCAGCACGTTCCCGCAGAAGGGTGGGCAGGCGCTCATCTTTCAGATCGGCTCGGGTACCTACCGCGATCGTCACTGGTCCTTTCGGCAGTTCACCGTCGACGACCTCGGTGTGGAAGCCGAGGCGCGGATGATCGACGATTGGCTCGCCCATCTCGCGGACGTCGCGCGGGATGCCGAGCGCTCATCGGCGAGCGACGTGCGTCTGGTGCACTGGTCCCTCGCGGAGGAATCGAACTTTGAGCGCGCGTACGAGTCGGCGCGGTCGCGTCACCCCGACCGGACCTGGCCGCCGCTCGCGTGGTACGACCTGCTCGGGCGCGTCTTTCGCGCGCAGCCGATCGTCGTGAAAGGGGCGTTCTCATTCGGGCTCAAGTCCATCGCACGCGCGATGCGTTCACACGGGCTTATCGAGACCGCGTGGGGCGAAGGCCTCGCCGACGGTGCCGGAGCGATGGCTGGGGCGTGGTCCGCGGCCGCGGATTCGCGGGCCCGCGGGCGATCCTTGACCGAGTCCCCGGTAATGCAGGAGATCGCTCGATACAACGAGGTCGACTGCCGAGTCATGGCCGAGATCCTCGACTACCTCCGCCGAGAGCGCTGACGCAAATTGACGCTCGCAGCGGGCGGGCGTAGACAACTGGTCGACAAAACTCTGGGGGACGGAATGCGAAAGCTCCTTGCGCTCGTCGCTGTTTTCGCGCTCGCTGCGCTCCTCACCGACTCGGCTCCCGCGGCCGCGGACCGGGGCGTCAGCCGCTTCGCGACATTGCCGGAGAACCAACCGGGACACCCGGAAGGCATCGCGGCCGACGCGGCGGGAAACATCTACGCGGCGTCGTTCGACTTCTCAGGCGTCAACAGCATCTACGTCTTCGGGCCGAACGGCCGCCTCGAGGACACGATCGCGCTCAACGGGCATGTCCCGCTCGGAATGCAGTTCGGCCCCGACGGCAAGCTCTACGTGGCCGACTTCGGCAACGGAGCGGTGCTCCAGCTCGCGCCGCCAAGCCACGCGATCACCAGGACCTACCCGGTCTGCACCGGCGGCGGTACGACCTGCGGCCTGAACGGGATCACGTTCGACGCGGCAGGCTTGCTCTACGTGTCCGACTCGTTCGGCGGCAACATCTTCACCGTCAACACGACGAGCGGCACGGTCGGCCTCTACGTGCACCACGACCTTCTCACGCCGGGGAACCACGGGTTCCCGGGCTTCGGCGCGAATGGGATCTCGTTCAGAGGCACCGACCTCTACGTCGCGAACACGGCCGATGACCGGATCCTCAAGATCTCGGCGAGCAAGGTCGTGACCACGTTTACCGAGAGCATCAATGGAGCGGACGGCATCGCCTGGGATTCGGCGGGCCGACTTTGGGTCTGCGCGAACCAGGAGAACGTGCTCTACGTGCTGAACACCGAAGGCCGGGTCCTCGACATCATCGGCGGCTTCGAGGGCATCAAAGACGGGACCCCGCAGGGTCTCCTCTTCCCGGCAAGCGTGGTCCAGAGCCGCGGCAGCATCTATGTCACGAACACGGCGCTCGACTTCCGACACTTCTTCGCGGACGAGACGCCGATCACGCGATTCACTATCTCGCGCGTGCGACTCAACCCATCGCTGGGCGACGACTGAGCTGACAAATGAAGGAGGCGGCTCCGGGCCGCCTCCTTCTCAGTTCCGCAGATCCTTGACGAGCGGAAAGACCTCGGACGAAAACCGCTGCATCTCCTCGCGCTGCGGGCTGCATTGAAGCAGCAGCAGATCGATGCCGATTCGCTCGAGCCCCCGAATGTTCTCCGCGACCTGATCCGGCGTGCCGACGAGGCCGGTCCGCAGCCCGCGATTCGAGACGCTGTAGTCCTCGAGCGACACATTCGTGTCGAGCTGCGATCCCTTGATGAACTCCTGATAGCTCGCGTACCCGCGCGCGCTCGCGCGCACATCGGTGATGCGCTCGATCTCGTTCTTGACCAGGGCGTCGCTGCTCCGCACGACCGAGTAGGCCGCGACCCCGAACTGCAGCGGCGGCAGCTCCGGGTGCTTCGCGCGGCGCGCGCGCATGTCCTCGATCTTCGCTGCGAGGGCTTCCGGCGGATCGCCGTGCATGAGATACGCGTCGCATTCGCGCGCGATGAGGTCCTTCGCGGCGGGTGACTCTCCGCCCGCGTAGAGCGTGGGCCAGGGCTTCTGCACCGGTTTCGGAGCGAGGCGCGCCTTCTTGATCGTGTAGTAACGGCCCTCGAGCGTGTACTCGTCCTTCGTCCACATGCCCTTGAGGACGGCGAGGAACTCCTCGGTCCGCGCGTAGCGTTCGTCATGTTTTACCCACGCCCCGCCGTACTGACTACTTTCTTCTTCCCACCACGCGCTCACGACATTGAGCGTGAAACGGCCGTTGGAGATCCGGTCGATGGTCGCGGCCTCTTTCGCGACGAGCGCGGGCAGTCGGAAGTTCGGACGAACCGCGGTCATGAGCTCGATCCGCTGGGTGAGCGGCGCGAGCGCCGCGGCGGTCGTCCACGCCTCCAGGGAATCGGCCTCGGGGCCCTTGATGTCGTTCAGGTTGAGCTCGGCGACGAGCGTCACATCCCACCCGGTCCGATCCGCCTGCTCCGCGAGCGCGCGCTGGTACTCGAAGGTGGCGGGCATGCCCTCGTCCTCGACGTTGCGAAGCCATCCCCCGAACACCGGCATCCAGAATCCAAATCTCATTGCCGTGAGGCTAGCGGTGGTGAGCGCTCAGCGTCCGAGCCGAGAAGTTCGTCAGCAGGCGCAGTAGTACTTGCCGGCCGGTCCCTCGTTCAAGATCAGCTGCGCGAACGGTCCGGGATCGTCGGCATCCCACACCGCGTTCACGACCTCGCCCGTCGCCGGGAACAGCGGCCGTGACTGCGCCAGTAGCGCGTAGTCGCGTTCATAGATCCAGCGAAGTCCGTCGCGCGGGTCGCCGGCGCGCACCGGCTGGCCGATCGCCTCGCTGTATGCGAGCCAGGGGAGATCGACGCCGCTCGCGATCGGCAACCCCACCCATTTCCAAACGCGCGGGTTCACGTCGAGGAGGAGATGCTCCTTACGCGCGGGGTCCCAGATGAACTCGACCTCGCTGATGCCGTGATAGCCGAACGCCTTGAGGATCGCGCTACCCCGGTCGACGATCTCCGAGACCTGCTCGCCGATCACGAGACAGCCCGTCCCGAATCCTTCCGGATACTGCTCGAGCTTCCGGCCCACGAACGCGCCGCGCACCTCGCCATCTGGCGCGACGTACGAGCAGAACGAGTAGAAGCCGCCAGCCGGGACGTCCACGATCTCCTGCGCGACGCACGCGAGATCCGCGGCCTCCTTCGCAAAGCGCACGAGCTCGGCCGCGTTCTCCGCACGAAACACTTTCACGCCGAAGCGGTCGTAGAAGCGCCGCTGCTCGGCGGGCTTGACGATCGCGGGGTAGTGGATGTCCTTCGCGGTCGCCTTCGGATCGTTCAGCGTGTACGTCTTCGGGATCGGGATGCGCAGGTGATGCGCATCCGCGTAGAGGCGCCGCTTGTCGAGGACCGCGTCGATCACCGCGAGCTCGCTGAACGGGATGCGGTAGCACGCCTCCAGCTGGGTGCGGTAACGCGCGACGGCCATGACCCACTCGTCGTTCGTCGGGAAGAGCACCGCGCCTTCCCACCGCTTCGCGTTGTCGAGCAGGTACTGCACGAACCCCCGTTCGTCCTCGAGCGGGTTCGGACACGTGTGGCGCGCGGTCACGGCGCGCGACGCCTGGCCAAGCCCACGCGGATCGGGATCGAGTGCGATGACCTCCACGCCGTGAGCCGCGAGCGAGCGCGCGACCGCGAGGCCGGTGATGTGGCAGTTAAAAACGAGGGCGCGAGGGAGCGACTTAGACGCGGTCAAGGGCGCGATCGATATCGGCGAGGATGTCGTCGGGCTCTTCGATGCCGACCGAGATACGCAGGAAACCGTCGCTGATGCCGAGACGCTTGCGCTCGTCCGCGGGAAGACGCCGGTGCGAAGAGATCGGCGGGTAGAGCACTTCGGTGAAGAGGTCGCCGATGGTCGTAGCCGACGCGGCCAGCTCGAGCGCGTCGAGGAAGCGGAAGGCGGCAGGCTTTGTGTCATCGCGAAGGACGAACGAGACGACCCCTCCGTAGAGCCCTCCGAACTGCCGCGTCGCGACGTCGTGTTGGGGATGGTCGGCTAGGCCCGGATAGCGAACGCGTGAAACCCTGGGGTGCTTCGCGAGGTGCTGCGCGACCGCGAGCGCGCTCTCGCATTGGCGCCGCACGCGGAGGCCGAGGGTGCGCAGCCCTCGGATCGCGAGCCACGCCTCGTGCGGCGGCATGTACGCGCCGTCGAGGATTGTGCGGTCGCGCATAGCACGCGCGAGCTCTGTCGAGCCGCCGACCGAGCCGCCCATCACGTCGCCGTGACCGTTGACGTACTTGGTGAGCGAGTGGATGACCATCGTCGCGCCCAGCGCCGCGGGGCGGAAGAGCATTGGAGTCGCGAAGGTCGCGTCGAGTGCGAGGCTGGCGCCATTTGCCTTGGAGAGCCGAGCCAGCGCCGCGACGTCGTTCACCCGCAGAAGCGGATTGGCGATGGCCTCCGCGTAAAGAAGCGTCGTGGTTTTGGTTTGGAGCGCGGCCTCGACCGCTTTGTGGTCGGTCGTGTCCACGAAGACGATGTCCGCGGAGCGCTCGCGGACCCAACGTTCGAAGAGCGCCCGCGTCTGCCCGTAGCAGTCTTCCTGAGCGACGACGCGGCCGCCCCGCGAGATCGCGCACGCGTCCACCGCCGCAGCGATGGCCGCCATCCCAGTGACGAAACAGGTGGCGGCCTCGACCCCATCGAGCTCGGCCATAGCGAACTCGAGCGCAGCGGTGGTGGGCGTGCCGTAGCGCCCGTACACATACCCGGGCCGGTCTCCGCCAAAGACCGCGTCCTGCTCGGCAGCGGAGCCGTAATCGAAGGCAACGCTCTGCACGAGAGGAGGAACGAGGGGCTGACCTTCGCCCGGAGGGAGCGAGCGAGCAACGCGCACGACGCGCGTTCCCGCTCCCAGCTCTCTCCGGTCCATCAAGGGACCAAGGTACGCCGGTCTATTCGACGGGCGCTTCTACTGGTTGCTTTTCTTCCTCGGCTGACTCGAGGGACTTTGCGCGCTCGATGAGGTCGGCGACCTTCTGGCCGCCCTTGCGGCCGATGCGCTCGAAGTGTCCGGCGCCGTACTTCGCGGTGACCGCGCGGCCACCCTTCTTACCGATGCGGCCGAAGAACTCCGGCCCGTACTTGTTGGCCGTGCTCGATCCACCCTTCTTGCCGATCTTTTCGTAGAACTCCGGACCGTACTTCTCGCTGACCAACCGGCCACCCATTCGTCCCGCTTCGGCGACGGTCATCCCGCCACCAGCCTTACGTGCCATTGGCCTGCTCCTTTTCCGAGTGACACATGTACGGGCAGGTGTCATGCCGAGCAGGCGTGCGAACGGCTATTTGCGGTAACAGTTGAGCAACGATGCGGCTCCCATTCAAACCGCCGACGCGATCTCGAGGTCTATGGGCTCCTCGCGAACAAAGATCGTGACGACGATGGCTGCGAGTATCGCCGCGGCAAAACAGAAAACGCCGAGCGCCCAGAAGCCGAGTCCGTCGATCAGCAGTCCGCCGACGGCCGCGCCGACGACGAGAGCTCCGCTCGTCACCGACGCTGAGAGCGCGAGCAGCGTGCCCCGCGCCTCGGGCACCTGCTCGGTGAGGAGCGTCGTGTTGGAAGCGAATCGTGCACCGATCACGGCGGAAACCAGAAGGTTCAGGAGCGCCGCTGCTGGAAGTGACAGACCGAGATTCGTCAGAAGCAGGAGAAGCGTTCCCGAGGCGGTGACGCTGCCCGCGACGATGGGTTTGTGGCCGATGCGTGCGCCAAGCCTGCCTCCGAGCTGACTTCCGAACAGGACTCCGAGACCCTGCGTGAGCGCGAAGGTCGAGGCGACGCCCTGGGACAGGCCGAACGCCGTCTCGAAGAACACCACAACGTACGTACCCCACGTGAACCAGTAGAGCCCACCGAGGAAGCTCGAGCCGATCGCGCCGAGCGCCGACCGGTTGGTCACGATCGCGCGATACATCTCGCGGATCCCCTGCTCGCTGAGGGGCGTCTGCGCCGGACGCAGCTTCCAGAGAAGGAGGAGCGCCGCGGCGATCGAGAGCACCCCGACCAGGCCGACCGACGCGCGCCAGCTCGTCGCCTCGGCGAGGATGCCCGCGAGTGGGACACCGATCACGGCCGCCATGGTGTTGAGCCCGATCACCGTTCCCATCGCGCTGCCGCGGTCGCGGTACGCGAAGTTGTCGCCGACGGTCGCAGTGGTATTCGGGAAGATGACCGATCCGCCGATCCCCGCGAGGACCCGCATCGCAACGAGGACCGCGAAGCTCGTGGCGAATGCGCTCAGCAGAGTGAAGACGCCCATGATCAGCGACCCGGTGACGAGGAACCGTTTCCGGCCGAAGCGGTCGGAGTAGGGACCCGTCAGGACCGCGACGGCGATGCCGGGCACACCGTACGCCGCGACGACGAGTCCAGCGGTGCCTGTGGTGATGTTGAACTCGGCCGCGATCTGTGTGAGCACCGGCGCCATGACGACTCCGACGTAGACCGCGTTGAAGCTGAGGAAGCCGAGAAGGCCGAGAAGGCGGCGCCGCTCGCCGGGATTCAAGCCAGGGCGCGGCCGGCGAAGGTGTGCAGGAACCGTCCGAACGCGCGGATGTGGTCGATGTAATCGACGATCGCGATGTTCTCGTTCGGCGCGTGATTGGCCGATGCGGCATTGCCCGAGCCGAACCCCGCGACCGGGATCCCGAGCGTGTCGCACACCTGGGCCATCGGGCCCGAGCCCGCGAGGAGCGGATACACGACCGGCTCGGTTCCGTAGGCGCCGCGGCACGCGTCGACCGCCGCTGTCGCGGTCACCGAGTCCGTCGGCCAGCGCGATGGCGGCTCGCCGTGACCGGGGACGACCTCGACGTCTTCGAAGCCGCGCCGATCGAGGTGCGCGCGCAGGAGCTTCGTGACCTTCTCCGGCGTGAGGTCGGGCACGAGGCGAAAGTCGATCTTCGCGGTCGCGACCGCGGGCAGGACGGTCTTCGAACCCGCACCCGTGTACCCGGAGACGATCCCGCAGATCGTGCAGGTCGGCTCGAAGAAGTGCTTCTTGCGCAGCTCGTACCCCTCGAGCCCGCGCACGAACTTCTTGATCCCGTGGATCCGCAGCATGCCTGCCTCGTCGAAGGGCAGCCGCTCGAGGAGCGCGCGGTCGGCGGCGGTGGGCGCGCGCACCGAGTCCATGAATCCGTCGATGGTTATCTCGTCGTTGTCGTTCTTCAGGGTCGCGAGTGCCCAGACCAGTCGCCACGCCGCGTTGGGGACGATCGTCGCGAGCGAGGAATGCGCGTCCTTGTTCGCGCCGCGGACACGGAGCTCGACGTACGCGATCCCCTTGAGCCCGCACGAGATGGTCGGGCGGCCGGCGGCGTCTTTGTAGCCCGCCTCCCAGATGCATCCATCGGCCCTGAGCCGCTCGGCGTGGCTGGCGACGAACGCGGCGAGATGCGCGGACCCGCTCTCCTCCTCGCCCTCATACAGCACGCGGATCCGAAGAGGAAGCTCGCCGACTGTCGCGCGATATGCCTCGATCGCCTGCAGCCGCGCGATGAGATTGCCTTTGTTGTCGGAGACGCCGCGGCCGAACAGAAAGCCGTCACGCTCAGTGGGCTCGAACGGGGGCGTGGCCCATTCGTCGAGCGGATCCGGAGGCTGGACGTCGTAGTGGTTGTAAACGAGGAGCGTGCGATCCCCACTACCGGTCTCGCCGACGATGGTCGGAGGTCCGCCGTCGACGGTCAGCGCTTCCGCGGGGATCCCTCCGCGTTTCTTTGTCAGGTCGAGGACGATGCGGGCGGTCTCCGGGATGCCGATGCCCTGCGCGGACACCGTCGGCTGCCGGATCAAGACTTTGAGCTCGTCGATGTACTCGCGCTCGCGGGCGCGCACATATGAATCGAATTCCACGAAGCTGGTCACGCGGGGAAGGTTAAGGTCAGGTCGGGACGGTCGTCGTTCGGGTCTTGCTCTTGCCGAGCTCGCATCGCGGCGAGTACGGAGTGATCTCGATCCACCGCTGCTGGCACAGGTAGTGGACGATCCCGTCGAGGTCTTCGAGCGTTTCGCGCTTGTAGACCTTCGCGCGCGGAATCATGAAGATGCAGTCGCCGCAGTTGGCTGGAAGCGCCGCCCGTGGGCGGTGCGCCGCCCGGGCCGCAACGAGCGCGAAGCCGAGGCCGGCGAGCGCCAGGACGAGCAGGACGAAGATCACAAAGAAGACACCAAAACTACCCATATCCGTCGCGGCCTCCCGCCCGTATTCACGTTAGCAGGAGGTCTTACGAACATGACGATGATGCGTGCGCTCTTCCTCGCGGCGGTGCTCGGCGGTCTCGCGCTGGTGGCCTGCGGCAGCGCGGGCAGCGGCGGGACGTCCCCGACGCCGGCGAACCCGGCGCTCGGCACGAACAAGCCGGCCACGTCACCCATGCCGTCCGGCGACCCATACTCGGACTACGGGTACTAGGTTCGGGATACACCTCGGTCACCTCGGCGGACCGCTCGCCCAGATGCGACGCCTGTGGCGCTTCGCGGATGAGCGTGGCTTCGATTGGTTCTCGGTCTCCGATCATTTCCAGGAAACGCCACCGCAAGGCGGGGACATCGACTGCTTCGAATCGATCGCCACGCTGTCCGCGGCGGCTGTGGAGACGACCAAGGTCCGCGTCGGCTGCCTCGTCTTCTGCGTCGGCTACCGACACCCCGGCGTTCTCGCCAAAGCGCTCAGCACGATCGATCACCTCTCCAAAGGGCGCGCCGATTGCGGGATCGGAGCGGGCTGGGACGAGGTCGAGTTCGCTTCTTACGGCATCCCCTTCCCGTCAATCCGCGAGCGCGAGGATCAACTAGAGGAATACGCAGAGGCCCTCCGCCTCTTATTCGACCGTCCGCGCGCCGACTTCAGCGGCGCGCATTACAAGTTCGTGAACGCTCCGAACAATCCCAAACCGCTCCAGAAGCGCCTTCCTCTCTGGATCGGAGGCGCGGGTGAGAAACGGACCCTGCGGACCGCGGCGCGATTCGCCGATGGATGGAACGCGCCGTATCTCCCGCCGGCGGAATGGAAGCGCAAGAGCGAAGTGCTCGATTCCTGGTGCGTGAAGGTCGGCCGCGATCCCGCGTCGATCGCGCGCACGATCAACGTCGGGTTCTACATGGGCGCGGACGAGGCCGGAGCGAAGCGTCACGAAGAGCTCTACCAGAAGCACTGGTCGAAGGACCCGCGCGGCATGACCGGATTTCTGCGCGGCACGCCGCGGGAAGCGACAGACGTGGTGGCGTCATACGCGAGGCTCGGCACCTACCGCATGAACATCGCACTTCGCGAAGGGCCGTACGACTGGGATGCGCTCGAGGCATTCGCGTCCAACGTGATGCCGCAATTCGCATGAAAATCGAGGAGGTCAGGTCATGCGTCAGATACTCGTCCTCGTCTTGGTGATCTTTGTCGTCGCCGCCGCCGGTGGCGCCGCGTGCAATTACGGCGGTGGCGGCCAAGGCTCGCCGGCGCCGTCCGTCGGCTATTAGCGGCCGCCCCCGCGTCCGCGTTGACCCGTTCACGACCGAGGGCACACCTGGGAGCTGGACGGTCACATGGCGGATCACGAATGAGGGCGATGAGCCCATCCGCCTGCTCTCCGCGAAGCACCCGCATTCGCAGTTCCGAACGCCCGAAACCAAGATCGACCGTGAGGTCCCGTCCGGTTCCGCGACGACGATCGTGCTGCCAGTCGAGTTCACCGAATCACCCGGTGTCAGGGTCGAGAACCCGTTCCTGATCCTGCTGTTTCGCGATAGCAAGGACTGGCGACTGCTT
>DATCPK010000112.1:0-68217 GCA_036570125.1 Candidatus Limnocylindria bacterium
CCTCGGCGAGGACGAGATCATCCCGAACGTGAAGACGTACATCGCCGCGGATCCGACGGAGCGCGCGTACATCCTCGAACACATCGCCGAGCTCGTCGTGAAGTCAGTGAACGCAAGCGGTGGGTACGGGATGCTCATCGGGCCGCACGCGCCGAAAGCGGATCGCGACGAATACCGTCGCCGGATCGAGGCCGATCCCCGCGGGTACGTCGCGCAGCCGACGCTCGCGCTCTCGCGTCACCCGAGCTGGAGCGACGGTTCGCTCGAAGGCCGCCACGTGGACCTGCGGCCGTACGTGCTCTTCGGCAAGGAGATCCGCGTGACGCCGGGCGGCCTCACCCGCGTCGCTCTTCGGGCCGGCTCGCTGGTCGTGAATTCGTCGCAGGGTGGCGGCGCCAAGGACACCTGGGTGCTCGGTTAATGCTGTGCCGGGTCGCGGACGACATGTACTGGACCGCGCGGTACGTCGAGCGCGGTATCGCGGTGTCGCGCCTCATCGACGTGACGCGCCATCTCGAGCTCGACGTCGGGACCGAGGAGAGCGACTTCTGGGGCCCGCTCGTCGGCGCGATCGGTCTCTCGGCCGAGGACGTCTCCTTCTTTCTGCTGTCGGATGAGAAGAACCCGGACTCGCTGATCTCGTGCGTCCGTCAGTCGCGAGAGCTCGCTCGCGGCATCCGCGAGTCGATCTCGAGCGAGATGTGGGAGGAGCTGAACACCCTCCATCAATCGCTCGCGCTCCCCGGCTCGCAACGGCGCGCGCAGGGCGCGAGCCTGTCGTTCCAGCGTCTCGTTCGCGAGCGACTCCAGCACTTTCAGGGACTCGCCGGGTCGACCCTCGCTCACGATGAGCCGTGGCACTTTCTCACGCTGGGCACATATCTCGAGCGCGCCGACGGCGTGGTCCGGCTCCTCGGTCGTCAGGCCCACCTGCTCGCGCCGCGGGCTGAGGAGGAGACGACCGACGCCGACATGGTCCGCTGGCTGGCGGTCCTGCGCTCGTGCGGTTCGGCCGAGGCGTACGCGCGCTTCTACTCGCTGCGCGTCGACCCGATCCGGATCGTCGAGTTCCTTCTTTTGAACGCGGTGTTCCCGCAGTCCGTCCGGTTCGCTCTCGGCGCTGCGGACGGTGCGCTGAGTGCCGTGGCCGGGCTCCGCAGCGCGGCAGAGAACGAGGCCGGACCGGCAGTGCGCACGCTGGGCCGCGTTCGCGGCGAGGTCGAGCATGCGGCGATCGATGAGGTCTTCGAGGCGGGGCTGGAGGACTTCCTGTTCGGTGTCCAACGCTTGATCGCGCAGGTCAGCGACGAGATCACCGCGACGTATCTCCGCGACGAGCCGCAGCCGAGCCGCCTCGTCGGAGTCGCGCGCGCGGCGATGCTGATGGCCGCGCAGCAGCAGCAGCAATGAAGGTACGCGTCGAGCACGTCACGCGATTCGACTACGACTCGGACGTCGTCGAGAGCGTCATCGACGTGCGGCTCGGTCCGCGCAGCGATCCGCATCAGCGGTGGGGGCGATTCAACATCGTCATCGATCCGGCCGGGGCCGTCCGCCGCTACGGCGACGGATTCGGCAACACCGCATTCCTGGTGACGCTGGCGCGAGCGCACCGCCATTTGGAGGTCCGGACGACCGGCGAGATCGAGACGCTTCTTGCCGACCCGTTCGCGATCCCAGCGCAGGCGCCGGATCCGCTCGGGCCATCGGCTCTCGCGGACTTCCTCGATCCATCGCCGCTCGTTCCGTTGGTCCCCGAGCTCGAGTCCCTCGCCGGGCCGCTTCGTCCTGTATCGCCGGACGACACGTTCGCCGCGGTGCAGCGCCTCACGCACCTCGTGAACCAGCGACTCGAATACGTCCCCGGCGTCACGACCGTCGAAACGACCGTCGTCGAGGTTCTCGGCGAGCCGCGCGGCGTGTGCCAGGACTTCGCGCACCTCCTGATCGGTCTTTGCCGGTCGGTCGCGATCCCGGCGCGGTATGTAAGCGGTTACACCGTCGCCGCCGCGAGCGGCCCGGCCCGCGGTGCCGGCGCGTCGCACGCGTGGGTCGAGGCATTCACACCGACGCACGGCTGGCGCGGATTCGACCCCACCAACGACCTCGTCGCGAGCGCATATCACGTGAAGGTCGCGACGGGCCGCGACTATGGAGACGTCCCCCCGCACCAGGGGACATTTCGAGGTCAGGCCGAGGAGATCCTGTCGGTCGAGGTGAACACCGCGATCGCGTGATCAGGACGTCCGGCCGAAGTCGACATCCTTTGTCTCGACCGTGCCGGCAGTCCGGCCCGGCGCGGTCTGGTACTTCCAGTACAGGTTCGTATGCGCGATGACCTTGTCCGGCGGCGGCGCCCCCCATGAGCTCTGGTCCTCTGTCGTGTGAGCGTCGCCGACAAGAGTGGCGTCGTATCCCCTGGCGAACGCGCCGTGGAGCGTCGAGCGGACGCACGCGTCGGTCTGCGCGCCGACGACGACGAGTCTCCCGACACCGAGGCCTGACAGCACGCTCTCGAGGGTGGTGTCTTCGAAGGAGTCGCCATAGTTCTTCTCGACGAGCGGCTCGGCTTTATCCGGGCTCAGCTCGGGAACGATCCGCCAGTTGTCGCTCCCCTTCGCGAGCCCCTCGTCGGAGTGCTGGACCCAGACCACTGGGACCTTTTCACGTCGAGCCTTCTCGACGAGGCTGCCGACGTTCGCGACGACTGCGTCGCGCTTGTGAGCCCCCGCGACGACGCCGTTCTGGACGTCGATGACGAGGAGTGCGGTGTTCGGCCGGTTCTTGAGCGTGGTCATGGTTCCCCCCTACTCCCTATCGTCCGACGCGAGCCCGTGCGCCTGTGAAGTCCGTCTCCTTCACGACCTTGCCAGTTCGATCAAAGGTTCGCCACACACCGATCTGCTTCCCGCGCTCGAAAGAGCCGCTCCGCATCAGGCTGCCGTCACGCCGAAAGAACTTCCACGGTCCGTGCATCTTGCCGTCGAGATTCGCGCCACGAAAGCGGACGCTGCCGTTGTCGTAGTGGTCGATCGCGGGAACGCGCTTACTCGTCGTCATCGTCCGGCCTCCGGTCTGTCACAAGGAACCGTCATTGTTGTTGACCAGCTCTTGTCATGCTCTTGGCGGACCGCTCGAAACGCCGCAAGCGACTGAGCCGACGGGCAGACTCGAACTGCCGACCGGCGGTTTACGAAACCGCTGCTCTACCGGCTGAGCTACGTCGGCGAGGAACGCCGGTGGCAAGTTTACCGGCTGCGGACCTCCACGTTGGAGTACCGGAATAGGGACGGCGCGCGTTCCGTTCAGGGGATGTGGCCGCCGACTGGAACAAACAGACCATCGACGATTTCCGCTCGAAAGGCGGTAAAGGCGTCGGTCCCTTCGGCGACAAGCTGCTGCTGCTGACAACCAGGGGAGCCAAGAGCGGGCGGGTCCGAACCACGCCGGTCGTATATCACCGCGACGGTGACCGTTACGTCGTCGCCGCCTCGATGGGTGGCGCCCCGACGCACCCCGCCTGGTACCACAACCTCGTGAAGCATCGTGAGGCCGAGGTCGAGGTCGGCAAAGAGAAGTTCAAGGTCCGCGCAACGCCCGTCGCGAAGGGACCTGAGCGCGATCGTCTCTACAAAGCGCATGGCGCCAACTTCGCGGCGTTCAAAGATTACCCGGCGAAGACCACTCGCGTCATCCCGATCGTCGTGTTGGAGCGCGTCTCCTAGCCCGACCTCAATCCGCGAGACTCCAGCACGATGGCGTCGGCACCCCTCAATAACAACGGCGACTTCATCAAGCTGTGGGCCGGCTTCACGATCGCGCGCGTCGGGAGCCAGATCACGGTCCTCGCGTTGCCCCTTACCGCAGTGCTCCTCCTCGGCGCGGGCGCCACGGAGACGGGTCTGCTCGTGGCGGCGCAGATGCTGCCTTCGATCGTCGCGGGTCTCTTCATCGGCGTGTGGGTCGATCGTCTTCCCAGGCGGCCGATCCTCATCTGGTCGGACATCGCGAGCGCGATCGTCATCGCAAGCGTCCCACTCGCCGCTGCGCTCGGCGCGCTGAGCCTCGGGCAGCTCTACGTCGTGTCGTTCCTAGGCGGCTTGTTCGCGGTCTCGACGGACCTCGCGCGCGCCGCGATGGTCCCGTCGCTCGTCGGACGGACTCGACTCGTCGCCGCGAACAGCCGGCTCCAGGCATCCAGCGCCGTGGCGCAGGTCGCCGGTCCGTCCCTTGGAGGGATCCTCGTTCAGACGCTCACCGCACCGATCGCCATGTTGTGGGACGCGGTGGGCTTCATCGTGTCCGCGCTCTTCATCGCCACCATCCGTTCACCCGAAGCCTCGCGGTCACGCGAGACGGAACGCAGCGTCTGGCATGAGATCACCGCGGGCCTGCGCTGGGTGCGCGGGCAGCCGATCGTCTTTCGCTGCATAACCGCGATCGCCCTCGCGAACATTGAGTGGTTCGCCGTGCAGGGCGTCCTCGTGGTCTACGCGACCCGCGAGCTCGGGTTGTCGCCCGCGCTCCTCGGCATCTCGCTCGCTGCGATCGGTCCGCTCAGTCTTCTCGGCGCCGGCCTCGCAGGACCGCTCACTGCGCGATGGGGACTCGGGCCGGTGATGATCGCCGCGCTCTTCCTCGAGACGCTCAGCCGGCTGCTCCTTCCCTTCGCGACCGGAACGCCGGCGCAAGCGGCAACCGTCCTCGGAATCTCCCAGGCCCTCCTCGGTCTCACCGTGCCCCTCTGGACAGTGAGCTCCGCCAGCCTGATCCAGGCGCTGACTCCGGACCAGCTGCTTGGGCGCGTGAGCTCCGCGACGCGGTTCATCGGGTTCGTCGTGGCCCCGCCCGCCGCGTTCGGAGCGGGGATCGTCGGCGACCTCATCGGGCTTCGGCCGACACTCTTCGCCTCGGCGGTCATCGCGGCTCTTGCCTTCCTGTACCTCCTTCTCTCGCCCGTCCGTCGATATCAGCATCCGACGACGTAGCGCAGACTGTCGTCATGCCGCAAGCGCTGTGCGCTCACCTCCGTCGCGCTCGGGACCACCGCCCGAACACTCCGAACGGCTGCGAAGAATGTCTTGCGACGGGGGATTCGTGGGTGCACCTTCGGCTCTGCCTGGAGTGCGGCCACGTGGGCTGCTGCGACGACTCGCCGAACAAGCACGCCACGAAGCACTACCGCGCAACGACGCATCCGGTGATCCGTTCCTTCGAACCCGGCGAGCGGTGGCGTTTTTGCTACCCGGACGACCTCTTCGTCGAGTAACCCTTAGCGGGAGCTCGTCACACCGACACGCGGGCACAGGTCGCGCAAGACGCACTCCGAGCATCGCGGGCGCTGCGCGAGGCACACCTCTCGCCCATGCCGGATGAGGTTCATATGCAGCGCGTACATCTCCTCATCGGGGACGCTCTCCTGGAACGCGGCCTGCGTCGCGACCGCGTCGGAGCGCGGCGGCACGAGACCGAGCCGGATCGCGACGCGATGGACGTGGGTGTCGACCGGAAAATACGGACGGTCCAGGGAGAAGAGAAGGACGCACGCCGCCGTCTTCGGTCCCACGCCGGGGAGCGCGACGAGCGTGTCCCAAAGATCCTGATCGGGCACGGATGTGAACGCGTGCTCGTCGAGCGGCACACCGCTCTCGCGGATCCCCCGAAGCATCGCGCGAATGCGGACGGCCTTCGTCGGTCCGAGGCCGCCGCGGCGGATCGCTTTAGCGAGCGCGGGCAGCGGCGCGTCGGCGACCTCGTCCCAGACGCCGAACCGCCGCCGTAGATCTGCGTACGCGCGATCGCGATTCGTGTCGCTCGTGTGCTGCGAGAGCACCGTGAGAACGAGCTCTTCGAGAGGCGGGAGGTGTCGAGGTGGTGGCGGTATCCCATAGGCGCGAGCGAGACGACGCGCGATGGCGCGGAGACGCCGCCGGTCCACTCACCGGAGCGTATCGGGAATGGCGGGAGCGTCGGGAACGTTGGGATAAAGTGACCGGATGGCCGAGGACGCGTTCGAGAGCGAGGCTCTCTCTTACATCGACGCGCTGTACCGGACGGCGCTCCGGATGACGCGATCGGAGGCGGACGCAGAGGATCTCGTGCAGGAAACCTATATCCGGGCGCTCCGCTTTCGCGAGCAGTTCACCCCGGGGACGAACCTCAAGGCCTGGCTCTTCCGCATCCTCACGAACACCTTCATCAACGCCTACCGCAAGCGGGCAAGGCAGCCCCAGACGGCTGAGCTCGATGATGTGGACGAGTTCTCGCTTTACCGGAAGATGTCCCAGGACACTCCCGGATCGAACAACGCCGACCCCGAACAGGAATTTCTGGACGGCATCGTGTCGAGCGAGGTCAAAGAGGCCCTCGCAGCCCTTCCCGAGAAGTTCCGGACCACCGTGCTGCTCGACGTCGAGGGGTTCTCCTATAAGGAGATCGCCGAGATGGTCGGCGTGCCCATCGGCACGGTGATGTCGCGGCTCCATCGCGGCCGCAAGTTCCTACAGCAGAAGCTGTACGACGTCGCCCGAGAGCGCGGGATCGCCGCGCTCCGGACCAGCGGGCCACGACCGGACTAGGGAGGGCGGGATGGACTGCGACGACTGTCTCGAGAAGCTGTACTCGTTCCTCGATCAGGAGCTTGGGTCAAACGAACGTAAACAAGTCGCGAGCCACCTCGATGGGTGCACCGACTGTGGCGACAACCTCGCGTTCGAGGAGCGCTTCCTACAGGTGATCCGCGACTGCGGGACCTCCGATGTCGCTCCCGCGGAGCTCCGAAGACGCATCGCGGAGCGGCTACGGAGTGACGTTCCCCCGCCGACCGCCTGAGCTCGTTCCGGTCATGTCTGTTGACATCTGCAACGTGAGTGTGTCTATATAACCTTGCAATGCGTGGCCAGAAGGAGGTGATTCCCTAATGCCAGCAAAGAAGAAGGCGAAGAAGTCCTCGAAGAAGAAGCACTAAGAGTGTCTTAGCGACGACGAGAGTCGTCGCTTTTTTAGTTTCGTGTCTGGCACCTTTCGCGAACCCGCCGATCCGCGTAGGCCTCGCGGATCGGTTTCTTTTTACCCGGGGTACGCTCCACGACATCGCACAGCAGCGCGCTCTTCCACCCATCAACCAGATCGCCGTCGCGGTCGGCGTTCTCGTGGCGGCCGCGGTCGCGTCCCTCCTCCGTCTGGCGGCCTCGTCCTCTGCACCGAACTTTGGTATCGCCGCGCCGCTTTGTGGTATCACCCTCGGCGCCTTCATCGCGGGAAAAGTGGCCAAAAATGGGGGTCTTTTCCACGGAGCCCTCGTTGGGGTCGGTTATGTCCTCGTCGAGGCAATCGGTCTCGCGCCGGCGCCACTCGACCCCTCGGGCGATGGTCTCGCCGAGGGTCTTTCGATCATCGCGGGCGACGCTCTCCTGCTCGCACTCGCGGCTCTGGTTGGTTGGCTCGCAGCGCCGCAGGCAACGTCTTCGTCTTCTTCGGGTACGGGCAGAGGTCGATGATCGGACAGATCGGGCAGAGCGGAGTCGGTCTGCAGATGCGACGACCGTGGAGAACGAAGCACCACGTCGCCTTGATCCAGTCCTTCTTCGGGTAGATCGCCCGAAGGCTCGCCTCGATGTCCGGACCCGCGCGATCGAGTCGGAGCCGGTCGGCCACGCGCTCCACATGCCGGTCGACGGCCACCGCGGGGACCCCAAACGCCGCTCCGAGGACGATCGATGCCGTCTTGCGACCGACTCCATGCAGCCGCGTGAGCCCGTCCATGTCGGACGGAACCTCGCCGCCGAACTCCTCGAGGAGGCCGCGCGCCATCGCGCGAAGCGATTTCGCCTTCTGGTTGAAGAAGCCGGTCGCCTTGATGTCCCGCTCGAGGACGCCCGCCGGCGCCGCGGCGTAGTCCGCCGGGCTCCGGTACTTCGCGAACAGGACCCGGGTGACTTCGTTGATCCGCTCGTCCTGCGCCTGCGCGGCGAGGATCGTCGCGACGAGCAGCTCGAGCGGCGACGAGAAGACAAGGGTGGGTCCCCAGTCGGGGTTGGCCTTCGCGAGGCGGGTCAGGATCTTCCGGGCACGTGATCGGATCGCGGCATCTGGGCGGGTGACGCGGGGCTTCGGTCGTTTGGGCCGCGCCGGCATCGGCTGAACCATACTCGCGGCCGCTCGAGCGAGGTGCTGAGCTGCCCCGCTCGGAGATCCGCCCAGGTAATGAGAGCGCGGAACGCACGGCACCAGGCCACGACGCTCTGGTAGCTCGCCACGTCGGCGGTCCCGGCAGCTCGTAATAAAAGGAGCCGTTCGTCGCCAAGCTCGCCTGACCGCAGCAGGCGCATAGGCGCTGACGGCTCCCCCTGGCGAGGCGTCAGGGAACCAGTCGAGCTGGCGGCGGCCGAAGCCACTGACGGCGGCGCCTCATTCCTATAGGTATGCACGAGGAGCGGCGAGGCCAAATACCCGACGACGGCGGAGAGCGCCGTGAGCGTGAAGAGCGCACCAGCGAGTCCAGTTGGGTGGGCGGAAAAAGAAGGGCCGACTTCTCACGAGCACATGCGGGCGCGTCCCTTGATTGACGCCCGCTCGGCCGCCTCCTACGCTCGTCCGTCAAACGCGGGTCGCTCGATTGCGTGAGGAATACGCGAAGGCCCGAAGACGCAAATCGCATGTGGGAGGAACGAATGCAGCGACGTTGGTACACGGTCGGTGCGCTCATCGCGGGCTTCGCGATGGTTGCAACGGCGTGCACAGGGGCAACAGGGGGCACCGCCGGCAGTGGTGGCACGTCGAAAGGCGAGATCATCATCGCCAGCGACCAGCCGACATCCGGTGGCGACGCATCGGACGGAGTGCCGGCACAGAACGGCATCCAGTTCGCGGTGGAGTCCGCAGGCTCGATCAAGGGCTTCAAGCTCACCTTCAAGGGCTGGGACGACACCGTGAACGGAAACCACGACCCGCAGAAGGGCGCGCAGAACATCCAGGAGATGATCGCCGACGCGAAGATCCTCGGGATGATCGGCCCGAACAACTCCAACGTTGCGTTTGCGCAGATCCCGATCGCGAACCGTTCGAACTTCGTCATGATCAGCGCCGCCAACACGAACGAGTGCCTGACGCAGACCTTCACGTACTGCTCGCCGCAGCCGGCCTCGCTCCGGACGGCGGGTCCGAACAACTACTTCAGGATCGCGGCCGCTGACACGTTCCAGGGCCCCGGCATGGCGGACTTCGCCTATGACACCCTGAAGCTCACCAAGATCGCCGTATGGTCAGACAACGAGACCTTCGGCAAGGGCGTCGCGGACAACTTCTCGAAGGAGTTCACCAAGAAGGGCGGCACGGTCGTCGTTCGTCAGGACTTCGACACCAAGACCACCAACGACTGGCGACCGTTCCTGACCGACGCGAAGAGCAAGGGCGCGCTCGGCGTGTACGCCGGCGCGACGAGCGGCACGAAGATTTGTATCCCGCGCGCGCAGATGAAGGGCCTGCTCGACGTGCCCTACATGGTGCCGGACGGTGGCGTGAACGCGCAGTGCATCACAGACGCGGCCGACAACGGCGCCAACATGTACGGAACGGTCGCCGCGGCCGATGCGGCGCAGAACCCCGACGCCAAGGCGACCATCGACGCGTTCACCAAGCGCTTCCCCAACAAAGCAGACGTCGGGTCGTACACCTTCCCGGCGCTGGACTGCGCGAACATCCTCATCGACGCGATCGGCCGGGCCATCGACGCAAACGGCGGCAACATGCCGAGCCGCGAGCAGGTCCGCGCCGCGGTTGCCGCGACAAAGGGCTTCAAGGGCACGACGGGCACATACACGTTCGACGCTAACGGGGACCCGACCTCGCCCACAATGGCGATCTTCCAGACCAAGGGCACAGACTGGGTATTCATCAAGCAGTTCGGGGTCGGCGGCTAGCAGACACACGTGAGTGGAGGGGGCGACACTCGCCCCCTCCCCGCTTGAGGGGGGCATGTGGTCGGCTCGCTGAAACAGGCTAGAGCGACGTTCGTCAAAGCGCCCATCGGACGCGTGATCTCAGCGCTCCTCATCCTGGCGATCGTTTACGCGCTCTTCGTCCTCGGGACGAAGATCCTCGACCGGGGCCCCAGCTACTTCCTGCAGATCCTGACGTACGGAGTGGCTAACGGCGCGATCTACGCGCTGGTCGCTCTCGGCTACACGATGGTCTACGGGATCATCGAGCTCATCAATTTCGCTCACGGCGACCTGTTTACGCTCGGCGGGTTCATCTCGGTCTTCTTGCTCCCGATCTTCGGACTCAACGCGACCAACGCCGGGACGGCGGGAATCATCCTGCCGCTCATCGCCGTCTTCCTTGTGACGATGCTCCTCTGCGGCGCCATCAACGTGACTATCGAGCGTGTCGCGTACCGCCCGCTCCGCCACGCGCCGCGTCTGGCTCCGCTCATCACCGCGGTCGGAATGTCGTTCGTCCTCGAGGGATTGATGTACCTGTGGAAGGGTCCGTTCAACGTGCCCTACCCGAACCTGCTGCCCGCAACGAGCTTCGTGATCGGCGGTGCCACGATCGGCGTGAAGGACATCTTCGTCATCGTGGTCGCGGCGGTCCTCATGATCGTGCTGGCCCTCTTTGTGAGTCGGTCGACGCTCGGGAAGGCCATGCGCGCGACGGCTCAGGATCAGGACGCGACCGAGCTGATGGGGATCGACATCAACCGCACGATCGCGGCGACATTCTTCATCGGGGCGGTGCTCGCTGGCGCCGGCGGAACGATCTTCGGTCTCTACTACAACACGATGGTCTTCGATCTGGGGTTTTCGGCCGGCCTCTTCGCGTTCACAGCGGCCGTCTTTGGCGGCATCGGGAACATTCAAGGCGCGGCGCTGGGCGGGCTCCTCATTGGTCTGATCACCGCACTGTGGGACGGCTACCTGGAGTCCACCTGGACGCAAGTCATCATCTTCGCGATCCTCATCCTCGTCCTCGTTTTCAGGCCCACCGGCCTTCTCGGGATGCGAGTGCCGGAGAAATGAGAAATCCCCTTTCGCGGCTTGGATCCATCCTGGAGCGCGACCCTCGAAAGGACCCGAACGCGCTCGTATTCCTTCTCCTCACGTTCGGTGTGATCGCGTTCCCGATCGCTGTTCAGGTCGTCACACGGGGCAGCGGCAGCTTCCTGATCTCGCAGGCCGCGGACGCGGGGGTGTACGTGCTGCTCGCCATCGGACTGAACGTGGTCGTGGGGTTCGCGGGTCTGCTCGACCTCGGCTACGCGGCGTTCTTCGCGATCGGCGCGTACACGTACGCGTTCCTCGCCTCGGACCGTCTCGCCTTCACACCGCTGCACCAGTCGGTGCACCTGCCGTTCTGGATCCTGCTGCTCGTCGGAATGTTCGTCGCGGCGTCGGCGGGCGCGATCCTTGGCGCGCCGACGCTCCGACTTCGCGGCGACTACCTCGCGATCGTCACCCTCGGGTTCGGCGAGATCGTCCCGAGGGTCTTCCGGAACCTCTCGGTGTGGACGAACGGCGTGAACGGGATATCCGCCCTCGATACGCCGGCGCTGCCGATCTGGCTGAACGGGCCGTGGTCCGGCGATGCGTTGGCGGTCGTTCAGAACTTCAAGATCATCGACCCGCTGGCCTACTACGTGATCATGGCCATCCTCGTCGCGATCTCTGTCGTCCTCGTGAACAATCTGCGGCGGTCGCGCATGGGTCGCGCGTGGATGGCCGTCCGCGAGGACGAGGTCGCCGCGGCGGCGATGGGTGTCAACACGGTCGGTGTCAAGCTGCTGGCCTTCAGCATCGGCGCGGCGTTCAGCGGCTTCGCGGGGACCTTCTACGGGGCCAAGCTGTCGCTGGTGTCGCCCGAGAATTTCGGCTTCACCGTCTCGATCACGATCCTGATCATGGTGGTGCTCGGGGGGATGGGGAACATCCCGGGCGTCATCGTGGGAGCGCTCCTCATCTATTACGTGATCTTCAACATCCTGCCCGGCCTCCCACAGCAGGCAGCGGACTTCGCCAACTCGATCGGCGCGACGAGTCTCAACCGCCCGAGTGGCGACTGGCCGGGCCTCAGCGGCGAGGTGCAGCGACTGAAGTACCTCATCTTCGGTCTGATCCTGGTCCTCACCATGCTGCTTCGGCCGCAGGGCCTCCTGCCGAGCCGGCAGCGCGCCGAGGAGCTCCAAAAGGGCGTGCACGAAGACACCACGATCGAAGACGTGAACGCGGAGACGGCATGACCGTCGAGCCCTCCACCGAACCGATCCTTCGGGTCGACCACGTGACGAAGCGCTTTGGGGGCCTCGTCGCGGTCGACGACGTAACGTTCGAGGTCAAACGCGGAGAGATCTTCGCGCTCATCGGACCGAACGGCGCGGGCAAGACGACGCTTTTCAACGGCATCACCGGCATATTTCCACCCACCGCAGGACGGATCGTTTTCCAGGGTCGCGAGATCACCGGCGCAAAGCCGCACCAGGTCGCGGCGTTCGGCATCGCGCGGACCTTCCAGAACATCAGGCTCTTCGAGTACATGTCCTCCCTCGACAACGTGCGCCTCGGACAGCACTGCCGAATGCACGCGAAGCTCTGGGACTCGCTCTTCAAGACACCGGTCGAGCACCGCGAGGAAAAGCGCGTCACCGACCGCGCGATGGAGCTCCTCGAGTTCGTCGGCATCGAGAAATACACCCACACCTACGCACGCAACCTGCCCTATGGCTCACAGCGCCGCCTTGAGATAGCGCGCGCGCTGGCTACGAATCCCGCACTTCTGCTCCTGGACGAGCCCGCGGCCGGTTTCACGCCGCAGGAGAAGGTCGAGCTCATGGGACTTGTGCACAAGATCGTCGACCAGGGGGTCACGGTCTTCCTCATCGAGCACGACATGAAGGTCGTGATGGGTGTGTCCCGCCGGATCGTCGTGCTCGACCACGGTGAGAAGATCGCCGAGGGAACGCCCGAGCAGGTGCGCCGCGACCAGCGCGTCATTGAGGCATATCTGGGGACACAGCACTAGGTGGGGCTCCTGGATGTCATGGGTATCAACGTGTTCTACGGCCGCGTTCAGGCGCTCCGCGGCGTCTCCCTGAGCATCAACGCTGGAGAGATCGTCGCGCTCATCGGATCGAACGGCGCGGGAAAGACGACGACGCTGCGCACGATCTCAGGTCTCAACCACGCTACGACCGGACGGGTGATCTTCGATGGACGCGATATCAGTGCCATACCGGCACACGACGTCGTGCGAGCCGGGATCGGTCATGCCCCCGAGGGCCGACGCCTTTTCCCTCGGATGATCGTCTTCGACAACCTGATGATGGGGACCTACGCGCGGAAAGATCGCGCCGGTATTCCGGCTGACATCGCGCGCGTGTACGAGCTCTTCCCCCGTCTCAAGGAGCGAACGAAGCAACTCGCCGGAACGCTCTCCGGTGGCGAGCAGCAGATGCTGGCGATCGGACGCGCGCTCATGGCGCGTCCGAAGCTCCTCATGCTCGACGAACCCTCGCTCGGGCTCGCCCCCATCCTCTGCGAGACGATCTTCCGCGTACTGACCGAGATCAACGCGCAGGGGACGCCGATCCTCTTGGTCGAGCAGAACGCGACCAAGGCGCTGGAGGTCGCGCATCGCGCCTACGTTCTGGAGACGGGTTCGATCGTTCAGACCGGGACCGGCAAAGAGCTTCTCTCCTCCCCCGACGTGCAGCGCGCGTACCTCGGAATGTGACCGCCCGCGCTCTCTAGACTTCGCGGGTGGCCCGAACGCTTCCTTCACTGAGAGTTCCCGCCGATGTCGAACGCGTCCTCGTCCGCCTCGAGCAGGCGGGATTCGAGGCATTCGTCGTGGGCGGCAAGGTCCGCGACGCGGTCCGAGGGATCGACTCGCCCGGGGCATGGGACCTCACGACGAGCGCGACGCCCGAGGAGATCCAGGGGCTGTTTCGGCGGACGTTCTACCTGAACCACTTCGGTACCGTGACCGTCAGGTCCGGCGATGAAGAGGTCGAGGTCACGACGTACCGGACCGAGACCGAGTACACCGATCATCGCCGGCCGGATCACGTGACCTTTACGCGGTCACTTCACGAGGATCTTTCCCGCCGCGATTTCACCATGAACGCGATGGCGTGGCGTCCGCCGGCGGACGGCAAGTCAGGCGAGCTCGTGGATCCGTTCGGCGGCCAGCGCGACCTCGACGCGCGAATCGTTCGCGCCGTCGGCGATCCGCGCGAACGCTTCAAGGAAGACGCGCTGCGGATGCTGCGCGCCGTGCGCTTCGCGACGCTCCTCGGCTTCACGATCGACTCCCAGACCGCCGAAGCGATCCGCGAATCGGCCCCGCTCGCCGAGACGCTGTCGGGCGAACGCATCCGGCAGGAAATGGTGAAGATCCTCTCGGCCCCCAAGCCCTCGGTCGCCTTCCGACTGCTGAGCGACCTCGGCCTGCTCGCTGTGGTCTTTCCGGAGCTGGAGATCGCGAAGACGATCCCGCAGGACAAAGCCGTCGCGCAGGACGTCTTCGAGCACTCGATCGTCACCGCGGATGCGACGCCGGCAGACGACCTCGTTCTCCGTCTGGCGGGGCTTCTGCACGACATCGGCAAGCCCGACACGTTCGCCGACGGACATTTCCATCAGCACGAGTTCGTCGGCGAGGCTAAAGCCCGCAACATCTTGCGGCGCTGGCGTTTCGACAAAGAGACGATCGCGCAGGTGACGCTCCTCATCCGAAATCACATGTTCTGGTACCAGACGGACTGGACGGGCTCTGCGGTCCGTCGCTTCGTTCGGAAGGTGGGGCTCGAGAACATCCCCGCGCTCTTCGCGCTGCGCAAGGCCGACAACATCGGGAGTGGCGCCCGTTCCCCGCGGATGTACGCCCTCGAATCGCTCTGGGAGCGCGTGCAGGAGGAGATTCGCGCGGCGTCGGCCTTCTCGCTGAGAGATCTCGCGATCGACGGTACCGATGTGATGAAGGAGCTCGGCGTCCCGCCAAGCCCGCGCGTCGGTCAGATCCTCAACGAGCTATTCGAACGCGTCACCGAAGACCCGACGCTCAACACCAGAGAACACCTGCTCAAGCTCGCGCACAAGATCGGCGCGAATTAGGCGAATAACGCTCGGCCGGGAGGGCTGACAGCGCAGTGGGGGCCGGCGACCCTAAGTGGTCGCCGGAGGGACCCACGAGCGTGGCAGTTCTCTCGGCCGAGTGGGAACGCGCGCTCCGTAGAGCTGGTTACTAGCTCGATGCGTAAGGCGCGCTGCCGACAGATGAGACGGGTCGGGTCGATCCGTTGCCGGCCTTCGTCGCAGGCTCGGTCGGACGCACCTTGTCGACGCTCTCGCTGAGACGGCGTCGTGCCTCGTCACCGGTGAACGGTGCGAACAACAGGGCGATCGCTGCGCCGACGATCGCGCCGAGCACGAGCCCGAGCGCAAGCGTGCCGAAGATCGCTCCGTCTGAATGGCCGCCGACAGCGCGGCGAACCTCGCTCTTGCCCTCGCCAAACAGATCGTTGGCGCGCTTGCTGCCTTCGCCCAGTAGATCATTCGCGCGTTTGCCCGCTTGACCCTTCAGTTCGTCAACGACGTCCTGCAGGTCTTTCATGCTGACCATGACAAGCCTCCTCTGAGCGCTCGAAGCGCGGACTAGCTCTGTGCAGGGCCGATGCCATCGTCGCCTGTCGGACCGCTGGGCGGCCGAGAGAGCGCGGCTTCGATAAAGGGATCGATGTCGCCGCCGAGCACACGGGTAGGGTCGCCGATCTCGATACCAGTCCGGTGGTCCTTCACGAGCGTGTAGGGGTGAAGGATGTACGAGCGGATCTGACTCCCCCAGTCAGCGGAGCGCATCTCTCCGCGTTCCTTCGCCTGCGCTTCCTCCTGCTCCCGGACCTGGCGCTCCAGGAGGCGCGCGCGAAGGATCTTCATCGCGGTCTCCTTGTTCTGGAGCTGCGAGCGCTCGTTCTGGCAGGCGACGACGATCCCGGTCGGTAGATGCGTGATGCGGACCGCCGTCTCGGTCTTGTTGACGTTCTGTCCGCCCGCACCGGTCGCGCGGTAGGTGTCGATCCGGAGGTCCTCCGGACGAACTTCGACTTCGGCCTCGCTTTCGACCTCCGGCGTGGGATCGACAAGCGCGAACGATGTCTGCCGGCGTTTCTGAAAATCGAACGGCGAGATGCGCACGAGCCGGTGAGTGCCCCGCTCGGTCTTCAGGTAGCCATACGCGTAGGGACCTTCGACCGTGAGGGTGGCGCTCCGAAAGCCCGCCTCGTCACCAGGGGTTGATTCGAGGAGCTCGGCTTTGTAGCCGCGCCGCTCTGCCCAGCGCAGGTACATCCGCACGAGCATCTCGGCCCAATCCGCGGCGTCGGTACCTCCGACGCCCGCGGAGATCGCGAGGACGGCGCTTCGCTCATCGTAGGGGCCGGAGAGCTGCGCCTCGAGACTCGCCTTGGCGACTTCCTCGGTGAGCTCGACCGTGTCGTGAGCGATGTCGGCTTCCATCTTGGGATCGCCGTCGACCATCGAGGCGAGCTCGCTCAGATCTTTCGCGCGCGCACGAAAACGTTCCCACCGCTCGAGACGACCGCGCGCTCTTCCGAGGCGCTTCAGGATCGTTTGTGCTCGCTGCCGGTCCTGCCAGAGGTCCGGTCTTGAGGACTCGGTCTCTAGCTCCGCGATCTCACGCGTGAGAGCCGGCAGGTCAAAGGAACACCGCCATGCGTTCGATGCGGTCGCGCAGAGTCGAAAGGGCCGCCTGGTCGACGGTCAAGGACGTGTTAGCGCTTACGCGGACGTTCGAACGTGGTGGTCACGGGCTGGACCACCGGTGCGAGCTTGCCCGCCGCGAACGACACGAAGGTCACGCACGGGCAATAGGTGTTGCGAGGGCACCGCGGACAATCCCCATCACAGTCCAGGGTGGCTCCATAGGAGCACTTGAGACAGTTGTCCTCGCAGACGATCCATTCCTTCATGGCGCGATGTCCTCTCTAGGGCGTGCCGGGTAAGGACCCAAACTCTGCAGACCCGCCCACGCTCTCCCCACTGCGATCGTGTGTCGGTTTCCGGTCGAATGTTATCCGCCGAAATGCGGCTTGAGAAGAGGGCAAAACGCGAAAAACGGGCCCGAAAATCTGTTCTTTTTCAACTGTCGCGCCGCCGCCGCAGGTAGCCGAGAGCACCCTTGAATGGGCGCGGATGCACACCAAAAACGGGCTCGAGGGCGTTCTGGCGCGGCGTGTTGTCGACTGCGAGGAGATCCAGCTGCGCCACGGTGACCGGCGGATCGGGCATGACCAGGCCCATGACCATCGCGGCTGGCTTCATGAGGGGCACCGGAACATGGAGGGTCGGCCGGCGCTTGCCGGTCCCACGCATGGTCTCCTCCAGCATCTCGTCGTAGGTCACGGGCTCGGCGCCGCCGATCTCGTGGACGCCGGCGGTCTCCGGGCGCTCCACCGCGGCGACGAGAGCCTGGGCGATGTCGTCGACGTGCAGCGGCTGAAAACGCGCCTTGCCGTCGCCCGGCACCGGCACCACTGGAAACATCAGGCTGAACGCGAGGCGCGGAAAGAAATCGTCACCTTCGCCGAAAAGGAGCGAGGGCTGTAAAACGACATGCGCGATGCCAGAGCCGGTGACGAGGGCCTCGCCCTCGCCCTTGCTGCGCAGGTATGGATAGGGCGAAGCGGGATCCGCACCAAGCGCGCCCATGTGCACGATCCGCCTCACTCCCGCGCGCTTGGCCTCGGCCACGACATTCGCGACACCGGCGACGTTGACCTCGTCGAATCTCTGCTTGCGCTCGGTAGGGATCGCGACGGTGTGGATGATCGCGTCGATGCCGTCGAACGCGCCCCGAAGCGATTCCGCCTTGCGCACGTCGGCGCGGCGTATGTCCAACTTGTCACCGCCTGATTCGGGGAGCTCCTTCTCGGCGCCGGGGCGTTCGCTGATGAGTGCTCGGACCTCGTGCCCTCCGGAGAGGAGCCGGGAGACGACGTGCCGCCCCACGAACCCGTTTGCACCGGTTACGGCAACACGCATGGGCTCACCGCCTTATTACTACGTGGCTGTAGTCGTAGCACGCTGGCCTCGCGAGTCAAGACGCCCACGTGCGCTCAGAATTGGAAGCATGATCGCGCCGCCCACCGCATAGATAAGGCCGAGGAGCTGAGCCTCCTGCAGCCCGTCGACGAAGAGCGGGTCCAGACGAAGGAATGAGGTGAGGAACCGGAAGCCGCCGAACAGAAGGAGATACGCCCAGTACACGCGACTTTCGGGAGGCCGTCCGCGGATGAGGCGCCAGTACACGACCAGAGCAACGAAGATCACGACCATGATGAGACCGTCGTAGGCCGCGACCGGATGGACGTAGGTCGTCTGGCCGAGCGTGGCCGGGTTCGTGTACCGCACGCACCAGGGAAGCCCCGAGCACGCGATGGCGTGGTGCTCGCCGTTGATGATGTCACCGATGCGGCCGATCGCCTCGCCCAGCGCGATGCCGATCACCGAGATGTCGAACATGAAACCCAGCGGCAAGCGGAGCCGTCGCGCCGCAAAAAACCCAGCGATCGTGGAGCCAACAGGAGCACCGGCCACGGCGATGCCCCCATTCCAAAACGCCACGAGTTCGAATGGCCGGCCGTCATAGACGCCCCAGTTGTCAGCAACGTGACCGATGCGGGCCGCGATCAATCCGCCCAGCACCACCGCGATGGCGAATGGATAGAGGCGATCGTCGCGGATGAGGTAGCGGGCCGCGCGGAACGATACGAAGCTGCCGACGATCATCCCGACCAGTGAGAAGATCGAATGCCAGGCGAAGCTCAGCGATCCGACGTGAAGATTCGGATCGAAGGGGAGGTCGATCAGACCGCGAAACTACGCGCTTGCGCGCGAGGACGAGTGAGCAGGCGGAACAGCATCGTGACGGCCGCGGCAAACACGAGGACGGCGATGGTCTGATCCTGGCGCAGACCGAAGGCGTACGTCGGATCGCCGATGCGGAGGAAGCCCAGGACGAAGCGGCCGGCCGCGTAGTGCACGGCCCAGATCCAGAAGATCACGCCATCGGGCCAGCGGCCAATGAAGCGGCGGAGCCACAACGTGAGCGCGACCGCCGACAGGTCCCAGATCATGTCGTAGGCGACCACGAGGTGGACCGGCCCCGGCTGGCCGAGCGTGTCGGGATGCGTGAAGCCGACGCAAATGCCCTCGGGTGGCGTACACGCCGTCGCGTGGTGCTCGCCGTTGATGATGTCGCCGATCCGCCCGATCGCGAACCCGAGTGCGATTCCCGGTGCCGCCGCATCGGCACCGTAGCCGATCGGCACGCCGCGCCGGATCGCGGCGAGCGTCCCGCCGCCCACGCCGCCGATGGCCGCGCCCCAGATCGCGATCCCGCCGGTCCAGATGAAGAGGACCTGCTCGGGATGGGCGAGGTAGTACGGCAGCTGGTCGATGACGTGAACGAGCCGCGCGCCGACGATGCCGCCGACGACACCCCACGTGGCGACCGCCCAGCCGTCGTCCTCACTGATCCTTCCTCTCAGAAGCCGGAGCGCAAGCCAGACACCAAAGAAGATGCCGACGGCCGTGAAGATCCCGTGCCATGCGAGCGTGATCGGCCCGAGATGCACGTTGGGGTCGAAAGGGATCTCGATCACAGCTCGCGTCTCGCGGGCCCGGGGGTCCTGTCCCGGGTTCGGGGCTGCGCGCTCGCCTGCCCGTCCGCTTCGTTGGATTGACTTCCGAGTCCTTGTGACGCGGCGGGCCTACGGCTCGCGCACAACCCGCTCACCCGTGCCACCCCCGGTCCCGCGCCCGATCCTGCCCGATCACTTCCCATGGCACTTTTTGAATTTCTTTCCGGACCCACACCAGCACGGCTCATTGCGTCCCGGCAGCTTGCTCGGGGCGGAAGAGGAGGTGGGCTTTCCATTTCCACTTGCCGTGCGCGTCGTCGTCGCGCCGCCGCCCGTCTGGGTCGTCTGCGTTTTCTCGTCTTGCTCTGCTTGTTCCGCAGTCCTGACAGTGACGCGGAGGATCGTCTGGGCGACACCGCTCGCGATACGCGCTTCCATCTCCTCAAAGAACCCATGGGCTTCGCGCTTGTACGCGACGAGCGGGTCCTGCTGGCCGTACCCCCGGAGATAGATGCCCTCGCGCAGCTCCTCCATCGCGGTGAGGTGCTCGACCCAGTGCGTGTCGATCGTGCGGAGGAGGACCCATCGCTCGACCGCGCGAGTCAGCTCATCGCCGAGCTCCTTCTCGCGCATCTCGTAGGTCTCCTCGACGATATCCGCGACGCGGTCGCGTAGTTCGTTGGTATTGCGGAGCTCGCCGAAGCTCGTCGCGACAAGATCGGCGCGATTGAGCATCGGCCCGAGCGCCGACGCGAGCTTGTCGAGGTCCCAGTCCTCTGGATCGGGCGTCGGCGCGGCAGTATCGACGAGGCTGTCGGCCTCCTGCCGCAGGAACTCGAGGACGGTCTCGCGGACATCGCCCTTCTCGAGGATGAGCCGCCGCTGGCCGTAGATGACGTTGCGCTGATTGTTGAGGACGTCGTCAAATTCGAGCGCGCGCTTGCGAATGTCGAAGTTGCGGCCCTCCACCTTGATCTGCGCCTGCGTGATGGCGCCCGTGACCATGCCCGACTCGATCGGCGTCGCGTCGTCGAAGCCGAGGCGCGCCATGAGTCCGGCCACGCGCTCCGACGCGAAGATGCGGATGAGGTCGTCTTCAAGTGAGCTGAAGAACCGCGAGCTTCCGGGATCGCCCTGGCGTCCGGAGCGGCCGCGGAGCTGGTTGTCGATGCGCCGCGCCTCGTGGCGTTCGGTGCCGATGACGTGAAGGCCGCCGAGGTCGGTGATCCCCTGCCCGAGCAGGATGTCGACGCCGCGGCCGGCCATGTTCGTCGAGAGCGTCACGGCACCGCGCTGGCCCGCGTCGGCGATGATGAGGGCCTCGCGCTCGTGGTTCTTCGCGTTCAGGACCTCGTGCTTGATCCCATGCCGGCGGAGCTGCTCTGAAAGCCGCTCGCTCTTCTCGACGCTCGTCGTGCCGATGAGCACCGGCTGCCCAGCAACGTTCCGCTCCTTGACCTCGGCCACGACGGCGTCCCATTTGCCCTGTTCGGTCTTGTAGACGAGGTCGGCGTTGTCCTTGCGCACCATCGGCTTGTTCGTGGGGATCTGGGTGACGTCGAGCTTGTAGACCTTGAAGAGCTCCTCGGCCTCGGTCGCCGCGGTACCGGTCATCCCGGCGAGCTTCGTGTACATCCGGAAGTAGTTCTGGATGGTGATCGTCGCGAAGGTCCGCGTCTCGCGTTGGATCTTGAGGTTTTCCTTCGCCTCGACCGCTTGATGAAGCCCGTCGCTCCAGCGCCGGCCGGGCATGAGCCGCCCGGTGAACTCGTCGACGATGATGACCTCGCCGTCCTTGACGACGTACTCCTTGTCCTTGTGATAGAGCGCCTTCGCTTTCACCGCGTTGTCGAGGTAGTGCACGGCGGTGACGTCGCCTTCGTACATGTTCTTCACGTTGAGCAGCTTCTCGGCGCGCGAGATGCCCTCCTCCGTGAGGACCACGGCGTTGTGCTTCTCCTCGATGACGTAATCGGTGTCCGGCTGGAGCTGCGCCGCGACGCGCGCGAACGTGTTGTAGGTCGCGGTCGCGTCCTCGGCCGGTGAGCTGATGATGAGCGGCGTGCGCGCCTCGTCGATGAGGATCGAGTCGGCCTCGTCGACGATCCCGTAGTGCAGCCCGCGCCGCTGGACCTGGTCGTTGAGATCCATCGCCATGTTGTCGCGGAGATAATCGAAGCCGAATTCGCTGTTCTGGCCGTACGTGATATCGGCCTCGTACGCCTCGCGACGGCTGATGTCACGCCAGTGACGGTGCCGCGGGTCGACCGCCTCGAGCTCGACGGTGGTGTCGTAGATCGCGCTCTTCTCGTGCGCGATGTACGCGACGGTCGCGCCGAGCGCCTGATAGATGGGCGCCATCCATCCCGCGCCGGTCTTGGCGAGATAGTCGTTGGTCGTGATGAGGTGGGCGCCCTTCCCCTCGAGGGCGTTCGTGTAGAGCGCAAGGGAGGCGACGAGGGTCTTTCCCTCGCCGGTCCTCATCTCGGCGATGTGGCCTTTGTGGAGCGCGAGACCGCCCATGATCTGAACGTCGAAGTGGCGTTGCCCGATCGTGCGCTTCGCCGCCTCGCGCACCGAGGCAAAGGCCTCGGGAAGGATGTCGTCGAGCGTCTCCCCCTTGGCGAGACGCTCGCGGAACCGCGCCGTGCTCAGGGCGAGCTCGGCGTCGCTTCGCTTCTGGACGTCGGGCTCGAGCTGGTTGACGCGCGCGGCGATCTTGCGGAGCTTGCGAAGCTCGCCTTCGTTGGAGTCGAACAACCCGCCGATGAAGCTCACGGGAGTGCGAGTCGCGATCGCTAGGTGACCTGCAGCGGCAGCTGCAACCCGGGCGGGTTGAAGAGCGCGCCGACGGACTCGCCATCGTGGATCCGTCGAATGGCCTCGGCGAAGAGCGGCGCCACGGTGAGGACCTCGATCTTGCCTGTGTTCGCGGCTGAGGGTCGGAGGGGCACGGTGTCGGTCGTGATCAGCTTTTCGATCCCCGTGTCGATGAGTTTTTCAGCGGCGTTGCCCGAAAGGAGCGCATGTGTGCAACCAACATAGATCTCGTTGACGCCGCGCTCCTGCAGGATGCGGACGGTGTTGAAGATCGTCGTGCCGGTGTCGATCTCGTCGTCGATGATGATCGCGCGCTGCTTGTCGATGTCTCCGATGACGGCGACGACCTCGCTCCTCCCGCTGTTGTCCCGATGCGTCTTCTGCATGAACACGAGCGGGATCTGCAGAGACTCGGCGATACGGCGAGCGGCGTTCGCGTAACCAAGGTCGGGGACGACGAGCGCGACACCGTTCGGGTCCTTCTCGACGATCGAGCGGAAGGCTTCGATGAGTAGGTTGCGCGCCGAGAGCTCGTCGCCGGGGATCGAGAAGAATCCCTGGATCTGCATCTGGTGCATGTCCATCGTCAGGAAGCGGTCCGCACCGGCGACCCCGATCAGATCGGCGAGCAGCCGCGCGGTGATCGGCACGCGAGGCTGGTCCTTCTTGTCGCTCCGACCGTACGCGTAGTACGGCATGACCGCGGTGATGCGGCCGGCGGAAGCGCGCTTGAACGCGTCGAGCATGATCAGAAGCTCCATGATCGCGTCGCTGACCGACGGACCGACGAGCGACTGCACGATGTAGACGTCGTGCTCGCGCGCGTTCTCGTTGATCTTGACGAAGATGTTGTCGTTCGCAAATTTGGTGACGTCGGCGTCGCCGAGCGGGACCTCCAGATGGGCGGCAATGTCTCTCGCGAACTTGGGGTGGGCGTTTCCGGTGTAGACGGACAGTCCTCGGAACACGGCTCCCCTCCTGCCGCGGATCGCAGGTCGTCCTGCATGAAAAGTATACGGGCGCTAGCCTCCGATTTCGTGACCATCGCGACGGGCCATCGGCTGCGCTGGACGGTGGTCTGGGTGCTCGTCATCGCGTGGTTCGTGGCGCAGGCGGCCAACTTCGGGGGCAACGCCATTCACCTGGTATTGCTGGTCGCGATCGGCCTCCTGGTGTACGAACTGCTCGCGGAGGACGCCCCCGCCACCTGACACCGGCTATCTCGGCGCGAGACGTCTCCCGGCCATGAATCGCTCCCGGTCGAGCGCGGCGCCGGCGATCATTGCGTCGGTCTTGTCCAGCGGTTTGATTTCGAAGTGCGTGTCGGTACCCACCGAGAAGAGCGCGCCGGCGCGCGCGGCGCGCATCAAGAATTCCCGGTGCGGAACGCCGTAGCTCTCGTTGATCTCGATCGCGATCCGACCCTTGACGCACAGGTCGATGAGCCGCTCCTGCCATTCCTCCGGATAGACGCGCTCGGGATCGCCGAGCGCCTGAAGCGCCGAGAAGGTGGGGTGCCCGAGGATGTCGATGCGATCGCGGTCGATGCCCTCGGCGACGACCTCGAGGGTGCGCTCGAGTATTCGCTTCTGCAGCTCGGGATCGGAGAAGCGCTCGCGTTCCTTCCAGCTCTTGATGCGGCCCTTCACGAACGCACCTGCGTCGTCGTATCTGATGAATGTGCCATCGAGGTCGATCTGATGGATCGCTCCGATCATGTAGTGCAGCGACTCGCGTGTCTCAGCGCCGAGAGGCGGCGCTACACCGAGGTCGTACTCGAGCCCGACCCGCAGTCCGAGGCGTGACGCTTCATCGATGTAGCGCTTGACGGCATCTTCGTTCGGCAGCTTGTCGCGCCAGGGGTAGTGGTCCGACACGCCGTGTGGCCGCACCGCGACGCTCTTCGCCCGGTCCGCGAGAGAGACCGTTCCGTCGGAGCGGTCGCTGTGGACGTGGTGATCGAAAAGCGCGCTCACGTCTCGGGGTGCCCGGCCCAGGCGGCCTCGACCATGGTCCACAGCACGCCGGAGACGAGGGTGTGACCGCCTAACAAAAGCGGGAACGGCGCCTCGCGCGCAGCCTCGGTGAACTCACGCAGCGGCTTCGACTGGATCCGCTCGGCCATGAAGAGATACGACGCGAAGCGCTCCGCCGCGCCGGGGCGCCAGCCCAGGTGCGCGAAGAGGACGAGGGTGTCGAAGAGCATGCCGTCGCACAGCTCCCGCATCCGCGCGAAGAACTCGCGCGGACCGATCTTCTCGTAGAGGAAGCCCAGCGCGCTGCGCGCCTCGCCGGACGTGTCGCGGCCCGCGGCCTGCATCCCGCGCTCTTCCGCCAGCATCCGCACGCGACACGCGGTCTGCGTCTCGATGAACGTCCACACCGGGGCGCCGACACGACCCGCGACGAGCAGCTCCTTGTCGGGCGTCGTCACCAGGCGCATGAGCGCCTCGATGCGCTCGGCGAGGATCTCCTGCCACGCTGGGAGCGAGCGGAGCTCGGGCGGGCACTTGGGGTGACGCGCGAGAAGCGCGGCGTCGGTCGGCGTGTCGACATCGAGCAGCGTCGCCGCCGACTTCGCGAGCTGCCGCGATGAGAGGCCAGCCTGCTGATGCAGGCGGCGCGGCAGCGGGTTGTCGGTCGCCGGCAGATCGATCGCGTCGAGCGCCGACGCCGGCGTGAACGCGATGAGGTCCGCGGAGTAGGCGTTGTTCGAGAGGACGACGGCCTCGCTGGATTCAAGATCTTCGCGCAGTGCGCGCAGCTCGCTCGTCTCGAGCAGAGCGCCAGCCCCGGCGCCGATGGTGCAGACGCGATCGAGCTTCTTCTCGTGGACGATCCGCGAAAGCTCCTGACCGAAATGGAATGGCTCGGTACGCACGGGAAGGATCGCCGCGCCCTTGCCGCGGAAGACCGCCGCCGCCTCGTCGTCGTTCGTGACCGCGTAGAGGCGATTGAAACCGGCGTCCGCGGCACGGCCCAGCACGACACCGCCGATTGCGAGCTTCACCGTGTCCAGCTGTCGCTCGAGGTCGCTCGAGCCACCGCGCCCGAAGAAGATCAGAAACGCGCTCACACCTGCGACGCTAGCTCACTCCCGCGATAGGCACGCAGCTCGAGCCGCACCAGCAAGACAAGCACGAGGGCGCTCAGAGCGGCCCCGGCGATGGCGCGCTCGTCCGCGGTCGGCACGAGCCGCAGGACCGCGAGCCACTGCGGATCGCTCCAGTTGAAGAGCTTCGACGGGTCGTCGTTGACGTTGACCGGGAACGTGTCCCAGGACTTGTCGTAGAGGAAGGCGGCGGCCTGAAAGAGCACGAACGACCACGCCGCCATCAGGAAGAAGACCACGCGCGCGAGGCGCGATCCCAACATGCCAACGGACGTTCCCCACGCGAGTGCAGCGAAAAGGACGGGCGCGAAATCGTCAAGGAAACGCGAGCCGAACACGCGGCCGCCCCACCACTCCGAGTACATCGCGTACAGCACGAGCGCCGCTATCCACGCGAGGGACAGCCCGCGCAGCCGACCAGCGACCTCGCCCGGCCATCGCCACGCGCGGAGAAGGGCGACGAACGCGAAGATCAGGTACGGCGTGTAGACGAAAAGGCCGCGCGACGGAGAGGCCAGGAGGCCATAGAGGCCGGTCTGGATCGGGGTGGCGAACATCTTGACCCCGTACCCCTGCTCGAACGGCGAGCCGAAGGCGAGATCGTTGTAGGCGAGGAGCGGGGCGATCCCGATGGCCGCACCGAGGAGCATGGCGAAGATCCTCGTCGGACGGAAGCCATGGAGGCCGACCGCGACGAGCCCCGTCGTCTGGCGCACCACGGAACCGAGACCGAGCACCAGGCCAGCGGCAAGATCGCGCGACAGCGGGACGGCCTCCTCGCGGAGGACGAGCCAGAGCGCCGACGCCACCGCCAGGTGCACTCCCGAGTGCTGCCAGAGCGCCTGGCTCGCGACGGTCCGGACGCTCGTCGCGAGGAAGTAGAGAAGGATCAGCGCGAGAGACCAGCGCGGCGTCGCAAAGCGACGCAGCACCGACCAGAGAACGAGGGTCGCGAGTATTTCGACGATCGCCGCGACGACGTGACCACCGTGCACGAGCAGCCCGAGGTCGAGCGGGTCCCAGCCTGTGAGGACGAACGGCGCGAAGAACGGCAGCGCGAGGATCCCCATCCCCGGCGGGAACACGGAGCACACGTGATCGTTCGGACCGGGCGCCGGTGGACCGCCGAGGCTTCGCTTCGCCGTCGGCGGCGCCGTCGCGGTCGACACGCCGCACGCCCGGAAGAAATAGGCCTCGCGGTCGAGCTTGGCCGTGGTCCCCGCGCCGGCCACGGTGAACTCGTCGTAGTCGACGTCGTGCTCGTTGATCACGGTCCACGCGAAGAGCGCGTTCGGAAGCACGTCCGGCGACCAGAGACCAGGTGCTTCCCCGCCCGGCGTTTGCTCCGGACGGATGTCGTTCAGATTGGCGAACGCGAGGACGAACAGCAGAAGGCCACGCACCAACCAGCGCGAGCGCGTCATTCCTCGGCCGCCACGACATATGCACGCACCGCGCGCGCTCCGGCCGCACGTGCCGCGGCGGCCGCGTCGAAGAGCGTCGCGCCGGTCGTGGCCACGTCGTCCACGAGCGCGACGCGCAGCCCGCGGAGCGAGCCGACCTCCGCGACGAACGCTCCCCGGACGTTCGCCGCACGCGCCACCCGATCGAGCTCGACCTGCGGGCGGCCGCCGCGTATGCGGTGCAGCGCCGGCCGGAGGGGCAGCCCGGTGTGCGCCGCGACGGCGTCAGCGAGCAGTGCCGCCTGGTCGTACCCACGCGCGGAGGCGCGTGACTTGTGAAGGGGGACCGGGACGATCGCGTCCAGGGTCGTGCCGCGCGCCAGGTCGCGCGCAAGCTCGAGCGCGACGAGCCCTCCGAGGTCCTGGGCCAGGCCCGGCTCGGCGCCGTACTTGAGCCGGTGGACCGCCGCGCGGAGCGGGCCGGCGTGCGCGCCCGCCGCGCGGATCGCAAGGCGGCCGTCGTGCGCGACGGGCTCGCATTGAACTCGGCAGGGAACGCAGAACCAGCTCCCGGGCTCGCCGCAGCCCGCGCAGCGCGGCGCCAGCAGGACGTCGCGGACCCCGAGCGCGAGCTCCATCACCTGGCGGCCGCCTCCGACGAGATGAGTTCGTCACCGGCTTGCGTGCCGGTCCGCGCCGCCGTTCCGGCCGGCAGCTCGAGCACGCTATCGGTGCCACGGGGCGCGCCGATGGCCGGCACCCACGGACGGAGGTTCGGGGAGACCCGCAGGACGCGCATCGACCGGTCCAGGAAGACCGCGTCGATGGCGAAGCGCATGAAGAACATCGTGATCGATCCGGTCTTCGTGATGAGCAGGCCCTCACCGTCAGCGAGTCCGGATCGGGGAATCAGGCCGAAGCCTCGGGTCAGGAAGCTGTTGGCGACGTCACAGCGCGTGGCGACCACAGTCCCGCGTGTGCGGTTCGTGATCGTGAGTGGGCCGCGGAGCGTTCTAGACCGAGCCGCAGGACTTCATCGCGGACAGCGCGGCGGGTGCCAGGATGACGATGAAGAGCGAGGGGAAGATACAGCCGACGGTCGGGAGCATGATCAGGATCGGGGCGCGCGCGGCCTTCTCCTCGGCGCGCTGGCGGCGGTCGGTGCGCATCTGCTCGGACTGGATCCGCAAAACCTTCGACATCGAAACACCGAGCTGGTCGGCCTGGATGATCGCCGAGATGAGATTCTGCAGCTCTTTGACCTCGACCCGCTCGTTGATGCCGCGCAGCGCTTCCTGCCGCGACTTGCCGACACGCTGCTCGGCCGCGGATCGCTTGAGCTCGTCGGTGAGCGGCCCTTTCATCTTCTCCGTGACCTTGATGATCGCAGCGTCGAAGCCAAGACCTGCCTCGACCGAGATCGTGAGCAGGTCGAGCGCGTCCGGGAGCTGGTCGAGGATCGCGTTGGCCCGGCCGCCGGCGCGGCTATTGAGGTAGAAGTCCGGGATGAGGAAGCCGAGGACGAGGCCACCGAACAGACCACCGATCGTGAACAGCGTGTCGCCGGTGATGAGGTTCAGCAGGGAAGACGCCGCGATGGCGCCGACGATCCCCACGAACGCCTTGACCCCAAGGAAGAACTCGACGCTCGTCGTCTCCATCGCGGCGCGCTTGAGCCGGATCTGGAGAGACCGCGCCGTGTTCGCCGGGTAGAAGCGAGAGATGACGGCCGCGAGCCCCTGCACGATCGGCTTCAGGGTCCGCTCGGCGATGGGGCGCTGCAGCTCGAGCTCTTCGAGAGTCCTCGGTCGGACGGAGATCTGCTGGAGTCGTGCCTGCACCGGGTCGAGCTGCTGCCCGACGAGGAACGACGCGAACACGAGGAAGACTCCGAACGCTACGACGCCGGCGAGAATCAGAATTTCCACTCTTAAACCTTGATGTTCGTGATCTTCTGGATCGCGAAGAACCCGATGAGCATCATGATCCCGCCGCACACGAGCAGGATCTGTCCGATCGTCTCCGTGAAGAGCGGCTGCATGAACTCAGGGTTGATGAAGTTCAGCGTGACCATGATCGCGATCGGCAGGAACGCGACGAGGTAACCCGAGTAGCGGCCCTGGGCGGTCAGCGTGCGGATCTCGCCTTTGATCCGGACGCGCTCGCGGATCGTGAACGCGATCGTGTCGAGGATTTCCGCAAGGTTTCCACCGACCTGCTGCTGCACGCCGATGGCGGTCACCATGAGGTCGAGGTCGTCGCTCTTGATGCGCCGGACGAGGTTGGAGAGTGCCTCCTCCATGCTCAGACCGAGGTTCACCTCGCGAACGACGCGGCCCATCTCAGGTCCCATCGGCGCCGGCGATTCGCGCGACACGAGCTCGATCGACTGGAGGAAGCTCGAGCCCGCGCGAAGGGAGTTCGACAAAAGTGTGATCGTGTCGGGAAGCTGCTTGTTAAAAGCATTGAGGCGGCTGCCGATGCGCCGGCCGACCCAGATGCGCGGGAGGAAGTAGCCGAGGATCGCGCCGACCACCGCGGAGAGCGGGTCGCGAAGCAGCAGAAGCACCGCGGCGAGGCCGAGCGAGAGGCCGACGCGGATGTAGTAGTACTCGGCGACTCGCAGGCGCAGGTCCGCGCGTGCGAGGTCACGCTGGACTTTCGAGCTGAAGCGCTTGTCCTGTACGTCGCCGGAAAGCGTCGCGAATGGATCGATCTCCCGGCGCCCCTTCTTCCGCTCTTTCTTCGCCTCGGGCGTAGCGGTCTGGGTGCCGCCGGCGTAGCGCTGCATGCGCGCGCCGAGCGATTCGGGCGACCCGCCGCCGAGCATCGAGGAGATGCCCCAGAAAAAGAGCAACACGCCGATGAAGGCGGTCGCCGGGATGATGTACTCGAGACCGATCAACGAAGACCCGCGGACATATCGCCGAACACGTTCTGCGGGAGCTTGATGCCTGCCGCGTCGAACTTCTCCGAGAACTTCGGACGGATGCCGGTCGGCCGCAGGCGGCCCTGGACCTTGCCGTCGACGAACCCGGTCTGCTCGAAGACGAACACGTCCTGAAGGACGATGGTGTCGCCCTCCATCCCCTGGACCTCGGTGATGTTCGTGATCTTGCGCGACCCGTCCTTCAGTCGCGAGATCTGGATGATGAGGTCGAGGGCGCTTGCGATCTGCTCGCGGATGGCGCGTGCCGGCAGCTCGACGCCGGCCATGAGGCACATCGTTTCGAGACGGGCGAGGATGTCTCGCGGGGAGTTCGCGTGGCCCGTCGAGAGCGAACCGTCGTGGCCTGTGTTCATGGCTTGGAGCATCGAGAGGGCCTCGCCACCACGCGTCTCACCGACGACGATGCGCTCAGGGCGCATACGTAGAGCGTTCCGGACGAGGTCCATGATCGTGACCGCGCCCTTTCCTTCGATGTTGGCGGCGCGTGACTCCAGACGAACGACGTGGTCCTGCACGAGCTTCAGCTCGGCAGCGTCCTCGATGGTGATGATCCGCTCGTCCTCCGGGATGAAGCCCGAGAGGATGTTGAGCAGCGTCGTCTTTCCTGAGCCGGTGCCACCGGAGATGAACATGTTGAGGCGCGCTTCGACGCACGCGCGCAGGAATTCCATCATCTCGGCCGTCGCGGTGCCGAACTTGATGTAGTCCTCGACGGTGATGCGGTACTTGGGGAACTTTCGGATCGTGACGACGGGCCCGTTGAGCGCGAGCGGCGGGATGATGATGTTCACGCGCGAGCCGTCCGGAAGACGCGCGTCCTCGAAGGGCTTCGCTTCGTCGACGCGCCGGCCGATCGGCGCGATGATCCGCTCGATCACGCGGGACACATGCTCGTCGCTGACGAACGTGACGTCGGAGAGCTGCAGCTTGCCCTTGCGCTCCACGTACGTGCGAAAGGGCCCGTTGACCATGATCTCTGTGATGGTGTCGTCGTTCAGCAGCGGCTGGATCGGACCGAAGCCGAGGATCTCGTCCATGATCTGCTCGAGCATTCGCTGACGCTCGACGCGCGTGACGACGATCCCTTCCTCATCGATGAACTTGTTGAACATTTCCTCGATGGACGACTTCACGGCTTTCGCGTCGGACAGATCGAGTCGTGGGTCGAGGTTGTTGATGATCCGGCTCTGCAGGCGCGAACGAACGTCACGCTGCGCGTCGCGCGCCGGGGCGGCGGACTGCGAGAGCGGTCCTTCGGCGGGCGGCTTCGGGGGCTGTTGTCCGGCAGGTGCGCCGGGCTGCTGTGGCTGTTCCGGCTGACCGGGGCGGGCGCCTTCGATGCGTCTTAGAAGCGACATCTGTGCGTGTTTAACCCTGCCTTCCGGCGCCCGTTATCCAGGCGCCTGCTCCCTCGGGACAGAAATGTATTGCCGGAAAACGCTTGTAAAGGGTTCAGACGGGGATCAGCGCGAGGGGGACTATCGAGCGAAGAGCCGCATGCCCCCGGTTCGAGCTGCCGCTTTCGGAGCGCCGGCCGCTGCGGCCTCGGGCGCCTCCTGCGTGATGCGCTGCGCGAGGGTAAAGATGTCCTTTGCAACCTGACTCTCACGATGACTGATAACGAACGGCACCCCCCGGTTCACGGCGAGGACCAGTGTCCGCCCGTCGGAAACGATCGTGTGCGGGATCTTGCGACCGAGACTCGCTTCCACATCTGATGCCTTGATGCCACCGGAGCTGTCATTGCGGTTCGCGACGAGCTGCACTTTGTCGCTGCCGTACCCGAGCTTCTCGGCGATCTCCATGAACACGCGCACGTTCTTGAGGCTCGTGATCTCGAGCGTCATGAGCGTGAGGATCACGTCGGCAACGTCGAGCATCGTGATGACCTGCTCCTGGAATGACGGCCAGGTGTCCACGACGATGTACGCGTAGCGCTCGCGCAGGAGCTCGAGGATGTGTTTCATATTCGCGCCGGTGATGAGCTCGGCCGACTCCGGCGTCGGCGGAGCGAGAAGGACCTTGATGCCGGTGGAGTGCGACACCAGCACCGACTCGAGCACGTCGGAGTCGGTGTTCTCGAAGGACCCGATGAGGTCGGCGATCGTCTTGGCCTTTGGGCTCATGTTCAGGATCACGGCGATATCGCCGAACGGCAGGCTTCCGTCGACGAGGCAGACGGGCTTCTGCGTGAGCTGATGCAGCGCCACGGCCAGGTTGGTCGCGATGGTCGTACGGCCGACCCCGCCCTTTGGCGAGAAGAACGTGATGATCTGCCCGGTCTGGCGTGCGCCCGCGGCCGGAGCGAGTGGGTTGACCGGTGCGGCCGCGGCGGGCGCGGCCGCGGCGTAGCGGGCGCGCTTCACCTTCTCGAGCTCGTGGACGTGGCGGATCGCGTTGATGAGCTCGTCGGCCGAGAACGGCTTCACCAGGAACTCGCGCGCGCCGGCGAGCATCGAACGGCGCAGGTAATCCTGCTCGCCCTGGACGCTCATCATGATGATCGGCGACTCGGGGACCGTGTTGGAGATGATCTCCGTGGCCGTGATCCCGTCCATGTCGGGCATGTTGATGTCCATGAGGATCACGTGAGGCCGCTCTTTCTTCGCGAGATTTACGGCAGCCTGACCACCGTCGGCGGTACCGGCAACTTCCATATCCGGCTCAAAGCCGATCAGCTTCGCGAGGTTATCGCGAGTGTCGGCGATGTCGTCGACGATCAGGATGCGTATCTTCTCGGCTTCGGCCATAACTCCCCTGACTATCCTTGGCTCGCCGTGGCACGTCGTTCGCGCGTATCGCCCGGTCGGGAATATACATGCACGGCGTCACCGTCCGAGATGGCTGTCGCGGTGTCGATCACGTCGTTGCTCCCGGGAAGCGACCGGAGAGCTCGAGCGCGAGCGCGACGAGGGTGCCGAGCCCGAGCGCCACGCCGTACGGAATCCACGTCTTCATCACGGGGACCATCGGCACCGTGGCTGCAGTCGCAGGTCGGAGGCGACGCACAGCGATGAAGCCCAGGGCGATGACACCCCCGAGCAGCGCGCCGTAGACCGCCCCAGCGAGAAGAAGCCCGAGTCCGCGCATCGCGCCGACGGCCATGAGGTATTTGCCATCGCCCGCCTTCAGCCCGCCCATCGCGTAGAACGGGTACGCGACGAGGAAACCGACGACGAGACCCGCGACGTGATCAATGAGGCCGTTCGCCATCACCTCGCCGGGCAGCCCTTCGAGCGCGCCCAGCACGAGGCCGGCGGCCATGACGGGATAGGTGAAAGCGTTGGGGATCCGCCGATAACGCCAGTCCGTGTAGACAACGGCAACAACGAACGAGACAAGGATGACGTCCTCGACTGCTCGTACCGCGTCTATTTCGAAGTCCCCTTAGAAGACGGACCGGGCGGCGTTTTGAGGCGCCGCCCGGTCGTCGTATTCAGCAGCTTCGTGTGTCTAGGTGAGGTTGTTGCCGATGTTGCTGAAGATGTTCGTAATCTGGCCGCGAAGGAAGATCATCGCGACGATAACGGCAATGGCGATGACGGCGATGATGAGTGCGTATTCGACCAGACCCTGGCCTTCGTCGTCGCGCAGGAATGCGAGCATTATTCGGTCCCCCTTTCCTGTGATCTTGGTGCAAGCCTGCCCGCCTGGCGGGAGTCCGACAACTAGGAAGGTCGTACCTCCGCCGTTTGGGCTAGGCCCAATTCTGCCTTCCGAAACAAGCGTCCGACCGCAAATTGGTTAGTTGTCTCCCGTTTTGACACCGGTCAGACGAACTAGGCCAACAAAGAGAGGAGCGGAGGTCCGAGAAAAACACAAAGCAGAGCGGGGAGGACGCACACCGCCAGCGGAAAAAGCATTAGTACTGGGAGCCGACGCGCCTGCGCTTCCGCGCGCCGGCGATCGCTGGTGCGAAGCGCATCGGCCTGGGTCACGAGGAGACTTGCGAGAGGCGAGCCGAACCGCGTCGCGGCGCGCACCAAGGCAGCGACACGAGCTTCGGTTGGTCCGGCGCTGCCGAAGGCGCCGAACGCTTCGCTGGCGCCACGACCCAGAGCGAGGTCCGCGAGAAGGCGCCGGGCCTCGGGGAGCCGGGCCACCATGGGCGCCCGGGTGACGAGGGCCGCGAGCGCCAGCTCGAACGTGAGTCCGGCTTCGAGACCGACGATGACCGCGTCGAGAAGGGTCGCGAGATCGGCCGCCGGTGACGAGAGTCGGAGGATCCTCCAGAGCCACAGTCCGCCGATGATCTCGAGCGCGATCGCGACGACGAGAAGCCAACGACCGCGATCGAACATCACCGCAAGGTATTCAGGCGTCATGACCGCGAAGAACATCCCGCCGAGCGGCGCGAGCGCAACGAGCACGATCGCCGACATGCGGCCTTGCGCGGTGAGCGCCTTGCGCTCGTCCTCGAGTGCGATGCGTCCACGCAGCAACGTCGCGACGCGCGCGAGGCTTCGCCCGATCCTGCCGCCGCTCCGCGCGAACGCACCAAGCACGATCGCGAACGGCGCGAGGTCTTCCCCGGCGACGACGCCCGCATAGGCACCGACGGCTTCATCGACCGACGCACCAAGGGCCATCGACGCCGCCGCGCGCTCGGTGGGGAGCGCGAGGGCGCGGGGCAGAGTCGGCGCCACCTCGCTGAGCGCGAGCTGAACGGAGAGGCCGCTCGCCAGTGCCGCGGCGACGGCGTCGACAAGCCCCGGCAGCGCGAGGCGGCATTCCCTCATGCCCGAGCGTGCGCGCGGGTCGAGCCGTGCCGCGGCCGCGAGCAACGCGCCTGCGCGCCGTTCGTCGAGAAGAACAAGGAGCGTCACCCCGGCGACGGCGAGAAGCAACGCGATCACGGATAGATCCGCGTGAGCGTGTACGGATCGCCACGCTCCGGCGAGAGCTCCGCGATCTCAACGACCCTGCGAACACCCGTTGGATCGCGCTCCTGGTGTACGACGACGTCGATGCCGCGACGGATCTGCTCGCGGATGGCTTCGAGCGGCAGATCGATGCCACCCATCAGAGCCATCGTCTCGACCCGCATGAGCGCGTGGGGCGCGCCATTCGCGTGCGCGGTGGTCAGCGACCCGCGGTGTCCGGTGTTCATCGCCTGGAGCATGTCGAGAGCCTCACCGCCGCGCACCTCGCCGACGACGATCCGGTCGGGACGCATGCGAAGCGCGGCGCGCAGAAGTGCCCGCACGTCGACCGCGCCCGACCCCTCGACGCTTGGAGCGCGCGTCTCGAGCGCGACGACGTTCAGCTGAGGAAGGCGCAGTTCGGCCGCGTCCTCGATGGTGACGATGCGCTCGCGCTCGCCAACGGCGAAGGCGAGCGCGTTGAGCGTCGTCGTCTTGCCGCTGGACGTGCCGCCCGAAACGAGCACGCTCCGGCGCTCGCGCACGGCGCGCACGAGAAACGCCATCGCATCCGGCGGCAGGGTCCCGTTCCGGACCAGGTCGTCCGGGCTCAGGGCACGCTGCCCGAATCGACGGATCGTGAGAACGGGCCCGACGAGCGAGATCGGCGGGATGACCGCGTGCACCCGCGAGCCGTCCGGGAGGCGACCGTCCACGAGGGGACTCGCGAGATCGATCCGCCGGCCAAGCGGCGCAACGAGCCGCTCGATCAGCACGAGGATCTCCTCCGGATCGGAGAAACGGATGGCCGTCTCCTCGAGCCGGCCATCGCGTTCGATCCAGACTCCGCGCGTGCCGTTGACCATGACCTCGGTCACCCGATCGTCGCGCAGCAGTGGCGCGAGCTCGCCGAGCCCGAACAAACGGTCTTCGAGCCAGCGCTCGAGCAGCCGCAGCTCCCCCGCCGGGATGACAAGGCGTTGGTCCACGAGCGTTTCGCGAAGCGCCGCCGGTAGCTGCTCGCGGCGGGGCCTGCCGTCGGGCGCTTCACGAAGACGTGCAACGACCCCGCGCTCGATGCGTGCTCGCGCCGCGACCGTCATGTCGCGTCGATCGCGATGATCTCCGTCAACCCGTCGTACGCCTTGCCGAGGGCACCTCCGAGCGCGTTCGGACGAGACGTCGCGGCGGCGATCGCGCCCTCCGCGCGCGGTAATGCGCGAAAGACGTCACGCCCGCCCAGCGACGTGGCGACCGACTGCGACGCGATCAGCCATGCACCGTCGGGGATATCCGCGGACGCCAGGGCCGCAATCGAGATCGGGTCCTCGTAGCTCATCACGATCACGCGGTCGACGGAACCGGAGAGGCGCCGGGTACGCTCGTCGGCGAGAGTCGGCGCATCGATGAGGACGATCTCCGAGAGCTCGAGCGCGGCGCGGAACGCGGACTGCGTGAGTCGCAGGCTCGGGCCGAACGGCGGACCGCCGACGAGACGAAGGCCGGGCGCAGCCTCAGTCGCCACCACCCCGAGGTGCTCCGCGGTGAGTTCATCTGTCAGATCCTCGAGATCGGACCAGCCTCCGCCTGTTACGCCGAGCCACCAGCAGAGCGTCCCGTCTGCGGTGAGATCGAGACAGAGCGTCGCGCGAAGCGGCGCCAGACGGCGCGCGAGGTTGGCCACGAGAAGTGACCGGCCCGCTCCTCCGCGGGCAGAGGTGACCATGATCGATCGCGTAGAGCTGCGCTTGGCCGGAGGAAGAGTCGCGGCAATCAGCGGACCGAGCACGGCCGGCTCGCACGATCTCGCGACCGACCGATTCGGAATCCCGAGAGCTCCGGCGAGAGCGACGTGTTCGTCGGCGAGGACGACGACACGCGGAAGCTCCGGCGGCAGGATCGCCGCGCGCGATAGCGCCTCGGCATGGCGGAGGTCGACCACCGCCAGGTCGGCCCGCGATGCCTCGACGGCGATCAGTCCGAGGACCTCGGCTGCGGCGACGAGGTCCGCTCCCCCATACAGCGCGGCGCGCACCGTCAATGCGTTGATCGAAGAAGCGGGACGATCAACATTCCCGAGGCGCGCGCTGACGCGATCGCCGTAGCGCTGTCCTCGTCGACCTCGAAGACGATCGAACGCTCGTCCGAGGTCATGACACGAAGGTCGGCGGCGATCGCGACCGCGAGAGGACGGTCACCGGTGCGAACGGCGAGCAGGTCGACGCTGTCGCCGCTACGAACCTCGGCCAGCGGCGCCGCGAGCCACGCCGTCGGAACCGCGAGCGCCCACGTTGACATCGAAAGACGCTGTGCCAGAGACGTGCTCGCCGCCTCCTCGTCCGTCGAATGCGGCGACGCCAGGAACGTCGAGAGGATCGACGCAACGAGCAACATCGACCCGCCGGTCGCGAGAAGAAGGCGGCGCCGACGGATCGCGAACCGCTTTGGCGTGAAGGTCAGGGCAGGGAGCATTCGGAAGCCCTGAAGCCAGCGTGTTGGGCGTAACCGCCGAGCACGAGTCGCGCTTCGATCCGATCGCCGACGCACGCGAGCTCTAGGCGCTCAACGCCGCTGGCTCCGTTCTCGCGTGCGAGCTCTTCGGCCGCGACGCGTGCCGTTTCGAGAATGCGTGGATCCAGCACGAGCTCCTTCGCGCCGGCTGGTCGCGTCGCGTAGACGTCTGCCACAGCTTGCGCTGCCGCCTCGACGGCCGCCTCGCCCGCACGCTGCGCATGGGCACCGGCGACGATTCGCTCCTGGGCGGCGCGGAGACCGACGATCGCGGTGGCCGCGATGCCGAGCGCGACGACAACGGCCAGGATCGCCTGGCCACGCTCGTCGGTCACGGCGTCCACTCGATCCGCCGGGCAGCCGCTCCCTCGACGATCAACCGCGGAAGCCCGACGAATCCGAGTGGGACCGGAATCGCGTAGCGCAGCCGAACGCGAAGGAGCGATCCGCGTGGCGCCGAGGACCGCGGACTTTCGCTCGACGTCGGTTCGATGACCACCTTCACCAACGACGCATCGAGCGGTGCGACTGCGGCGGCCACGGTGCCGCGGACGAGATCGTCGTCGTTTGTCAAGGATCCGGTGCGCGCCGCTTCGGCCGCGGCATGCTCGAGCGCAAGACGCGCCACGCCGATCTCGGCGACGAGCACGACTCCCAGGATCACGACGAGCAGGAGAGGCACGACGAGAGCGAACTCGACGATCGCCTGCCCGCGCTCGCCCTTCATCGACCGAGCGAACGCACGATCCGACCGCACCAGGCGTTGAACCCGTCGATCGCTTTGCGGCAGAACGGCACCCAGCGGGCGAGATACAGACAGACCGCAGCGAGCGATGCGACGAGCAGAAAGCGCCGCCACAACCGGGTCTCCTGATCCCAGAGGATCGGCGCGACGAGGCGCGTGAACGGATCGCGGCGGTCTGGCGGAACCTCGTGCCTCCGAACGGTCTCCGCGACGAGATCGGCGATCTGATGGTTGACCAGGCTGCCTCCGTGTCCGTCGACGAGCTCGCGCAGGCTGGCCGGGAGGAAGATCCGCTGCGGGACCCCAGGATCGCGAGCGTCGAACTGGTTGACCAGTCCATCCGTCGCAAGGCTCACGTCGACCCTGGCGACGCCGGCCGGCGCGGGGATGGGCCGCGCCGCGGCGATGTCACGGATCGCGTCGCTCACCGGATCGCGCGCGGCCACGACCCCGACCGTTCGGACGATGTTCTCGACGGGTCCGATGATCGGAAGCAGGAACGCCGGTGCGCGGGCGTAATCAGCGCCGCTGTGTGGGCCGGCGATGGCGACGAACGTCCGCACTCCGTCGCCAGCGGAGAGGCCGCTCGCGAACGCTCGGTCCGTGACAACGCCGCCCATCGAATGGGAGACGATGTTCACCGCCGAGTAGTCGCCGCCAATGCTCCGTATCTCGTTCGTCAGGATCTGGGCGTTCGCATCGACGCTCCCATAGGTGTCGTACGGAAAGCGTGGATCGTCGCCGAGTCTTCGCACCACGTACTGGTCGGCCGGGAAGCGCGCAGCGAGATCGTCGAAGGCGCCGTCGTTCGGCCGCGAGCCGTAGCCGCCCACGAAAAGGACGAGCTCCTTCTTGTGCGCCGGCGCGCCCAAGATCTCGGTCTGCGGAACGATCTCGGACGTCGTCGTCGGAACAGGCGCGGTTTGGATCTGCGTCGGACGCAGCTCGGTGAGAGGGACGGAGCTGGAGGTCGGAGGATGACCGGCGCCGCTCGGCACCGGCGGCCGGCCATCGTCCGCGCTCGCTGTGATTGCCCCAGCCGAAAGGAGGGCCAACGCGATGAGGGACCCGCGAGCGATCACGCGACGGAACACGCCGCGGAGTCAACAGAAGATCGCGCTCAGGTCGGATAGGACGAGCGGCCGGTACCGCAGTACCGATCTACGTCCTGGTGCGAGCCACCTCGCTGGCCTGGACCCGCGCGGCCGCCTCGTCGGCGTCGTCGAGCGGATCGAGCTTGGTGTCCTTATGTCGCCGATCGAGCGCCCATACGAGGAGCCGATCCGCAAGCCACGGATTCTTCGGGAGACATGAGCCGTGCAAATAGCAGCCGATCACTTTTCCCTGCACCGCTCCCTCGGTCTTGTCCTCGCCGTTGTTCCCGTTTCCCGCGATCACGGTGCCGAGCGGCTTCGCGCCCGATCCGAGATACGTCCGACCGGAATGATTCTCGAAACCGATGAGCTGTCCGTCCGGCGAGTCCACCAGCAAATTGCCCACGAAGCGCCGTTTGCCGGCGCGAGTCCTGACATCGAGGATGCCGACGCCCGGGATCGATGGCCCGGTCTCCGGGATGTACTCATGACCAAGAAGCTGGTAGCCCCCGCACACCGACAGGATCGCTGCGCCGCCTTCGACAGACCTGCGCAGCGCCTCGCCATTCTTTCCGGCGAGGTCGGCACCGACGATGTCTTGGCCTTGGTCCTGGCCTCCTCCGAAAAACCAGACGTCCGGCCATTCCGGGTCGGCCCACTCGCCGATCGAGTAGGGCCGCACCTCGACGTCGATCCCGCGCCACTTCGCGCGTTGCCCCAGGGCGATCACGTTGCCGCGGTCGCCGTAGATGTTCATGAGATCCGGGTAGAGGTGGGCGATGTGGAGATCCATCAGCTCAATCGTCCCAGAACGGCACGGCCGCGCCGGCCCGCGCGAGCACGGCGCGCAGCGCCTGCATCGCCGTATAGGTGGCCAGGACCACGACTTCGCCGCCCTCCGGCGCGAGCGTCGTCGCGCGCTCGATCGCGGCCGTCCACTCGTCGACCACTTCCATCCGCTCCTTCGCAAGCCCGGCATATTTGAAGCGCAGGGCCAGATCGCGCCCGCGCAGCCCCGTGATGACGGCGTGTTCGACGGATGGGGTCAGCGCCTCGAAGTCGGCGTCCCAGATCCACGAGACGTCGCGGCCGTCCGCGTCGCGATCGCTGAGCGCGGCCAGAAGACGCGGGCTACGCCCGGTCTCAAGGAGTGCGCCGATGGCCGCGTTGAAGCCGGCCGGGTTCTTCACCAGGATGAGCCGAAGCGTCCGGCCCTTGTGCGTGATCGTCTCGAGACGACCGAACGCGGGCCGGAAATTCGCGAGCGCGCGGATCGCCTCGGCAAGCCCGAGATCGAGAGCGCGCGCGGCTCCGAGCGCCGCGAGCGCGTTGTACGCGTTGTAGAGGCCCGGGATCGGAATGCGCACGGACTCGAAAATGCTTCCGACCGTCCCCGCGAGCGCGAACTCGCTCCCATCCGCGCCGAGCTGGATCTTCGTCGCCGACACATCGCGTGGCGGACGAGTGAGACCGCACGACGGGCACGACCACTCCCCGACATGGGCGAGGACGACCCGCGTGTACTTGAGCGGCGCCTTGCAGCGCGGACAACGCGTCGCATCGCTGATCGCCTGGGGAACGACGCCTCCGACGTTCGGATCGTCCACGCCGAAAAAGACCGTCTTCGCGTCGCGGCGCACCGCGAGGTTCGCGACGAGCGGATCGTCGGCGTTCAGCACGAGCGTGGTGGTCGCCGGAAGCGCGGCGAGCGCGTCGCCGATCTTCTTTGCGAGAGTGTCGAGCTCGAAGTAGCGATCCATCTGATCGCGAAAGAGGTTCGTGATGACGACCACGCGCGGCTGCAGTCGTCCGACCGCGTTGGGAAGCGTTGCCTCGTCGATCTCGAAGAGACCGAAGTTCCCGCGCGGCTCCCCCGACCAGGACGTGTGTTCGAGGAGCGTTGCGGCGACACCCCGATCGAGGTTCGAGCCGGATCGGTTGTGGATCGGATTCCACCCCGCGGTGCGCGAGATGTCCGCGAGCATCCGCGCGGTCGTGGTCTTCCCGTTCGTGCCGGAAACGCACGCGACGCCGTACTCGAGCTCCGCGGCGAGAGCGCCGATGAAGTTGGGATCCACGGTGAGCGCGACGAGGCCCGGGAGTGCGGTCGCGCCGCGACCGGTCGCGCGGAGACCTTCTCGGGTGAGCTTGCCGGCGGCGTTGGCGAGGAGCGCGAGCGCGTCAGGCACGAACGAAGCGTACCGGCGAGCTATGCGACGACGGGCTGTACCTCGCGTAGGAGTAGCTCGAGCTCGTCGATCGCCCGGCCGAGCCTGAGTGCGACGGCCTTCGCGGAATCCCCGTTGGCGTGGGAATTCTCGAGGGCGCCCTGCGCGTCAAGGCGGGCGAGCACCGCGACGGCCTTGCGCAGACGCGAGATCGTGAGAGAGGCGGGAAGGGAGCGCCGGAGCTCGTTGATCCGCGATTCGAGCCGCTCGAGACGAGCGCGGAGCTCGTCTTCAAGGGCATCCGGGGCCATCTCCTCGAGCCGCTTGGCCTCGGCCTGCAGGGTCCCGATCTCGCGCTGCACGAGCTGCGCGGCCTTCTCGAGGGAGTGCCCCTTCTCGAGCGCTTGCCGGATGCGAATGACCTTCTCCATCGCGAAGACGTCGTAGTCGTGGTCGCCATCGGTCGACGGCTTCACGAGACCTTTCTTCGTCCAATAGATCAGCTGGCGCGGTGTGACATTGCAAACGCGCGCGGCCTCCGCCGCGGAAAGACGCAGACGTGCGAGGACCTCGCCATCGTTGGCGATCAAGACCTGCGTGAGCGCGTCGTGCGTTTGAGCCTCCGCCACCGGGTTGTTGCTCCCCTGACGTATTCCGATGGCGAGTGTTGTTGGCGCACAAATCACGTGTCAATGAGATGGACAGATATCGAGACTTGGCTGTTAGCGGGAAGGTCGGACGGGCGAGCGCTGGACCTCCCGGTACGCCACCTTGACCGCGGCGTGATACCTGGAGAGCTTTTGACCCTCTAGCTCGGCCCAAAGACGGCCGACTTCGACGCCGACCGGGGTCTTCACTTTCGCCGCCTTTACCGCCGCGAGAACCGCGGCGTCCCAACTCTTGGTGGAGCTTCCCGTCGCTTCGACGAGGCGTACGACGATGGGTCCGACGACGCTCTTCCTAGGACGACGAGCGGGCATTCGTACCGCGCGCGCCGGTCCGCCGCGCGCGACCTTCGGCGCCATCCCTCGCCGCGGTGCGCGGTTCGATCGGCGGCAAGGCCGCGAGCTCGAGGATCTGGTTGACGATGACCGCGAGCTTCTCGCTGAGCATCTGACGCGTCTCCGCGCCCGAGCGCGGAGCGAAGAGGGTGCCCACGACAAAACCGACGACGAAGAAACGAAGCGATGTGCGAAGCAGCGCGAACATCAGGCCGCCCTGCCCTTCGGAGGGTATCCCTCGAGGCCGTATTCCTTGATCTTCGCGTAGAGCAGCCTGCGGTAAATACCCAGCATTTCCGCGGCTTTTGAGCGATTGCCGTTGGCGTCGCGGAGCGCCTTCATGATGAGGTCCTTCTCGAACTGGGCAACCGATTTCTTGAAGAAGGACTTCTCCACCGAGACCTCGTCGCCGCCCTCTTCCTCGTGTCCGTCGGCCTCGTGATCGCCGAATGGCAGCTCGCGGCTCGTGATGATCTGACCGCGAGAGAGGACGACCGCGCGCTCGACGACGTTCTCCAGTTCGCGGACATTTCCGGGCCATTCGTATTCCATGAGACGTTTGAGCGCCTCCTCGCTGATCGCGGCCGGCTGCGCCGTCGCGCTGTAGCGATGTTTGGCCAGGAAGTGCTCGACGAGCGCCGGGATGTCCTCCTTGCGATCGCGGAGCGGCGGCATATGGATGTTGATGACGTTGAGACGGTAGAAAAGATCGTCGCGGAACTTCAGCTGCTCGACCTGCCTTTGGAGGTCTTTGTTGGTCGCGCAGATGATGCGGATGTCGACCTTTATCGGGAGCGACGAGCCGACGCGCTCGATCTTCCGCTCCTGGAGCACACGAAGCAGCTTTGTCTGCATCGGAAGGCTCATCTCGCCGATTTCGTCGAGGAAGATCGTGCCTTTGTCGGCCATCTCGAAGCGGCCGCGGCGCTGCGTCATGGCGCCGGTGAACGAGCCCTTTTCGTGGCCGAAGAGCTCTGCCTCGAGAAGGGTCTCGGGAAGCGCCGCGCAGGAGACCTTCACGATCGGCCCGGAGCGGCGGTTGGAGTTGTAGTGAAGAGCCTCCGCTACGAGCTCCTTGCCGGTGCCTGATTCGCCGGTGATGAGGACCGTCGCGTCCGCCTTCGCGACCTTTCCGACCGTCTTGTAAACCTCTTGCATCGCGGGCGAGTTGCCGACGATCCGCTCGGTCTGAACGAGCGAGCTGATCTCGTCGCGGAGTACCTGGACCTCGCTCGTGAGATCGCGGTACTCGATGACCCGCTTGACCGTGTGACTGATCTTGTCGAGCTCGAAAGGCTTGGTGATGTAGTCGAACGCGCCGAGCTCCATCGCGCGGATGGCGTTATTGGACGAACCGAACGCGGTCATGATGAGAACGCTGGTCTTCGGGGAGCTCACCTTGAGCTTGGAGAGCGCCTCGATGCCGTCGAGCTCCGGCATCCGGACATCCATGATCACAAGGTCCGGATTGGTGTCCTTGACCTTCTCGACGACCTCGGTGCCGGTCGTCGCCTCGACGACGCTGTACCCCTCATCGGACAGCAGTTGCTTGAGAAGCGAGCGAATTGAGGCATCGTCATCCGCGACGAGAATCGTTCTTTGCGCCACTTTCCGTACGCTTCCTTCCTACGAGAGCTAAAGATTGGCTCCTGGATGACCTTCCTCGTGCGGCCAGACCATTTTGTGTGCCGATGACCGTACATGTCAAACCGGAAGGCCATCAGGGCACTCGTACGGTCGGCGCTCAGGCCACCTGGCGAACTATCGGAATGAAGGCCCCAACAACCGCGCATGCGAGCGTGACGGCCCCAGCGAGCGCGATTAGAACCGGGACGCTAACCAGGTCAGCCAAGGCGCCACTCGCGACTATCACTGGGAGCCAGCTCAGATTTAGCAGAGCGATTCGTGCCCCGAACACGCGCGCTCGAAGATCCGGCGGTGTCAGTTCCTGCGAGATCGTGACATTGGACACGTAGAAGAGGACGTTCACCACGCCACCAAGGGCGAAGAGGACAACGGCGACTTCGAACGTGGGCGCGACCGCAAGGGCGATTAACACCACTCCGTAGGTCGCAAAACCCATAAGAAGAAGGCGACCCTTAGGTATGCGAGCGAGCGCTGGAGCGATTAGAAGACCACTCGCGACCGCGCCGGCCGCGATCGCACCCTCCGCGATTCCGAACTCGGATGCCGCCAGCTCCGCATTTCCGGCGGCGAAACGTTGAAAGATGAGCGATGGAGCGAGGCTAGCGACCACTGGTAGCGACAGTTGGCAAGCCAACGAAAACAGCGTGTTCGCCCGGAGAACGGTGTGACGCCACAAGAATCGCAGGCCTCCAAGGGCCTCATGCCCCATGGCACGAAAAGCAAGACGTCGCCGATCTTCGTTGGCCTCGACACGCAAGAGAAGCGCAGCCGAGATCAGAAACGTCAAGGCGTCGACGTAGAAGGCGCGTTCTCCCATTGACGCCACCAGGATTCCGGCAGCCAGGGCGCCGAGCACCTCGACCGCCCGATCACTGGAGTAGGTGAGCGCGTTCGCGCTCGGGAGCTCGTGCGCAGTGACCACTCGCGGAAGGAGAGCCAGCCGAGCGGGATTGAAGATTGCACCACACGCCGCAGCCGCGAACACCAATGCGTACGGAGCGATCAAGGGGAAACCCAGAACCAAGGTGATAGGAACAGTGCCGACCAGGGCGAACCGTGCTAAATCGCAGATGATCATCGACCGTCGGTGGCCGACCGCATCAGCGAGGACGCCTCCGAATACGCCGAAGAGAGCGTTCGGAATCGTCGCCATGACGACCGCAAGCGCAGTAATGAGTGCGGAGTGGGTCCGGACGTAGCTGACATAGGTGAGACCAATAAGGGTGATCGGGTCACCGAACTTGCTGGCAACCTGCGCTAGCCAGAGAGCACCGAAGTTCGGCGATCGAATCAGCTCGAGGGCAGAGACCCGTGTCCCTGTGCTCATCGTTGCTTCAGGACGCGGAATGCCATCCAGAAACCGCCGATCGCAAGTAGAACGTCTCCAACGCTGTAGATGTTGTTCACGACAGGAGCCAGCAGAACGTCGGCCAGGAACGGGAGCCGGGTGTCAGGTCCGAGAAGTACATGCAAGCCATCCGAAGGCGCCGGCTTGCCCGCCGCGACCAGCGCAATGGGATCTACCGGCATGCCCGCGTTAGCGAATGTGACAATCGCGTTGAGCAGGGAGCCGAGCCCAATGAGCCACGCACCCGCCAGACCTCGATTAACGAACGCCACGAGGGCGACGAGCGTCAGACCAGCGAGCGACGTAGCGAGAGCCAATCCACCGACGAAAGGGGCTGCAACTCTTGCGGTGACGCCAGCAAGGAGCCCTGGCCAAAGTTTGAGGTCGAAGTTCTGAAAGTTGCGCCAGTTCCCGCCCGTCGCTAAACCGAGGACGAAGCCTGCTACGAGCCCACTAACCAGCATGGGCATCGCGAGCCATGGGCTCGCGCGCCAGTCGTTTGCGCAGCTCGGCAAGCGTCTCGTAGTTGATGGGAGGCAGCGCGCTTAACTCGAAAGCTCCGGCGCCTCGCTTCTCGATGAGGGTGTCGAGCGCCCGCACAACCTGTGGATCGAACTGAATTCCCTTGTAGCGATTCAGTTGCTCCATCGCCCGTTCGTGACCGATCGCTTTCCGATATATGCGGTCGGAAGTCATTGCCTCATAAGCATCGGCGACGATGATGATGCGAGACCCCAAGGGAATGTCCTCGCCCTTTCTTCCTTCCGGATAGCCACTGCCGTCAAAGTTTTCGTGGTGGTGCAAGACCAGGGGTACCAGCGGCCGGAGCGATTCGGACGGTTCGAGAATTGATGCACCGTAAATCGGATGGCGCCGCATCAATTCCTGCTCGTGCGGATCGAGGCGTGCAGGCTTCATCAATATTTGGTCCTCAACGCCGATCTTGCCGATGTCGTGGAGCATTCCGGCGAGCTCGATTTCTTCGATGAGTCGCTCGGACAACCCCATTTCCCGCGCGATGGCCCCGGCGATTCGAGATACACGGTCCGCGTGACCACGAGTAAATCCATCCTTGGCGTCGATCGCTTGCGAGAGGGCGCTCACTGTGCCGAGGAACATTGCCCGGGTCTCGGCATATTTCGTGAATGAGTAGCGCGCCAGCAGCAGAGGAACCATGAAGAGGACGGTTGCCCAAAGTCCCACTTTGATAGCCACCTCTGCCATGAGCCAACCCAAGAAGACCAGCGCGATCGTTCCAAAGAGAGTGTTGCTTACGCTCAAGGCCCAAATTCGGGCCATGGGCGATTTCGTTCGCAGACTGGCGGCCGTCACCGCGAGGAACATGTTTGTGACGCTGAATGCGAATCCGACAAAGACGATTAGGGCGACGGTACTGAAAGGTTCGCCTGTCTGAAGTAACGGTTGGACGAGATTGAAGACGACCCATCCGGCGAAAGCTGCCAAGACATAAGCGAACCGGTTGTACAGCGTTCCGTACCAAGCGATCTGGCGGCGGAGGTCGCGAAGTTCTGTGGTCCCGATAAGGGCGATCCAGCACACTGCCAGGGGGTTGGCCAACTGAGTGTCGAAAATCGCGGCGATGATCGGAGCGGTCGTGATTCCGGCTACGACCCCGCCGGGAAGTCGCACTGGGAACGCTGCCGTCGTGAGCGCTATGAGCGTCCAAAACACAACCCGGCTGAGATCTACGTCGGAGGGAATCGGGACAGTGGCGCGAAAGAGAACGATTACCCCTGCGCTAATGACCCCGATGACGAGAGTTCTGAGGTTCGGAGGTATTGGTTCAGGCCGCACGGGGTGGAGGATAAGTGAGGGAGTTAGTGAGTTAGTTCGCTAAGTCCGGTCAAATACAGCTAAGAGAGGACCAGATAGGCCCTCTCTCCGCACGCAACGTCTCGATGAAGTTCGTTCTGGCGGGCTGCTAGAAGCCGGAGTAGCCAGCGCCACCGCCAAGGACCAACGCAGCCAGGGCAACGATCGCGGCAATCAAACGACGCATGGTCAGCCTCCCTTTGCCTCGTGTGCCTTTCGTGTGCCTTCTAAGTCGGCTGGTCAGACCAACCCCTTAAGGCCGCGACCGGAATCGATACTCCGCCGAAACGGCGACTCGACGGCTTGACGGTCCGACCGGCCTGCGGGGCACTCGCTGGGCGCGGCCGCCTACCATGCCGTCTCGTGGGGAGCGCGGCAGGCGCCTTCGCGACTGTCGATTTGGGTCCGTCAGTCGGAGATCGGGACCTATCTGGCCCTGCCTCTGGGCGCGCCCACATCGCCATCGGGGCTCTCGAACTCCGAGGCTTGGCTTAGGTTGCCTGCAGTCGCGACGCAGCCAGCCGGCTATGTCGATCTCTGGGCTCCCGTCGCGCGTGATGCTCTTCCGAAGGCGCTCGTCGACGCCATGGACCAATGCGATTGGCCGACAGTTCGCGCGCAGCTCGGCAGCGTCATGGATGGCATCACCACCGACGGCGTGTATGGACGTGCTTTGTTGCAGCTCGTCATGGACCTTCCGGTGGGCACCGATGCGCTCTTCGACAGCTACCGCGCCGCTGCGTCGATCGACCACGGCGACTGGGACGGGCTTCGGCGATGTCTAGCCGGCAGCCCCATCGAGCCGATCCAGCTCTTCGGCATGCGAGATGTGCTTTTGGCTCCCCTCAATCAAGTCGCGCCGGAAGATCCTGCGTCCCCGTACGCGATGCTCTTCGCGCCTTACGAGTACCAATTGAGCCAGATGGTCGGTGGCTATCGGCGGTGGGCGCGCGCGATGTTGAGCTTTCAGGCCATCGAGCGGGTGTGGGCGCGACTTGACGTGCCCGCTGGACGTCATATCCGCCAACGTCGACTGCAAGATGCCGTGAGCATGGCGTTCGCGGAGGTACAGGCGGGGCGATTGCCCACGGCCATGGCGTTCGCCCTGGAGGCACCGCGTCTCGGCGACGTGAACGAGCCGCTTCGATTCTGCGCACTTGATCTGGAGGAGTTAATCGCGGTCGCTCTCGGCGACGAACGCGCGGCGAATCTTCGACTTCTCTCGGATCTTGCGAAGCCGACCGGCCTGTCTCCACTCGGCGCGTGGCAAGCCCTCCTTCACCTAATGCCCCTGCTTGCGGTCGTCAGTGGAGACACCTTCTTAACGTCCGCCAGGATCGCCGAGCGAATAGCCGCCGGGCTCGGATCGGCCCGCGCGCAGCTCGCATCGCACGCGTGGCGCGTGGCCGCCGAATCGATGAAGAGATCCGGAGATAAACACCCCGAGCTACCCGGGCTCCGCGCGCAGGCGGACCGTGCTGGGGTCGGCCTTCGTGTGTTGCCGCAACTACTCGCGGGGATCGCCTCGAGGAAACCTGCTGACCTGGCGGCCGCCGAAGCGCTCGCGCGCAGGGCCGGCAATCGCTGGGCCCAAGTCGCCGCTCTCACGTGGATGGCCGCGGTTAATCCGAACGCTCGAGTCGCGCGCTGGCTGGCGCTCCTCCTTGAGGCGACGGGGTGGCGTCGGCCGCCCCTCGTGCCCGCCGAAGTCGCTGCCGACGCGGCGCTTGGGGTGGCGTCTCTGGGCGTGCGTAGTCAGGCGATCGTCGAGCTTGCTTCGGCGGCCGGCCGTCCGAACATCCTGCTCGAAGTCTCGGTGCGTCATGTCGACGACACCGCTGCGCCGCTTCCGGCGCGCCTTGCGGCCGTCGAAGCGCTCGGAACACTCGGCACGACCCGGGCTGACGAGTTACTCGCTCGTCTCGCTAGGCGTAACGACGATCTTGGCAGGCGCGCACGCCTCGTGTCGCAACGTCGCAGACGGACCGGCCTTAGTGAAAGGGAAATCGAGGTCTTACAAATCGCAGCCACAGGTGCGACAAACCGCGAGATCGCGGAGCGGCTCAGCCTGAGTCAGCACACAATCGCCCGCCACCTTGCGAACGCCCGGGTGAAGCTGGGCGCGGCGAATCGCACGGAAGCGGCGATGAAGCTCGAAGATCTCGAGGGATCTAGCCCGAAACTGAGCTGATCACGCCGAAGGCGATGAAGATGCGCACGGACAGCCAAGATCGTCAGGGTCCGCTGTCGGTGCATCGCCAGGATTCGCCAAATCGTTTGAATCATTAGCGAGGCGCGTTATCGACGATGACGGTGGTCGGAACTAGATCCTCTCGTACCTAGCCACGTCCATAACAAACACAGTCGCACCACCGAAGGTCACCTCGACGGGATACGGCATGTAGAACTCACCTGGTTCCATGATCGGTGGCATGGGATTGATGAATTGACTGCGCGCGTGACAGGTCTCGCGGATCGTGGCGATCACGTCGTCGACCTGGGCCTCCTCGACGCCGGCGAGGATCGTCGCATGGGACTGCTTGAGGAAGCCGCCCTGGGAATGCAGCCGCGTCACGCGGAAGTCCTTGTCGGTGAGCGCATCGACAAGCGCGCCCGCGTCCTCCGGATGCACGATCGCGACCACCAGCTTCATCGGGCGGCGACTATACCCCGCGCCAATTCCGACCCCATTTGGATGGTCAACCCAGATTGGTCATTTCTGGCGATGCGCGCACAGCTCGCCTCCAGCAAAGTTGCCTCACCCTTCGCCACGCGGCATCCGTCGCTAGGCCGGTAGGCCCAGAAGCTGATCGACCTGGCGGCGGATGTCCGCGGCCACCACCTCTTCGGGACGGTCACCGTCGACCACCACAAAGCGGCCCGGTTCGGCTGCCGCGAGCCGGAGGTAGCCTTCGCGGACGCGCTCGTAGAACGGGCGATCGTCACCGTGGAAACGGTCCCATCGGGCGCCGCCCGATCGCGACCCAAGGCGCGCAAGGGTCACCCCGACGGGTACGTCGATGAGGAACGTACGTTCTGGCGCGAGCGAGCCGACCGCGAAACGCGTCATCGCGCGCAGCCCTTCGAGGTCAGCACCGAGGCCGTAACCCTGATACGCAAGGGTCGAGTCGAAGTATCGGTCAGCGACGACGACCTTCCCGGCGGCGAGCGCCGGGCGGATGACATCACGGGTGTGCTGCGCGCGGGCCGCCGAGAAGAGCAGTGCTTGGGCCTCGGGTGTGAGGTCAACATCACGCGCGTGGAGGAGTACGTCGCGGACCCGCTCTGCAAACGGCGTCCCACCGGGCTCCCGCGTGAGAAGCACGTCGCGACCCGCGGCGCCGAGGCTCTCAGCAAGTCGAGCGGCCTGAACGGATTTTCCGGCCGCCTCTCCGCCCTCGAACGAGAGGAAGACGCCGCTCACCGATATATCTGAACGCGCCGGAAGGGCTCGTGCCCGCTGCTGCGTGAGCTGAGATTCGCGCGCTCGACGAGCTCGTGCTGAAGCTTGCGGACGTACGCGCTTTGTGGCGCGAGCTCGACCTCGTCGGACTGACCGCCGACGACCTGCTCGATCCCGTCGCGGGCCTCCTCGAGCGCTTTGTCCTCGGGGCCCCGGCGGAGCTCGATCACCGATGCGAGAGCGCTCGCGATTTGCGTGGATGAGTTCGAGCGCGCGATGTAGATGGGAACGCCCGACGACTCGGCGTTGCGAAGACGCGGGGTCTTGCGGCGGTAGTAATTCTTGAGCGTGATCACAACGTCGGCGTCCTCGGGCTCGCGAACGATCGCCACGGGAAGGCCGAGCCCGCGCGAGGCTTCCTCGACGCGCGACCAGGAGAGCCCGAAGGGATAGACCTTCACGGTCTCGCGTCCACCGTTCGTCGCGAGGCGTGGCGTGGTTCGCCGCTCCATCACGTCTGCGGGCATCCGCGAGGGCGTCGACGTGACGACGGAGAGCTCGCCCGACGAGTCCCGCGACCGGATCTCCGGTGCGACCGGCTGTCCGAGCAGGATGGCGTCGACCGTTTGCGCGACGTCCTGATAAAGCGCGACGCGCTGATAGGCCTGGATCTCGACGAGCGTCTGGAACGTTGGCGGCGCCTTGCGCTCGAGCACGCTCTTCTGAGTCCCGCGGCGGCGAGCCTCCTCGTCACCGAGCGTGACCGTCTGCACGCCGCCGACGAGATCGGAGAGTGTCGGGTTCAGCATCAGGTTCTCGAGGGTGTTCCCATGAGCGGTGGCGATGAGTTGGACACCACGCTCGGCGATGGTCCGGGCGGCGCCGGCTTCCTGCTCCGTGCCGATCTCGTCGATGACGACGACCTCGGGCATGTGGTTCTCGACGGCCTCGATCATCACGGCGTGCTGCAGCGATGGCGCGGCGACCTGCATGCGACGCGCGCGGCCAATGCCCGGATGCGGGATGTCGCCGTCGCCCGCGATCTCGTTCGAGGTGTCCACGATGACGACGCGCTTTCCCATCTCGTCCGCGAGCACTCGCGCGACCTCTCGAAGCAGGGTCGTCTTGCCGACGCCGGGACGACCGAGGAGCAGGATGCTGCGCCCAGCCTCGACGACGTCGCGGATGATCTCCATCGTTCCGTAGACCGCGCGTCCGACTCGCAGCGTGAGCCCGACGACCTTACCGGCACGGTTGCGAAGCGCGCTGATGCGGTGAAGGGTCCGCTCGATGCCAGCGCGGTTGTCCCCGCCGAACTGTCCGATGCGGGAGATCACGAAGGCGATGTCCTCGGCGGTCACCTCGTGCTCGGAAAGGGTCTCCTCGCGGCCGGCGAAGCGAGCCTCTGGCAAGCGCCCCAGGTCCATCACGATCTCGAGAAGGCCGTCCAATGCGTCGAGGCCGCGGACCCGCTGGACCAGCTCCGGAGGGAGGGCATGAAGGATGGCGTCGAGCTCGTCTGTCGCGAGCAACTCTCTGGTCATTGCATCGACCGTCGAAGCGGGCGGTCACGCATGAAACTCGTAACTCCAAAGAGCATACCCGCGCGACCGGGGCCGAAAAGTGTCTAGCGAGGAGCGCGCCGCAGCGTCATCACAAAGAGCGCGGGCCAGCCCAGCCACTTACGCGAGCGCTCGTTTCGCGCCGCCAGCCCTTCGTTCACGGAGCGCTCGGCGAGGCTGGCGATGACGAGGCCGGCCCGAAGAGCTCCCATGACGTAATCCGAGAGCGCGGCGACGTACGACCGCGGGCGAACTTCGCCGTTTTCGTCGCGAAAGTTCGCGCTCACACCTTTGAGGAACATAGCCGGATGCATGGCCGTGACGACGATTACGCCGTCATCCCGCACGACCCGGCCGAGGTCGCGAAAAAAGGACGCCAGATCATCGACGGGGATGTGCTCGAGGACGAGGGCTGAGAGAACCCGATCGAACGAACTCGCTTCGAAAGGCAGTGGCCCCGCGACATCGTGGACGAGCCAGCGCACGCGATCCGCACCAGATTTCTGACGCGCCTTCGCGAGCATCTCCTTCGAGAAGTCCACCGCAGTGACACGTGCGCCGCTCTCGGCGATGCGAAGCGCGTGCCGTCCCGTGCCCGCGCCGACGTCGAGGACGTCGAGGTCCTTCACCGCACCGAGCGCGCGGTCGACCTCGGGCTCCTCAAGATCAAGAAGCCAGTTGCCCATCGTGTCGTACGTCGCGGCCCAGCGGTCGTATCCCTCGCGAGTCGGCAGGACGTTCGGCTCGCTCAACGCACGACCGCTGGGGCGAAGACACGCTCCTCGACCCGTTCGGCGAGCTCCTTCGTGAACAGCATCGAGGTGGCGAACTCGCGAAACCCCTCGGCGAGGAGCGCCCGCGCGACATGCTCCTCGTACGACCGCACCGGCGAGGTCACCGGCTTCCCGGCGGGAAGCGCGCGCGCCGTCGCGCGCAGGAGCTCGCGCGCGAGGTCGACATTGCCGTCGGCCGTCCGGACTTTGCAAACATGCGGGTGGCGTTCCAGACCGCTGAACGAAAGGGCGAACGCGCGCAGGCGCGACTCCTCACCCTCGATCAGCGCCGACTGCCAGCGCATCGCGAGCGGGTTCCCGCCGACGAGATGCGGCGGGTCGTAGGCACCGCCCCGGCGGCTCACGTCGAAGTCAGAGAACGAAAGCTGCTCCGCGCGTTGCACCGCATGCGGTGTGGTCATCGCGTAGAAACGGTAGAGATCGTGCGCGTCACGTCCGGTGGCTTCGCGAGCGGCGAGCCGCGGGACCGGCGCCATGACTGCCGTTCGCGCGGCGACGTACCAGGTCTCGCGCGTGTACGAGTAGAAGCCCGCCTGAAAGAACGTCTCTCGCGCGAGCGCTTCGTCCGGCACCGCGGCGAAAATGCGATGCATCCCGGCGCGCGCGGCAGCCCCGCTGATCCCCGACAAGAGGCGGAACGCGCTGTCGGCTCCGCCCGGTTGCTGGAGCGCGGCAAGGATCAAGACGACCCACTCGGGGCGGCTCCCGTCGTAGACGAGCGCGCTCGAGCGCAGCTGTCCGCGGTATTCCTCGAGGAAGACGCGAAGGCGGCCGCGCAGACCGACGAGGCCGGGAAGAAGGCGCGTCCAGCTCGACACCGCGCCCGCCGCCAGCGGAACCGGGAGCGCCGACGCCATGATCCCGCTCGGCTCGCGCAGCGAGCTTGCGAGAAGCGCGGAGACGCGCCGCAGGTCGAGCGGTGTCGCCGCTCTCGCCGGCATTAGCTCTTTCCGAGCGAGAGAAAGTACCGATGAAAGCGGTCGTCGTGCGTGAGCTCCGGGTGAAAGCTCGTTGCCAGGAGCCGGCCCTGCCGCGCGGCAACGACGGTGCCGTCGGCCAGGCGCGCAAGAACATCGACGCCGGGCCCGACGCGGCTGATCCGCGGCGCGCGAATGAACACAGCGTGGAACGGTTCCTCGCCGAGCTGCTTCACGTCGAGGTCCGCTTCGAACGAGTCGAGCTGACGGCCGAAGGCGTTCCGTTCCACCGTCATGTCCATCAGCGAGGCGAGCGGGTGCGGATGGCCGGGGACGTCCTTTGCGATGAAGATCGCGCCGGCGCAGGTGCCCCACACCGGCATGCCCTCGGCGACGCGGTCCTTGAGCTTGTCGATGATCCCGTACTGGCTTGCGAGCTTCCCGATCGTGGTGCTCTCGCCGCCGGGGATGATCAATGCGTCGATGTCATCGAGTTGCTCGGGTCGCCGGACGTCGACGCCTTCCGCACCGAGTCGATCGAGGGTCGCGAGATGCTCCGCGAAGTCGCCCTGAAGACCGAGAACACCGACGCGCGCGGTCAGCGGGCGGCGATCACCAACCGCGGACTGCAAGTCGTTCTGGGGCCGGGATCGAATCGAGCGAAAGGCCGCGCATCGCCTCACCGAGACCGCGCGACACCTCGGCGACGAGCTTCGCGTCGCGGAAGTGCGTAGTCGCTTCGACGATCGCCTTCGCGCGGCGCGCCGGATCCGCGGACTTGAAGATGCCGGAGCCGACGAAGTTTCCTTCGGCGCCGAGCTGCATCATCAGTGCGGCGTCGGCGGGCGTCGCGATACCGCCGGCGCAGAACAAGACGACCGGAAGCTTCCCGTCCTTGGCAACCTGTTGGACGAGCTCGAGGGGCACTCGGTACTCGTCGGCCTTCTTTTCAAGCGCGTCCGGACCAAGCTCGGTGAGCTGCATGATCCCTTCGGTGATCGCGCGGATGTGAGTCACGGCCTCGACGATGTTCCCGGTGCCGGCCTCGCCTTTGCTCCGGATCATCGCCGCGCCCTCGTGGATCCGGCGCAGCGCCTCACCGAGCTCGCGCGCGCCGCAGACGAAGGGCACTTTGAAGGCGTGCTTGTCGATGTGAAATTTCAGATCGGCCGGCGTCAGGACCTCGCTCTCGTCGACGTAATCGACGCCGATAGCCTCCAGGACCTGGGCCTCGACGAAGTGGCCGATGCGCGCCTTGGCCATCACCGGGATGGTGACCGCCTCCATGATCGCGTGGATCATCTCGGGGTCGCTCATCCGGGCGACACCACCGGCTGCGCGGATGTCGGCCGGAACCCGCTCGAGCGCCATGACCGCAACGGCTCCCGCGTCCTCGGCGATCTTGGCGTGCTCGACGGTGACGACGTCCATGATCACACCGCCCTTGAGCATCTGGGCGAGCCCTGTTTTCAGGGTCCAAGTGCTCTTGGAGCCGTTCTTGTCGGGTGTGGACTGAGAGGCCATCGGAACGCCAATCGTACCGCGCTGACCCTAGAATCGGAACATGGGCGTAGTAGACGCGAACGTCCTTGTACTAAACCTCGACTTTCAGCCGCTCAACGTGTGCAACGTGCGCCGAGCGGTGGTCCTCCTCGCCAAAGAGAAGGCGAGCGTCGTGGAGCAGAACGGCCACCTCGTTACCAGCGAGCGCCTCTCGTTCCCATCGCCGTCGGTCATCCGCCTCGCCTATCACGTGAAGCGTCCGCGCCCGGTCGTGAAGATGACGCGCAAGGAAGTTCTCGTACGTGACGACCACACCTGTCAGTACTGCGGGCGGCGCGGGCATGACCTCACGCTGGATCACGTGATCCCTCGTCATCGTGGCGGTCAGCATGTCTGGGAGAACGTCGTGGCTGCCTGCAAGTCGTGCAACCACCGAAAGGGCGGGCGCACGCTCGCCGAAGCACGCATGACGCTGCGCCGTCTGCCGGTGCGGCCTCCGGCCACTCCGCAGTACCTCTATTCGTCATATGTGCGCGCCGGCGAGCGCACCTGGTCCAAGTTCATCGGTCTGGACGAAAGCGCCGTCGCGTCCTAGCACGCGACTTGCGTCTCACCCTTCCGCAATGAAGCTCCTCTTTACAAAGCGTGCGTATGCGCGCGTCGGCGGATCCGAAAGCCTCGCGTACCAGTTCGCCACGCGCCTCGCCGCTCGCGGGCACGACGTCCGCGTCGTCTGCGCGCAGGCCTTCGACGACCGCCGCGTCTTCACGAACGAAGGCGTCGAGGTCGTGCAGGTCAAACCGCGCGGTGGGTTCCTTGGAAGCGTGGCCGACGCGTCGACGCTCGTCGACCTTATGCGCACCGACGTGCTCGAGTGGTACGCGGAGGACCGCGAGATCATCCACAACATCGGCCGCGAGTACCTCGACAGCTCACTCGAGGTGGCCGAGGCGCTCGGAACTCCGATCGTCCTGACGCCGCTCGCGCATCCCGGCCAATTCCACGGCGGCGATACGCCGAGCGACTTCGCGCGCTACCGCCGCGCCGATGCGATTACGACGATGACCGACTGGGAAAAAGGCTGGTTCGCGAGCGAAGGCGTCGACGCCGCGCAGATCGTCACGACCGGCATGGGACCGAACGCGGTCCGGTCGCGCGACGGTCTCGCGTTCCGCGCCGCGCACGGCATTCCCGCCGACGCTCCGCTCGTCCTCTACATCGGACGCAAGGAGCGCTACAAGGGATATATCCACCTGCTCGACGCAGCGGAGCTCGTGTGGCGGCGGCATCCGGATACGCGCTTCGTATTCATCGGTATCCCGGGGTTTTACTCGAGCTTCTTCGACGAGTTCGCCCGATACGCAGACGAGCGCATTGTCGACATCGAGCGCGCCAGCGGCACCGAGAAATCCGCCGCACTCGACGCGTGCGACGTCTTCGCGATGCCGTCTCTGCACGAGACCTTCGGAATCGGCTATCTCGAGGCCTGGCTGCACGAGCGGCCGGTCGTGGGCGGCGACATCCCTCCGCTGCGCGAGGTGATCGCGCACGGCGTCGACGGCTTCTGCGTCCGACAGCGCGCCGACGACGTCGCGGGCGCCATCCAGCGGCTCCTCGACGACCCGGAGCTCCGATCCGCGATGGGGCGAGCGGGCTCGGCCAAGCTGCGCGAAAAGTGGGACTGGGACCTCGTGATCGACCGCGTCGAGGAGGCGTACGCCCGAGCGCTTGCTCACGCCCACGCTGACGTCGGCGAGGCGCTCGCCTAGATTTCGCGACGCCATGCGCGTCGTTATCGCGAAGAAGCTCCTGTCGACGGTCGGAGGCTCCGAGGCGCAGGCGCGCGCCCTGGCCCGGGCTTTGGCAAAGCGCCACCACGACGTGACACTCGTTGGTCTCCGACCGGCGTGGCGCCGGCCAGGCATACCGCTCGACGTATACAGCGCCCCGCCCGGCCCCGTCGAGCTGCGACACGAGGGCGTCCGCTTTCTTTTCCTCCCCGTTCGCGGCGGGCGCGCGGGCGCCGCGCTCGATGGGATTCTTCCGACGTCGCTCGTGGCCGGCGCGGACCTCGAGCACGCCGTCGCGGGGGCCCATGTCGTCCACTCGATCGCGCGCGAGTGGTCCGCGCCGCTCGAGCGCGCCGCGCGCGCGGCCGGCGCCGCCTTCGTCGAGACGCCTCTCGTGCATCCAGGTCAGCGCTTCTCCGGCACATCGACCGCCGACATCGCGCGCTACCGCCGCGATGACGCGGTCATCGCTCTGACGAAGTGGGAGTCGGAGTGGTACGCGTCACGGCGCGTGCGCCATGCGCACGTCACCGGAGTGGGGCCGATCATCGATTGGCTACCCGAAGTGCCGATGGACCCGGCGACGGTGCTGTTCGTCGGCCGCAAGGAGCGTTACAAGGGTTATCACGCGCTCCGCGACGCCGCGAAGATCGTGTGGCGATCTCGACCCGAGGCGCGGTTCGTAGCGATCGGCCAGAACGCGTGGACCGCGCGGTTCGAGCGACGCTTCAAGGACGAACGTTGGATCGATCGCGGCATCGTGAGCGAGGCCGAGAAGGCTGAGGCGTACGCGCGCGCGACGATCTTCGCGATGCCGTCGATCCACGAGACGTTCGGGCACACCTACCTCGAGGCCTGGTACGCCTGGCGGCCCGTGATCGCCGGCGACATCCCTGCGCTTCGCGAGGTGGTCCGCGACGGCGTCGACGGCCTCGTCGTGGCTCAGGAGCCCGACGCGATCGCGCGCGCGATCCTGACCCTCCTCGGCGACACGACCCGCGCGCGACGGATGGGCGAATCGGGGCGCTTCCGGCTTCAGGAAAAGTGGACCTGGGATCTCGTGGCCGAGCGGACCGAGCGCGCCTACGAAGCGGCGCGGGAGCGAGCCGCGAGCCGATAGAATCGTCCGACCCGAGTGCGTGATGTGATCGGGCAGCGTCGCCTCCTCGCTCGTCTGGGCGAGAAAGCTCTCGACGGTGACGTGGCCCATGCGTACGAGCTCAGCGGCCCGCGGTCGATCGGCAAGCGAACGGTGGCGATCCGGCTGGCGCAGACGCTTCTCTGCACCGCCGAGCCACGAAGCGCCGGCGGCTGCGGGATCTGTCTTGCGTGCCGCAAAGTCGAGCACTTCACCCATCCCGACGTTCGCCTCGTCACCAGGCTCGTCGATCTCGACAAGGATTCCGACAAGAAGTTCATCGCGATCGAGCAGATCCGCGAGATGCAGCAGGACCTTGCGCTCCGACCCCTCGAGGGAAGGTGGCGGGTCGTCATCATCGACGACGCGGCCGATCTCTCCGAGCACGCGGAGGTCGCGCTCTTAAAGACGCTCGAGGAGCCGCCGATCCACGCCGTCCTGCTCCTCCTCACGCCGACTCCGGCACGGCTGCTCGAGACGATCCGCTCGCGCCTGGTGCCGCTGCCCCTGCGGCTCGTCCCGACGGCGGAGATTGCCGAAGGACTGGGCAAGCGGTTCGGGGCCGATGGCCGCCGTCACGCGGCTGCGGGCGCCGGCCGTCCCGGGCTCGCGATCGCGCTCGCGGGGGACGAGGCCGCACGAAAGGCGCGCCGGACCCTCGAGGCGGAGTTCTACAAGCTCGTCGGCAGCGGTCTCACCGACCGCTTCGGGTGGGCCGTGAACCTCGCCGAATCCGAGCGCGACCCGCAGAAGCGCAACGACGCCATCGAGACACGCCTCGTCGGATGGAGCGAGCTCGCGCGCGATGCCGCCGTCGCCGCGCACGGCACCGAGCGCGCGCTGCGGCCGGAACGGGCACGCGAGTCGGCCGTGCTCGCGCACGCGGTCGGCCAGCGCGAGCTCGTCGACCTCGCGCTGTCGCTCGATCGGTGGCGGCGAGATGTCGTCGAGTCGAACGTGAACGCGCGCATGCTCCTCGAGCTGCTGGCGCTGAAGCTCCCCTACGCCGCGGCATTCGCCGGAGCGTCCGCATGATCACGCCTCGCACGGTGATCGGCGCGCGCTTCATGAAAGCCGGCCGCATGTATTTCTTCGAAACGGGCGGCGTCAACGACGTCGACGTCAACGAGATGGTGATCGTGCGCACCGAGCTCGGGGAGGATGCCGCGCGCGTCGCGATCCTGCCCACCGACTCGCCGCTTGTGATGGTGGACCCGCCGCTCGGGACGGTCGTACGCAAGGCGAATGGCGCCGACCTCTTCGCCATGAACAAGCACAAGCGCATGGAAGAAGACGCAACGAGAGCGGCCGCCGAGATGGTCCACGCGCGCAACCTGCCGGTGAAAATCCTCGGAGCCGACTGGCAGTTCGACGGCTCGAGCCTCGTCTTCTTCTTCGCGAGCGACGAGCGCCCCGACCTGAGCGAGCTGAACGCCGCGCTCGCAGCGCACTTCGGCACGCGCATCGAGTTCCGCCGGATGGGCGCGCGCGACGAGACGAAGGTCATGACCGGAGTGGGCACGTGCGGCCGCGAGCTCTGCTGCTCGTCGTGGCTCGACAAGTTCTCGAACATCTCGATACGCATGGCGAAGGAGCAGGACCTTCCCCTGAATCAGTCGAAGCTCACCGGCGTGTGCGGCCGCCTCAAGTGCTGCCTCATCTACGAGCTCGAGACGTATCAAGAGGTGAAGGGCAAGCTGCCAAAGCTTGGCGAGACGTTCCACATCCCGTCGTGCGTGAGCGGCTCGTGCGGCACATCCGGTTGCGCGACGACCCAGGGCGTCAACGTGGTGAAGGAGTCGATCGTCGTCGGGATGGTCGACGGGAGCCGCAAAGTCCTGACCGCGGAGGAGCTCGGCGTCTCGTTCGCGCGGGTCCCCGCGCACACCAAGGGCGTCGGCAGCTACGGCAGCGACGAGGTGCCACGGCAGGAGCGCCCGACGCCCGTATCGGAGACCGGCGAGGGGCAACGCAAGCGTCGCCGGCGTCGCGGCAAGAGACGCGGGCCGAGGGCGCCGGGACCTTAGATCGCGCGCATCCGATTGTTCTTCGGGTTGTGCTCGACCTCGGCGAGGCCGAGCGCTTCCAGGAGCGAGGGCATGTACATCCCGAAGCGCCCCCGCAGCCCCTTCTTCAAGCCGTACCAGCCTTTTGCCGGGTTCTTCGGCGACCGTCCCCACGCCTCGACGGTGCCTTCGGCCGCCGGCTTCTGCTCGTCCGCGCTGCCGACAAGCATCCAGTCACCGTGTTTCCGGAGCATCGCCTGCAGATCCTCGATCGCGCTGAGGCGGTAGCGGAGCTCCGTCTTCCCGACGACGCACACGATGGCAGGCGGATCGGCGTCCTCGGCACGGTACATCTCGTACTCGGACGAGCCACTCGGGGTTTTGAGCTTCCATGGCTTCGCCTTCGTTCCTTCGCCCGCGACCTTCGCCGTCATGTGCTCCCCCTCTGCGCGACGTAGAGATCCCGCGTGAGCTGCGCGTGACCGACGTGTTCGGCGGTGTGCGAGACACTGTGGATCAGCCGGTCGCGGACGGTCCCGCGAGAGCTGGGCCACTTGCCGACGGGAGGGTCACGCTCCTCGTCGAGCCGGCCCTCGAGTCCCGTGAGCGCCTCGTCGATCCTGCGGCGCACGTCGGCGGCTCGCGCGGCCAGGTGACCCGAACCGCCCGTGACGACGAACTCCGCATCGCGGTTGCGCACGACCGTCTTTCCCGCGCCTTTCCCGACCACGTGCTCCTCCGCCGACGCGAGAGCGTGGGTCACGAGCACGAGCACGGAGTTCGCGCCAGGAACCGGTGGTTTCCAGTTGACACCCGCGTCATCCAGATCGGCGATCGTCTCGAGGAGACGATCGAACTCGTACGCGAAGCGCATGCGGAAGGATTCGATCTCGGAAGAGGCCATCAGCGCACCCGACTCACGACGAAGTCCGCGGCATCGCGCAGCGCGTCCCGCTCGGGTCGGTCCGGAAGGCGATCGAGCGCGCGCAGCGCGGCATCGTGGAAGGCGAGCGCGCGCTGCCGTGCGCGTTCCGGGCCGCTCGACGAGCGAATCTCGGCGAGCAGCGCCCGCATGTCGCTCTCGCTCTTGGCCGGCGCGAGGATGCGCGCCTCGAGCTCGCCCGCGCTGCCGTCGCGCTCCTCCACCGCGTAGATCATGGGCAGGGTCGGCATCCCTTCAAGGAGATCGCGGCCAACGGTCTTCCCGAATTCGGCTTCGTCGCCGACCAAGTCGAGGACATCATCGGTGATCTGGAACGCCATGCCGAGGTTCGTTCCGAACGCGCCGAGAGCCGCGACGTGATCGGGCTCCGCATCGGCGAGCAGCGCGGCGCCCTGACTGCATGCCGCGTAGAGAGACGCCGTCTTCAGCTCGATGCGATCCAGATAGGCGGACTCGCTGGGAAGCGACGGCGTCGCCGTGATCTCGCCGAGCTCGCCGTCGCACAGAGCGAACACGGTCTGCGCGACGATGGCGATCACCTCGGGCTTCGGGAGCACGGCAGCAAGCGCATATGCCTTCGCGAAAAGGTAGTCGCCGACGATCAGTGCGACATCGTCACTCCACTTCGCATTCACCGTCTGCACATTCCGCCGCATCGCGGCGCGGTCCACGACGTCGTCGTGAACCAGCGAAGCGGTGTGCACGAGTTCCAGGGATTCAGCGAGATTCAGCACGACCTCGCGGTCCTGGCCTGGGCCGAATCGCGACGAAAGGAACACCAGCGTTGGGCGAAGGAGCTTTCCCGGCGTCGTGAAGAGGTGCGTTACAGCGTCGCGAAAGACCGGATGGCCTCCGCGGCCCACGTCGAGAAGGCGTCTTTCGAGCTCTCGAAGCTCGCTCTCGACGGGTGCATAGAACGATGCGCCGGTGACCGCCCTCACGCGAGCGAGTCTAGGGACGAATTCCCGTTTTGCTCAGGGCTTCTTCGTCGGTTTGGGCGTGGGTTGCGGCGGGTTCGTACGACCCGGCGGCTGTGTCGCATTCGGCGGTCCGCTCGACCCCGGCGAAGGCGATGGCGCCTCGCTCGGCTTCGGCGCGAATCCGCAGATCCGCCAGCTGAACCGTCCGTAGTTGTATGCCCCCGAAACTGCGCCCGAGGCCCACCTGTTGTAGTCGGCCTGCCAGTCCGCGAACGGCGCACGAAGGTTGATCCCGCACGACGTGTAGAAGTTCCGGTCGTCGGTCGTCGGCTCGGTGCCCTGCACGTACTGCTCGGTCCATCGGAAGCCCGCGGGGCAGTTGGGGCCAGGCAGCAAGCCTGAGCCGTTGCCGCCGTACTTCGAGGGGTTCACGCAGACGGTCCTGTCGACGATCCCCTCCGGACGTGGGTACCAAATGGGCGGGAGCGAATCGACGACCGTCTTCATGTAGTCGCGCCAGAGGATGCCCGGGCCGAGAGCCGAAGAGATGCCGTGCATCTCCGAGTTGTCCGAATTCCCCATCCAGATCGCCGTGAGGCGCTGGGGGACGAACCCGATCGCGAGGACATCCTGGAGGTTGTCCGTGGTGCCGGTCTTGAGGGCCGCCGTCCGGCCGATCGAAGTGAACGACGAGAAGACGAAGGAGCCGTTCGGGCCCGTGTCGGTGTTGTCTTTGAGGATGTTGGCCATGATCCACGCGTAGCGCTGGTCGATCACCTGGCGGCCCTCGGGCTTCGAGTAGTCCTTCACGACCTTGCCCGACGGGTCGACGATCTTGAGGATGTAGGTGGGTTCGACGCGCATGCCCATGTTCGCGATGACCTGGTACGCGCTCGCCATGTCGATGAGGCGCATCTCACCCGCGCCGATCCCGAACGAGAGTCCGAGACGCGAGCGGTCCCAGTCGCGGTTGATGCCGAGCTGGTGGATCGTGTCGATGATCGCGTCGACGCCCACGGTCCGCGTGACCTGGAGCGCCGGCAGGTTCAGCGACTCGCGCAGCGCCTGACGGATCGTGACCGGTCCATGCTGCTCCTTGGTCGCGTCCATCGGGCTGTAGTTCTTGCCGCTTCCATCCGGCATGGTGAAGGGGATGTCGTAGAGCTGCGTCGACGCCGTCATGCCGGCCTTGAGCATTCCGGTGAGATACGTGAACAGCTTGAACGTCGAGCCCGGTTGACGGTAGGCGATGCCGGCGTGGTCGTAGTCGCCCTGCACCTGCGGCGTGTGCATGTAGTAGTCGTAGCTCCCGACGTACGCGAGGATCTCGCCGGTCGTCGGATCCATGGTGATGAGCGCCGCGTTGTTGACGTTGTTGCCCTTGAGCGCGTCGACGTGCTGGCGCACTTCCTTCTCGGCGAGCTGCTGCATGTTCCAGTCGAGCGACGTGTAGACGTCATAGCCCCCGCGGTACGCCGCCTTCTCACCGAGGACCTGCACGAGCTGCTCGCGAACGCGGAACGTGAACCACGGCGCGTACAGAGAGGTCGTCACCGGCTTCACGACGATCGGCTCGACCTTTGCGGCCTCCGCTTCGGCCGCCGTCGCGTAACCGTTCTCGACCATCGCGTCGAGGACGAGGGCGCGGCGCGCCGTCGCGCCCTCGAGGTTCTGGCTCGGGTCGTAGTCGGAGGGCGCCTGGGGCAGACCGGCGAGAAGCGCCATCTGCGCGAGGGTCAGCTGGTTCAGGTCGGTCACGCCAAAGTAGGTGGCCGCCGCCGCTTTGAGTCCGTACGCCTGATTCCCGTAGTAGATCTGGTTGAAGTACATCTCGAGGATCTGCGACTTGCTGAAAGTCCGCGCCGCTTCGACGGCGAGGATCGCTTCCTTGATCTTCCGTGTGAACGTCGGGTCATCGCCGAGGAGGCGGGTCTTGATCAGCTGCTGCGTGATGGTCGAGCCTCCCTGACTGATGCGGCCGCTCGCGCTGTTGACCTGGACCGCGCGGATGATGCCGGCGAGGTCGATGCCGGGATTCGTCCAGAAGGTCTTGTCCTCGATCGCCACGGTCGCGTCCTGCATCCGCTTCGGAACGTTGTCGATCGAGATGAGGTCGCGCCTTTCGTCGGAGAGCGTGTAGAGAAGGTGCTCGCCGCTCCGGTCGTAGATATGCGTCGTGAGGGGGACCGGCACCGTGGCGAGGTCGCTGGCCGAGGGAAGGTCCGAGGCGAAGTAGCCGAAGGTCGCAGCTGCGGCGACGCCGACGAAGGCGAAGCCAGCCAGCATGACCGCAGTCAGGATCCCGGCGAACGTGCCGACAGGCCGCGCCGCGCTGACCCGCCGCGATAGGCGTCCGCCCGCACGGTTCGGAAAGCGATAGGCACGGTAAGCCCGGCCAGGAGTGATCCCCTTGATGGACATCTGGCTGTTTAACGCACCGGATGCACGGTTCGTGCCATTAGCCGAGATAGTGGTCGGCTAGTCACGCACAAAGCGCCCATGCAAGCGAGCGCTGACCGCCGCCCAGCCCGCGACGGGGCGCGGTTCCAGGGCGGTCCGCAGCGAGCGCTGCACGTCGCGGGCATCGCCTTCCCAGCTCTCGATGATCTGGCGGTCCTCAGGTCGTATCGAGTTCGCCGGGCCCCGGCGCTCCATCGCTGACTCGGCCGCCGACATTCGTCCGTACAGCGCCGCGATGGCCTCCGCGGCGGGGCGCGCGCCGCGTTCGAGGGTGGCTCGATGCCGGGCGAACTCGCCGTTCTCGAGGGTCACCGCCTGCTTCGTCTGATCGAACATCGTGGTCAGCTCCAGGTTCGCGGCGAGCTCGCGGTCGACCGCGTTCCCCGCGAGGCTGACTTCGCGTCGCTCATCCGGGTTTGGCGTGAGCGGGCGCGCGAGCCATCCGACCGCGGCCACCAGGGCGGCGACGATCGCGGCGAAGAGATAGGGCACGCTTCCATCGTCGCACGCCCAAGCTGTATGCACCGCAGGCGTGCGTTTGATACATCACATGTATTATAGGACGGATGCTCCGCACTCGAGACCGAACGCTCGCCACGCCCTACTTCCCCGTTGGCGGGCCCGTCCCCGCGGCGGACCTCGTCGGTCGCGAGACGTATCTCCGAAGGCTCATCGAGCGGCTCGAGGACGGCCAGCATGTGCTCATCTCGGGTCCGCGGCGTATCGGCAAGACGTCGATCATCATCGAGGCTCTCCGGCGGATGCGCCGGCACGGCGCATTCACGGCCTACGTCGACTGCCTCGGCGCGACGGACATCCGCGGGCTCGGCGAGCGCCTCGCGGACGCGATCCTTCAGAACCTTTCGGGAGTCGAACGCACCTTCGAGCAGGCCAAGGCGATCGCGGCGGGGATGCAGCCGACCGTCAAGGTGAAGTACGAGCACGTGGAGCTCGCGCTCCAGCTCGCCCGCGAGACGAACGCGCAGCGCTTCTTCGAAGGCGCCCTGGATCTTCCGCAGGGGCTCGCGAAGCGATCGGGGAAGCGCGTCGTGGTGGTGCTCGATGAATTCCAGGCGGCGGGACGCCTCGGACCGAGGGTCTTCGACGTGATGCGCGCGCGCTTTCAAGCGCACCGCGGCGTGAGCTACGCGTTCCTCGGCTCGGAGCAGGGGATCCTGGAGGAGCTCTTCAGCTCGAAGGGCCACGCCTTCTACCGCTTCGCGGTGCCGCTCGATCTCACCGACGCCGGCGGTCACCGCTTCGGCATCGATCCGGACGATTGGCTCGAGTACCTGCGAACCAAGTTCGCGACGAAGAAGATGACGATCGACGACGCGAGCATCGATCGCCTGCTGGACGCGACAGGTGGTCACCCGCAGGACACGATGCAGGTCTGCGCCGCGCTCTATTACCTGATGCGCGACGCGTCGGCGCGAACCGTCTCCTCGGACTTCCTCGAGGTCGCGTACGAACAGGCGATGCGCGAGCTCGAGCGGCCGTTCGCCCTGCACTGGACCGAGCTCGGATCCCACAAGTACCTGCAGCAGGTCGCGAAACGCATCGCACACAAAGCGGTGCTCTACGCGGCCGACGCGGACGGCGGAGCCGTACCGCGACCCGAGGTCCTCCGCGCGCTGGCCGCGCTTCAGGAGCGCGGCCTCGCCGTACGGCTCGGACGTGGGCGCTACGACTTCGTCGAGCCGATGTTCGGAGAGTACGTGCGACGCCTCGACGAAGGGGTCGTCGGAGGTACTGTTGCGACGCGATGAGCCGCCGACCGCCACTCGAGCTTCGCTCCGGCACCAAGGTCATCTTTGGACACGATCGCCGTGTCGGTGAGCTCGTGCGCGCGATGCCGAACGGCGAAGAGTGGCTGGTGAAGGACAGATTCGGCCAGTTCTGGGTCGCCACCAACCGACTGGTCCTCGCAGACGAAGAGACCGCGACGCACTAAGCGCCGCGGTCTCCCGCGTTTGCCCTTATGCCGCGCGTCGCGTCAGGCGACTACGCCGCGTCGGCCGCCCATGGCACGCCAGATCAAGAGCACGATGATCGCGCCGATTATCGAGCCGATGATGCCCGATGCGGAAAGGTCGAGGGTCCCGCCAAAGACGAGAGCCGCGAGCGTTCCACCGACGAACGATCCGACGATGCCCAGGATCATGGTGCCGAGCCAACCCATCGGGTCCGGACCCGGGACGAGAGCGCGTGCGATGAAGCCCGCGATCAGTCCAACGATCAGGAAGACGATGATGCCCATGCAGACACCTCCGTTTTGATTACGGGTCTCGTATCTGCACCTACCGTGCCGTCCCTATAGCAACCGCCCCCCGCGAGCTTCGCCGCGCGGACGCCCATGTTCGCGATCTTGAACAGACTGTCGACGCCGCTCGCGTCGCGTGGATACGCCGCGACGCCGATGCTGCAGCCGATCGTCCGCGATTCCCCACCCGCACGGTACGGCTGCGCGAGCGCGAGCAGCAGTCGGACCGCGACGATCGAGCCGTCCCCCGGAAGACCCATCGCGGTCAGCACGACGGAGAACTCGTCTCCCGCCGTGCGCGCCGCCATGTCGCTGCCGCGGATCGAGTGAGCGATGCGCTCGCCCACCTGTCGGAGGATCTGATCGCCGGCGACGTCCCCGAGAAGGTGATTGAGACGCGTGAAGCCATCGATATCGATGCACAGAAGCCCGACCGGCCGGAGATCACGTTTCGCGAGCGCGATCGCTCGTGTGATCTGTCCGAGCGCGAGCCTCCGGTTCGGCAGCCCGGTGACAGCCTCGGTCAGAGCCAGGTCGTCGAGTCGGCGGTTTGCGTCTCGCAGTGAGACCTGAGCGGTGACATCGGTGAACAGGACGGCGGTGCCCTCGGCGATCTGGATGTGACGGGCGTCGGCCCACTTCCCCTCGCGTATCTCGATGACGCCGGCCGGCAGGGCCGCAAGGCCGCGCTGGCCCGCTTCTCCGGGAGTCCATCCGGTAATGGCGCGCGCGGACGAGTTCCATCGCACGAGCCTGCCGGACGGATCGAAGACCGCCAGGCCATCGCGCATGGCATCGGCGAGCTGCGCCTCGAGCGGCAACGTCTCCACTGGAATGACGGTGGTCACGGGCTAAGCCTGGACTCCCGTGGGCTGGGTGACGACCGGTCCCTGTGGGGGCTCGTAAGTCACTTTTTCGCGGTACCCCCGAGGCGAATCGAACGCCTGTCTACGGCTTCGGAGGCCGTCGCTCTATCCGCTGAGCTACGGGGGCGGGCGAGGGTCAATTCTAGGTCGGCGCAACTGCTAGCGTGACCGACGACATATGAGCTCGGGAACGACCGCTCGGGAGCGCGACAAAGAGCTCTCGCTCGTTCAGCACCTCGGGGAGCTGCGCGACCGTCTGATGGTCACGGCTATCGCGCTTGTCGCGACGACGGCGATCGCGTTCTTCTTCGCGACGCAGCTCATCCGCATCCTGATCGTCCCCGTGGATTGCACGTTCATCCCGGCGTTCTCCTGCCACACGCCGCCGACGACCCTCATCTCGCTCAGCCCGACGGAGAACTTCACGACGTACTTCCGCGTCGCCCTGTTCGCCGGGATCGCGCTCGCGATGCCGGTGATCCTCTACGAGATCTACGCGTA
>DATCPK010000113.1:0-9959 GCA_036570125.1 Candidatus Limnocylindria bacterium
TCGGCGGAATACAACCTGACGGATTCCTGCGCCCGATCGCTTCATTCGCGGACGAATTTCTCCGAGCGCTGCGTCCTCTCTAGCCGCAGCTCCCGGCGTGCGGGTCCTGTCCCGGGGTCGGGGCCGCGCGCTCGCCTACCGGTCCGCTCCCTACCACTTGGGATCGCCCACTCCTGACGCGGCCGGCCAGACGGCTCGCGCGCAACCCGCTCCCCCGTGCCACCCGCACGCCGCCGCGTCGCTTGGGGGTCGCTAGCTCGGAGCTTTGTCCTCGGACATCCAGCGATCGACGTCTCTGGTGTATTCGACGATGCCGTCGGGAAACCAAAGCTTGATTTCGGATTCCGCCGTCGCCGGCGCGTCCGAGGCATGCACCAAGTTCCGCAGACCGACGAGCGCGAAGTCGCCGCGGATCGTGCCAGGAGCGGCTTCGTGAGGGCGCGTCGAGCCCACCATCGCGCGAACCACCGCGATCGCGTTGGGGCCTTCGAGCACGGCCGCCACGACGGGCGAGGCCGTGATCACACCGACGAGGTCGTCGTAGAAGAACTTCCCTTTGTGAACGGCGTAGTGCTTCTCGGCCATCGCCCGGTCGACTTTCAAGAGCCGGAGCGCGGCGAAGCGCAGCCCGCGCTTTTCGAAACGCGACAGGATCTCGAACGCGATCCCGCGCTGGAGCGCGTCCGGTTTGAGGACGACGAGCGTGCGCTCCGCGCTCATGACGCCATCACGACCGGGCTCTCATCGGAAACAGGCGGCGCGATCCCGGCGAGGGATGCGCGCGGTCCGATCGCTGCGACGTAGGCGAGCTCCGGCCGCAGGTACTCGCGCGCGACGCGCTGCATGTCGGCCGTCGTCACGCCGTCGATGATCGCGGCGACCTCTTCGACCGAACGCACGCGTCCGAGGAAGAGCTCCTGTCCGGCGAGCCAACCCGAGACGCCACGAGTGTCCTCGAGGCGAAGCTCGAGACGGCCCTTCGCGAAGTCGCGCACGCGTTCGATCTCGACGTCGGGCACGATCTCGTCGCGAAGGCGCTCCACCTCTCGCATGATCGCCTTCAGCACCTCGGCCGCGTTCTGCGGCGCGAAGCCCGCGTACACGACAAGGTGCCCAGCGTCGACATAGTTCGCGCCGTAGCTGTGCACGTCGTACGCGAGACCGCGCTTCTCGCGCAGCTCGAGAAAGAGCCGGCTCGACATCCCCTCGCCGAGGACCGCGTTGAGCATGTCGAGGCTGTACTTGTCGGGATGCGTCGTGTGAACGGCCCGCCATCCCACGCACAGGTTCGTCTGCTCCGCGCGCTTTCCGAGTAGTTTCAGGTGCGGTTTTCCAGCGCGCGGCGCCGGCTTCGATTTCACGACCTCACGAGCAGCAAGACCGCCGAGAGCCTCGTCGACCGCAGCGATCGCGTCGTCGGCCTTGAGGGGACCGGCGAGCGCCACGACGGTCCGCGACGGCGCGTAACCGCGCTCCATGAACTCGCGCAGGCGATCCGCCGTCATCCCGAGCACGACCTCTTCGCGTCCGGCCACTTCCCAGCCCAGCGGGTGTCGCGGGTACAGGAGCTCGTCGACGAGCGTGTGCACCCGGTCCTGGGGCTGGTCGCGATACATGCGCAGCTCTTCGACGATCACGTTGCGTTCTGATTCGACGTCCTTCGGGCGGAGCATCGGCGCACGGATCAGATCGGCGATCACATCCAGGGCGACGAGGTAGTGGCGTGCGGGAACGCGCGACCAGAAGACGGTGACCTCTTTGTCGGTCGACGCGTTGACGACACCGCCCTTGCTCTCGATCACCTGGCTGATGTCTGCCGCGGTCGGACGCTTGGCGCTTCCCTTGAAGACCATGTGCTCGAGGAAGTGGCTGGTGCCGGCATCGTCCTTGGTCTCGATGCGCGATCCGATGCCGACGTAGACCGCGAGCGAGACCGAGCGGGTCTCGGGCATCTCGCCAATGAGGACGCGAAGCCCGTTCGGAAGTGTGACCTTGCGATATTCCATCTACGGCGAACGCTATCAGAGCGTCGCGGTGCTAGCGGCAGAACACCATCGTCATGTACATCGCATCTGGGCCGTTCACCGCGCCGACGCCGACGCGACGGAAGTTCGGATCCATGATGTTCGTGCGGTGATTGATGGGCTCCCAGGGTTCATTCATGAACTCGATGTGGAGCGCGTCGACGTTGTCGTTCCAGATCTTTCCCGTGTTCTCGCCGTACCAGCCGGTGCCGCATGCGGGAACATCCCGCGAGCTCGCGGACCCGTCGGGTCCGTCGTGATAGACGTAGCGCACACGTGCTTCGGCCGCGCTGTGCGCGCGTGCCGTGTCAGCGACGCCGATGTCCATCGCGAGCGGCACCAAGCCGCCGCGCACGCGCGACGCGTTCATGAGCTCGAGCATGTGAACCTCGGCCGCGAGCGTCGTCGAGCTTGTGAGCGCCGCGACCGGGGGCGGTGTCGGGCGCGGCGTCGGCTCCGGCGTAGGCTGCGGCGTCGGATCCGGTGGCGCCTCCGGCTCGGGCGCGGTGGACGCTTCCGGCTCGGGCTCGACCGGCGCTTGGGGCAGGGCCTCGGGCGCCGCCTCGACAGCCGGGGCCGCGGTCGCTTCGGGCGCCGGTGCTGGCGAAGCCTCGATCTCCAGATCGTCGATGGTGCGAAGTCCGTGAGCCAGGCCACGAGACATCGGCGCGGTGCGCGCGCCGGCTGGCTCGTCTTCGACCGTCGGCGCGACGCTCACGCTCACCTGCGCACGTTGCGCGGGCGTCACGGTGAAGCTGGCCACGACGAGGCCGACAAGCATCGCGTATAGGCCGAGGCGCGCGGCGAGGCTCAGCGGTCTGTCCTGCTCACGACTCGGTGACGCTCCAGGCACCTGAGGAGATAACGAGGCTCGCGCCCGCACGTCGCGCGGCGGCCAGATGTTCGCGCTCCGCCGCGGCCGGATCGAGCGGTCCTTCGTTTTCCGCGGCGAAAGGCGAGTGCTCGTCGACCGTGAAATACGAAATGAGCGGCCGGTCGGCGAATGCGGCGAGACGCGCGACGATGTCGAGTCCGGGCGCGCCAGGCTTGACGATGATCGCGTCGGCGCCACTCGCCATATCGCGTCGTGCTCGCGCGACCGCGGCGGCCGCATCATCGGCCGGGATGAGCGGCACGGCGCGCTCCGATATCGGGACCGCGTCCACCGCGGACCGGTGCGTGACGTAGAGCGAGCTCTCGAGCTTCACCATCGCGGCGATCGGCACATCCGAGCGGCGCGGACCGAGCGCGTCGCGCAACGCTTGCACCGTGCCTTCGAGCATCCCCGACGGAATGAGAAGATCGGCGCCGGCGTCGGCATGCACCTCCGCGATCGCCGCGAGACGCTCGAGCGTTCCGGCAACGTCCGCGCCGTGTTCGCCGAACAGCACGCACTGACCGTGCGCGGTGTACGCGCAAACACATACGTCGGTCGCGACGCCGAGCTCGGGCACAGCTTCCTTCACAGCGCGGATCGCGCGCGGCACGACGTGATCGGGTTCGCTCGCGAGAAAGGCGTGCTCGTCCTTTCGGTCACTGATGCCGAAGATGAGAAGTCCGGCGATCCCGGCCGACGCGGCGGAGCGCGCCTCGCGCACCACCTCGGTGAGCGAGAGTCGCTCGAGCCACGGCGCGTCCTCGACCTTCTCGCGATCTTCGACCGCACTGCCGACGATGACCGGGAGAATGACCCGCCCGGCGAGATCGGCGCGCGCGAGCGCTCGCGACCACACGGGGTGCTCTGCGAGTCTCCCTCGCGCGAGGGTGGCTTGACGCATGGCCCCGATGTTACGCACGAACGCCTAGCAAGCGGTGGCCAACGACTACCATTTCAGGCGATGAAGAGACGCCCAGGCGCACTTCTCGCGCTCGGGGCGGGCATCGTGTTCGCGGCGAGCGGCGCCACTTTCGCAGCTGTTCCGTCTTTCTCCGCGCCCCCTCAGAGCGTGGCCGCCCTGGCCGCAGATGAAGAGTCGTCACGTTCAGCTCAGACCACCACGACCGCACCAGCCGTCGACGAGCCGGTGGCCCTCGCCGTTCCCGCGCCCGAGCCAAAGGCAGCGCCCGCGTCGGTCGTGTTCGACGAGATGAAGCATGTGTGGCAATCGCTGAACAACTGCGGACCCGCATCGGTCGTCATGGCGCTCTCGACCTTCGGCATCGACGTCTCGCAGGAGTTCGCGCGCGTGCCGCTCCGCGGTACGAACGTGCTCTCGGGCATGGGTCCGCAGAAGGTCGACGGCTGGGTCAACGCGAACTTCGGCCTGCGTTCGGTGTGGCGGAACAACGGGACGAACGACCTCCTCCGCCGTCTGGTCGCGAACGGCTTCGCGCCGATGGTCACGCAGTGGATGCAGGATCCGTCGGTCTCGCGCATCGCTCACTGGCGTGTCGTCCGCGGCTACGACGATGCGGCGAGCACCTTCTATGTCAACGACCCGATGCTCGGCAACATGGTCCCGCTCTCCTATAAGTGGTTCCAGAACAACTGGCAGTCCTTCAGCTACCGCTACATGGTCATCTACGACCCCAAGGACGAGGCGCTGCTGAAGGCGGTCATCGGCGACGACTGGAACGACTCGAAGATGCGAAAGAACTTCTACGAGCGGACGAAGGCCGACGCGTATTCGCAGGACACGTCCGCCGCGTGGCTCGCATATGGCGAGGCCGCGTACGGCTATGGCCTGTTCCGTGAAGCGGTGACCGCATTCGAGCGCGGAATGGCGCTCGGCTCGGTGCAGGGCGTCTTCACCCTCCGCTCGAGCTACCCCCAGGCGCTGCGCGCGCTCGGCCGCCAAGGCGATGCCGACGCGATGCAGCAGCGGCTCTCGACGTCGTCGAGCTCATCGACGGTCGCATCGCCGCCTGATCCGTACGCCCTCTATCTCGCCTTCATGCGGGATCACGAGAACGACCCAGCGACTCTTTCCCCGGAATAGATCTCGCCCGGAAGGGGAGAGTCGCGCGTTGCGGGTGGCACGGGGGAGCGGGTTGCGCCTGAGCCGCTCACCCGCCGCGTCAGGGGGAACTAATGCCAGACGCGTGGAGCGGACGGGTAGGCGAAGGGCGCAACCCCGACCCCGGGACAGGACCCGCAAACGCGCGTCACGTTCGAAGCTAGGGCGTGATCAGGTGAACGGGGTTTCCTCGGATGTTCACTTCCCACGTCGTGATGTCCTGGCCCGTGCCAGCGGTTATGTATTCGATCTTCCACCAGCCAGGACCCGGTTCGCCCGGTGGCGTGGGCGCCGTGTACGTAGCTGGGATCGGCACGGAGATCGTCACCCACTGGTTGTTGTAGTAGCGACACCCGCTCGTGTCCGACGTGCGTAGCGAGGTGGTCGGCCCACCGGACGTCGCGGCGCCACAGCTCGACCCCGTCGCTGAGAACGTGAACGACGGATATACAAAGCCTGTCGTCGTGGGCAGCCGGATCTTGAAGACCGTGTCCGAGATGTCGCCCGGGTCGAAGAGCTTGATCTCGAGGGTCTTGCCGGCGTGCGCCGCCTCGATCTGCGCGAGGTAGAAGACCGACGTGTTGTTGATGACGATGAACGCCTCCATGCGGCTCTGGCCGTAGACCCGAGCCGAGGGGCCGGCGGCTGCGGTCGCCTGGATCCCGAAGGCGTTGATCGCGTCTTCGGTCAGGCTTCCGCTGTTCGTCGTGACCTGAAGCCGGTACTGGCCCTCGCTGAGGCCCGTCGCGAGACGCCACCAGTTGTTGTGGTACGGACTCGACTGGCAGTCCACCGAGCCCGAGCCGTTCGCGCCGCCGCCGTAGTCCTGATTGCCGCGGTAGAGCGGCCCCTTGTCGACCGCGTCGGAGTTCGCGAAGAGCGCGCCGCTCGTCGCGATGAGCGTGTCGTCGGCGAGCGTGTACGGAGTGTTGTTCATATCGAGCAGGTTGTAGACGGTCGTGATGCCGGTGCTGCCATTGGTGAACCAGTTATCGCCTGCCCCGAGGCGCCGGCCGCCCGACGTGCCCGCACCCGTCGCGCAGAACATCGGGTCGTACAGCCACACGCTGCCGCCGACCGTGCCGGGGCCGAACTCGACGATGTACTGGTAGCCGTTGGCATCGAAGCCCGTGTTGAGCGTCGGCCGGTTGTTGTAATAGGTGGAGTACGCGTCCCCGTTCTGGCGCTCGGTGCCGCGCGCCTCGACGCCACCGAAGAAACCGAGCGGCGCGAGCGTGCCGGCTCCGGCCGCGCTCGCGACCCGCGGACAGTTCGGCGATGTGTCGGTGTTGCGGCACACGACGTTGATCCCGTAGTAGTCCTCGGGACTTCCCATCGGGACGGGGAGCACGAACTCGGCGCGTGCGTTGCGGCGCGCGCTGAACTGGCTGATGCCCAGCAGGCGCGCGAACCACGATCGAACGGGAGAGCTCACCGTGACGCCGAGGATCCGATTGTTGAGCGCCTCCGGAGTCGCCGTGACGGTGACGCCGCCCACGCCGGTGCTGTAGCCGTTCTTCGCGGCCTCCTGCTGCGCCGCGGTCTGCGCGCCGGTGACGTTGTTCGGTAGATAGACGACGCCCGCGAGCGCCGCGGCGTCCGCGGCGCGCTGGATCCGCATGAGGTTCACCTCGTACCACGCGACGTCGGTGACGAGGCCGGTGAATCCCAGCAGCGGGACGAGCAGCAGCGCGACGATCACGAGCGTTTGGCCGCGCTGGTCGCGGCGGAACCTACCTATTCGCATTCATCGCCATGACGGTGCGGTCCGTCATCGTGAATTGGTTGAATAACGGGATGAGCAGTCGCAGCGGGGTGCGGCCGCGATACGTGTAGCTGACCGTGATCACCGCCGAGTCGGCCGGCGCGGCGTTGTTGCGCGAGCACGCCAACCATGGTTCGCTCGCCGGCACGAAGTCCAGCTGCTGACCGTCGATCACAGGACCGCCGTTCGCCTGGTAGTTCCAGGAGTTGACGAGCCCGGCGGTCTCGGCGCCGGCCGCCGTCGATTTGGCGATGCGAATCTGACTCAGATCCGCGAGCGTGATGCGTGAGCCATTCCCAACGAGCACGCGCTCGACCGCGGCGATGACGTTCGGGTCCACGGTGGAGGCGCTCGGCGATTGGCCCGCGCTGCAGCCGAGGGCGCCGCCGCCGTTCACCATCGCGCTCGCGACTCGCGCGCCTTCACGAGTCGCCGAAGACATCGTCATCGCCACGCTCAGGACGTTGCCGAGCTCCACAAGGCCGAAGACCAGGATGAGGAGCAATGGCGGCAGAACGAGCGCGAACTCGACCAGCCCCTGGGCCTCCTCGCTCTGGAAAAAGCGGATCACAGCTGCGGCTCCGCACGCGTGATCGAAGCTTCCGTGAACGTGACGCTGTTTCCAGCGAAGCGCACGAAGCTCGTCATCCAGAAGTGCTGGTACGTCACGCGGACGCCGATCGTGTCGACGGTCGTGTGGCTCCCGCCACAGCCCGCGAGGACGCTGCAGCGCGAGCTTTCGAGATACCCGGCCGTCGCGAGCGTGTAGGGCACGGTGATCACCGTGCCGTCCGGATACGTGCACGAGGTCGAGCCGCCGCGGGTGTAGACGTTCTGATTCGAGCCGATCTGATCCCCGTTCCGGTCGGACCAGTAGATCGAGATTTGCTGGATACGTACCGCCGCGGACGGCGACACGACGTCACCCTCGACGCGCTGAAGGACGACGCAGTCAGTCCCGTTTAGGCTGCCGCCCTCCGCGGCGAGCATCGAGCCGTCGCGGCTCGCGAACAGCACGGTATTCCGTGAGTTCCATACGAGTGAGAACTCCATGATCCCGATGAGGAGGAGAACGAGGACAGGAAGCAACATCGCGAATTCCACGATGGCCTGCCCCTTCTCCGAGCGGCCGAACTGCATTCACCGAAGCTAACGATGGCCGACTCATCAAGATGTGGGACCTTCGACCAGCCGTGTACGCGATGGGCCTAGTACGTTCGTGTGACGAAGCGGGGATGGCGGCGCATCGACGCGACGAGTGTCTCGAAGTCAGCCATTCGAATGCGCGAGCGCAAGTTCCCGAACGCGGCCAAGGCGCACGCCCGCCTCATCGAGCACATCCGGTGTTTTGCAGAAGGTGAAGCGGATGAGATGCCGTCCGAGTTCGCGACGCGAGAAGAACGACGATCCCGGCACGCCTGCGACACCAACTTCACGGACGAGCCAGTTGGCGAACGCGACGTCGTCGTCGAAACCAAAGGGACGGATATCGCACAACACGTAGTAGGCGCCCTGCGGAGTGTTCGGGCTGAGGCCAGCGGCTTCGAGGACGGGCACGAGGTGATCGCGGCGAACGCGGTAGTCGCTCGATAGACGGTCGTAGTACGGACGACCGAGATCCAGAGCGACGGCGATCGCCTCCTGCAGCGGAGCGGGCGCCCCGACGGTGACGAAGTCGTGCACCTTTCTTATCGCGGCGGTCAGCTCGGGCGGCGCGACGATCCATCCGACCCGCCACCCGGTCACCGAGAACGTCTTGCTTGCGCCGGAGATGGTCACGGTGCGCTCCGCCATGCCCTCGAGGGTCGCGATCGGGATATGTTCGCCGTCGTAGCGGATGTGCTCGTAGATCTCGTCGGTGACGGCGATGACGTCGTGCTCTCGGCAGAGCCGCGCGATGGTCTCGAGCTCGGTGCGCGTGAACACGCGCCCCGTCGGATTGTTCGGCGTGTTCACGATGATCGCCTTCGTGCGCGGCGTGAATGCCTTGGCCAGCTCGTCGGGATCGAACTCGAACGTCGGCGGCCGGAGCGGCACGAAGACGGGCGTCGCCCCAGAGATCGCCGCATCGGGCCCGTAGTTCTCATAGAAAGGCTCGAGAACGACGACTTCGTCGCCGGGGTCGCAGATCGCAAGGAGCGTGGAGATCATCGCCTCGGTCGACCCGCAGGTCACCGTGAGCATCGTCTCCGGATCGACCTGCATCGCGTAGAGCTCACGGTGCGTGCGCGCGAGCCCGTCGCGAAGGCTCTTCGCGCCCCACGTGATCGCGTACTGGTTGATGTCGGCATCGATCGCGCGCTTGGCAGCCTCTTTCACCTGGGACGGTGCAGGGAAATTCGGAAAGCCCTGCGCGAGGTTGATGCCGCCGTGCATCGTGCAGAGCCGCGTCATCTCCCGGATCACCGATTCGGTGAATCCCACCGTTCGTTGCGCGACGCGCCCCCGCGCGAGGCGCATCAGTAGCCCCTCTCGAAGTCGACGCGGTTGATGAGCGGCTCCCCCGCCTTGTAGCGGCGGAGGTTCTCTGCGAAGAGCGTGAGCGTCCGCTCGCTGGCCCGCGGCGATGACCCGGAATGGTGCGGCGTGATGATCACGTTCTCGAGCCTCCAGAGCGGGCTCTCCTTGGGCAACGGCTCGGTCGTGAATACGTCCAGCGCGGCGCCACCGATCCGTTTCGATTGCAGCGCCTCGATGAGCGCGGGCTCGTCGATGATCGCGCCGCGGCCGATGTTCATGACCCACGCGCTCGGCTTCATGCGAGAGATGACCTCACGCGAGATGGCGCCTCGCGTCTCGGAGGTCAGCGGCGCCGCGATGGCGAGGTAGTCGGCTTCACCCACGACCTCCGCGAGCCGATCGGCCGCCACGACGCGATCGATCCCCGGTTCCGATGGACCCGCGTTGCGGCGAACGCCGATCACGCGCATCCCGACCGCGCTCGCGAGACGAGCGATCTCGCCGCCGATGCTGCCCATGCCGTAGACGACGATCGTCGCGTCACGGAGCTCCTGGTGCTGCAGCTCTTTCCACACGGTCGCGCGCTGGTTATCCCGATAGCGATGCAGCTGTCGCGATGCCGCGAACACGAATGCCATCAGGTGCTCGGCGATCTGGATGTCGTACGAGCCGCTGTTGTTGGTAAGCACGATGCCGCGCTGAGCCATCTCGGGCAGCGGCATGTTCTCGACGCCGGCGGAGACCGTGTGGTAC
>DATCPK010000114.1:0-24416 GCA_036570125.1 Candidatus Limnocylindria bacterium
GCCGACGCCCGAGCCAACGCCCGAGCCCACGGTCGCACCAACGCCCGCGCCGGTCGCGACGCTTCCGCCGCTTCCGGATCCGCCGACGGGCGGGATCGTCATCGCGTCCTGGTATGGGCCCGGTTTCTACGGCAACCGCACCGCGTGTGGGCAGGTCTACACGCCGGAGATCATCGGGGTGGCCCATCGCACGCTCCGCTGCGGCACGATGCTCGTGCTCGAGTACCGGGGACGCACCATGACCGTACCGGTCATCGATCGCGGACCGTATATCGCCGGCCGGACCCTCGATCTTTCGAACGCGACCCGGCTCGCGATGGGCTGTCCCGACCTCTGCACGCTTTCGATGCGGATCGTGCAATGAGTGTGCCCCGACCGTCCGCCTGACCGCCCGGACACTCACCGGGCTGGCGAGCGCTGGCATATGACTTGCAGCCGCACTCGCCACCTAGCCCGGGTAGCACACGGCCAACGATGGGCGAGAAAGGGTGACGCCATGACACGGAACAAGGGAGCGATGACGGTCGCCGAAGCAGGACGCCGCGGGGGAGCGACAACTGCGCAACGGCACGGCCCAGAGTTCTACGAGCAGATCGGCAAGAAGGGTGGCAAGACCACCGCACAGCGGCACGGCTCCGACTTCTATGAGCAGATCGGAAAGCAGGGCGGGCAGAAGGTCAAGGAGCTCTACGGGCCGCGCTTCTACGGACGCATTGGAAAGATCGGTGGCGACGCCGTCTCTGAGAAGTACGGTCACGAGCACTTCGAGGAGATCGGCAAGAAGGGCGGACAGAAAGTCGCCGAGCTCATCGCGAGAGGCAGGCAGGCGACATAACGACCTTCGTCGACGGCACCGAGAGCAAGCGAGGAACCGACCTGCGGCCGACTTTGGGTGCGCATGATCCGATTCCGATCGCGATCCATCCCCGTTTCCCATTGACACGTATGGGCCGCTCTATATCGTCGCGATCTGTACGCGTAGGCCCCGTTCGGGAGCCTTTGTGTACCGAGAAGCGAACGACCGATAGGGTCGTAGAGGGAAGGGCAGTGGATCAGGTCGCGGCGCCGCTCGTGGCCGTCGAGTGGGAGGACATCACCGCCTACTCGCGGACCGCGCTCCCCGAGGATTTCGAGTCGTACCGTTTGCGAAAGCTCACGTGCGGCCTGTTGTGGAAGGAGACCCCCGAGTACGTCGTCATCGTCGGCGACTACGACATCACCAACGAGGGTCGGGACTACCGACACAACGATTTCCACATCATTCCTCGAGGCGTCATTCGCCAGCTGACCTATCTGCGCGAGTCCACGAGCCCCCTCGTCGCGCTGCAGGTCGAAGCCAGCTAAAGACCCTCTAAGAAAGCGGCGGAAACTAGAACCCTTCCGCCCGCTGGTGCGTATCTAGGGATACGGAAACCGAAATGGCCGATCGAACGTATTGGAACAAAGGATCGGTCTTGACCGTTTTCATCCCTGGAGGTTTCGCACAAGATGGCCCTTCGAGCTGAGCTCTACTGCTATTTCTGCGGTCACGGCCTCGGTGAAGTGCTCGTAGCCACGAGCGCGCGCCGGCCGACCGTCGAGCAACTTCGCACCGCTTACGAGAGCGTCGGCGGCCGCGAGGCACCTGTCTGGAACGACGGTGATCAGCCGCTTTGCCCCCGCTGCGGCGGGCAGCTGTTCCTCGAGCGTTTCGAGCACGAGGTGATCCGCTCCAACGAGCGTCGCACCCTCAAGCGCGCGAGCTGACCTAGGCGCAAGCCGCGTCCGCTCACCTTCAGGTGCAGCGCGCGGCTTCCACGCTCCTCGGAGTCCTCGCCGGGTATTTCGTTGCCCGCCGCGTGCTCCGGCGGCGCGCCCGATCCATCGCCGCGCTTACGGATCGTCAGCGTGAGGTCCTTCGAGCCGTCGCCGGCGGTCTCTCGACGAAAGAGATCGCCGCTCTGCTCGGGATCAGCGAAGCCAGCGTGAACACCCACATCCGCCGAGCACGCGCGATCCTCGGCGCGCCCACACGAGCGGCCGCGGCCGCCCGCGTGACGGGTCACGTCGTGGTGGTGCCCTCGAGACCGAGGCGGTCGGCGCTGTCGTCGAGGGCTCGCACGACCTCCGCGATGAGGTCGTCGAACGGCACGCCCATGTCTTCCGCGCCTTTCAGCATCATCTCGCGGCTCACCGCGCGCGCGAAAGCCTTGTCCTTCATCTTCTTGCGCACGGAGGTCGCTTCCACGTCGCGCACCGCTTTCGACGGCTTGACCAGCGCGACCGCGGTCACGAACCCGCAGAGCTCATCGACCGCGTAGAGCGTCTTCTCCATCGCCGTCACGCGAGGCACGCCGGTGTGATCGCCGTGGCTCTGGATCGCGTGGACGATCGGCGCGGGGACGCCGGCCTGCTCGAGGATCGGTTTTCCATTCTGCGGATGCCCCGCCGGGTCGCGCTCGTAGTCGAAGTCGTGGAGCAGTCCGGTGACCCCCCAGGTCTCTTCGTTCTCACCGTTGGCTCGGGCAAAGCGGCGCATCGCCGCCTCGACCGCAAGGCCGTGCTTGCGAAGGCTCTCCGACTTGGTGTGCTCGCACAAAAGTTCCCACGCTTCGTCACGCGTCACTGCTGCACCTCCCCGCGCGATCCTAGCGAACGCGTTACCGTCGGCCGGTGACCGGATGCGGCTGCCTTGTCCTGATCGCGGGCATCGTCGCGCTGCTCGTCATCTTCGTTCGCGGCTCGTTCGACGCCGGCGAGCCCATTGACACCGCCGTCGCTCTTCTGGCGGTGGCCGTTCTAGCCATCCAGCGGTGGCAGGGGGAACGGTCCCCGCACGAGCTCGTACGCGCGCGCCGCGCGTAAGACCGCCGCCTCGTCCCACATGCGCGCGGCGAATTGCAGACCGATGGGGATGCCGTCCGGATCGATCCCGCACGGTACGGAGATCGCGGGCTGTCCCGTGAGATCGAAGATCCGGGTTATCCGCGTCCACTCACTCGGCCGCGGGAGGTCCTTCGCCTCCTCGATCGTCCAAGCGCGTGAGGGCACCGTCGGCATGGCGAGGACATCGACGCCGTCCAGGTCGCGGTCGGCCGCGCCCGCGCGCGATTCGAGGAGAAGCTTCATCGACCGCGCGTAGGTCAGAGCGTCCACGTCGCCTTGCGATGCGAGCCGCGATCGGATCAGCGGACCGTAATCCGCCGAGCGCCCCGGGAACGTCCCCTCGTGATACGCGCGCGCCTCCACGCCGAGCACCGCGCTCGAAGCCTTCGCGTATTCCGCCGCGCGTGGCCAGCGAATCTCGATGACCTCGGCGCCCGCGCGCGCGAGCGCATCGATCGCCGCGCGCACGGCCTTGGCGATCGCTGGATCGCATTCGTCCCACACGTGATCGGTCGGTACTCCGATGCGAAGCGTCTGCGGGCCCACGTCGATCCCCGCGAGGAAGTCGGGGACCGGGCGGTCCGCTGAAATCGGATCCCGCGGATCGAATCCCGCCACCGCCGCGGTCGCCACCGCGACATCGCGCACCGTGCGCGCGAGCGGGCCTGGATGGTCGAGCGACCACGCGAGCGGGACCGCCCCGAAGAGGCTCGCTCGACCGAACGTCGGCTTGAGGCCGACGCAGCCGCAGAGGGAAGCCGGGATGCGGATGCTGCCACCGGTGTCGCTCCCGAGCGTGACGTACGCCTCGCCGGCTGCGACGGCGACGGCGGATCCGCCGGACGAGCCGCCCGGGATCTTCGTCGTGTCCCAGGGGTTGTGAACGTCGCCGAAATGCGGGTTCACCGAGCTCACCCCATAAGCGAACTCATGCATGCCGAGCTTGCCGAGGAGCACCGCGCCCGCTTCACGAAGGTGGCGCACCACCGTCGCGTCTTCGTCGGGGATCCAGTCGGCGAGAATCCGCGAGCCGGCTGTCGTGCGGACGCCTTTCGTCGCGAACAGGTCTTTGACCGCGACGGGTATCCCGTGGAGCGGGCCCCGGTACCGCCCGGCCGCGATCTCGTCGCCCGCTTCGCGTGCCTGCGCGCGCGCGATGTCCGCGGTCACCGTCACGAACGCGTTGAGGAGCGGCTCGACCGCTTCGATGCGCGCGAGACACGCGTCGGTCAGCTCCGCCGGCGAGACGCGCCGTTCGCGCACCAAAGCGGCGGCGCCCTCGAGCGTGAGTTGGATCGTCTCGGTGGTGGCGGGCACGGACGCGCCGACGGCTAGTGGCGCTTCTCCGACACTCGAGCGTTGCGGGCTCGCACCGCGAAGATGATGCCGAGGATGACGGCGAGGATGGCGCCCGCGATCAGCGCCTCCAGCGTTCCGGTGCCAGCGTCAGGCGAGATGCCGAAGAGCTCTTCGATCCAGTCCACGAGTTCGTTCCTCCCCAAGATGCGTGCGTCGCATCATCGCATTTCGGGCGCTCGGAGCGCTCAGTTGGGTAGCGCCTCGATGACCAGCGTGCCGGCGTTCACGGTCAGGGAGGTTACGCGCACGCCGGACGGGATGTTCGCCGCGAGAACACGCGCGAACGTGTCGGCCACGTTCTGCTTCGTCGAATCAGGAAGGTTGAGCCCGGCGAACGTCGCGGATTCGATCTTCGCGGCGGCCGTTCCATTCGAGACGAGCGGAGACGCGACCACGACGATCGGTCCGCCGACGATGAACGCGCGGCCGGTCGCCGTGAGCGTGAGCCTTCCGGGCTCGAGCTTGATGTTCGGGTCGGTCACCGTGATCCCGCTCACGGTCATCGGCATGTAGCCCTGAGCGGCCTTCGTGAGCTCCTGCTCGGTGAGCGTCACCGTGATCGTGCGTGGCCCGCTCGCCGTGGGCACGGCGGTCGCGGCGGTCGAGGCGGCTCGCGCGGTGGCCCGAACGGCGGGTGATGCGGCGGGACCGAAATCGCCGCGCGCGGCCATGCCGATCAGTACGACAGCAAGGATGAGCACGAGCGCCGCGAAGACGCGCACGACTAGACGCTAATGCGAGAGGGGATCGACGATCCGTCCGTTCTCTTTGACTTCCCAGTGCACGTGAGGTCCTGTGGTCGCACCGGTCATGCCGATGAGCGCGATCGGTTGGCCGCGCGCGACGCGGTCGCCGATGGACACGAGCGCGGCGGACGTGTGGTAGTAGCAGCTCTCGAAGCCTTCGGCGTGCTGCACGCAGACGCGGCGCCCACCGACCTGGACCCAGCCCGCGGCGTCGACGACGCCGTCATCCGCCGCGACGATGATCGAGCCGTACGGCGCGGCGATGTCGATGCCGGTGTGGTTGCCTTGCAAGAACTGACTGACCGCACCGGCGACCGGCCGGATGAAGCGGCGCGTCGCGTCTGCGATGCGTCCGAGACGAGAGCGCGCAGCGGGATCGGCGCGTAGGTCGGTGCCCTGCCCGCTCGCGACGCCGCACCGGTAAAGCTCGAGCTGCGTCTCGTAGAGGCCCGTGCGGCTCACGCCCGTGAACCAGCGACCGTCGGGGCTGAACGAGCGCGTGCCGAAGAGGTTGGGAAGCGTAGCGATCGAGCGGTCCTGTTCGTCCGTCGGATCCCAGACCGGGATGCGGTCGAACACATTCCCGCCGGGCACGGTCGGCGACACCGCACCCACGAGCAGGCGACCGTCGGCCGTCCATCCGTGCACCGTCCCAGGGAAGCTCGAGATCGCCGCCGTCTCCTCCGCTCCGTTCGGTTCGATGAGCGCGAGCTTCGCGTTGGAGCGGACGAGAAGCGTCTCGCCCTTTGGCGCCCACTCGGTGAACGTGGTGTCTGGATCCTCGAGCTTGCGCATCTCGCCCGTCGCGGTCACGCCGATGTACCGCTCCGTCGTGCCGTCGAGGGAGTAACGCGCCACCGTGAATCGCTTCGCGTCCGCGCTGAAGTAGGAATCGTCGCGCGGATAACGCGGGATGAGATCAGGGTCGACGTGCGCGATCGTTTCCGCAACGCCGCTCCGCCACACGCGGATCTCGTCGGCGTACCAGTAGTACAACTCGTCGCCGCTCCAGCGCACTTCCGGCGACGAAGCTTCGATCTTCCCCGCGATGGTGCCGGCCAGATTCACGTAGAGATACCCGTCGTCGCGCCAGTAGGAAAGGTATGCGCCGGAGCCGGACCACTGCGGACGGCTGCCCTGCCCGAGCTCCTGCACCCTGCCGGTCGCCAGGTAATAGACGGTGAGATTGAGCTGCTCTTCGTACCCGGTGATGGTGGTGTGGGACGGGATGACCGCGATCCGCGACATCGCGACCGCGCTCGAATCCGGCGACCAGACCGCGTTGGTCACGTTGTCGAGCGCCGGGATGGTCGAGCGGTCGGTGCAGCGCAGCATGTCCACCGGAGCCGTCGCGCGGAGCGGGCGATCGTCGGGCAGGAAGATATTCGCGTCGTCGCCGTAGCTTGCCTGCGGCGCTTGCGCGCAGCCAGACAGAGCGACGGCGAGCATGAAGAGACACGCGAGACCCTTCCCCCTGCTCACAACAGCGATTAAAGATGCGGATCGGCGAATGCGAAATGGGTCATGAGGTATCGAACTGGAACGTTACGGGAGCGAGCGACCGAGCGATGGCCTACGCACGCGAGGCTGGCGAGCGCATCGCGAGCACGAAGACGGCACCGAGGACCAGATGGATGAGGAGTCCTCCGGCAGCTTGCGTAGGTAGATCGCCGACCGCGATCTCGTAAATGTTCACGACAAGCTCGAGCGCTTGGACCACCACATTGCCGACGAGGAGAGCGCGCAGCGCGCCGCCGGTCGCATTGCGCGCCATCCAATTGATGACGCCGAGTCCGATGAGGGTCGCTCCGACATCGCGAGAGAGCACCTTGGCTTCTACGGGAACGCCGAGGCCGAAGCCAGCGAGCATCGTGGTAGGGAAGACCAGGAGGCCAAGACCGAAGACGATCGCGGCGACGCCGCCGATCATGAGAGCGAGGCGGGGACTCACGGCGCGGAGAGTACAAGAGCCTGGCTCAGTCGAGCGTCGCGACCCTCTCGCCCACGCGGACCTCGGCACCGATTGCCTTCAATAGGGGAAGGTGATCGGCCAGGTGCAGGTAGAGCCAGACCTTGCCGTCATGAAACAAAAAGGCGTCGAGCATCGGAACCCGGAAGGCTCGCCCAGTTCCATCCACACCGAACACCGGTCCGGTGTGCGTTCCGCTCAGCCATGTCCGTGTGATGACGAGCTGATTCTGCGGGTGCGTCGATCTGACCTCGATTTTGCAATCGGAGCTCAGCGCGACCGATTCTTCGATGGTGGACACGAGCCGCGCGAGGGGGTCCCGCGACCTGACCGTGCGTGTATGGATCGTGAAAGATCTCCGAGAGGCGGTCGGTTCGGCGCTCGTTCCAGCACGCATTCCAATGGAGCTGGATCAGATCAGACGGTGAGCTCATCGCGCCGAGAATCTACATGGCGTCGCGTGCGATGCAGCGGTCCCGACCGGATTCGAACCGGCGATCTCGTCCTTGACAGGGACGTATGCTAGGCCGCTGCACCACGGGACCAATACCGAAGAAAGCGCGGTTTCGCGCTCTCCCCTCGCTCCATTATGAAGAAAAAGAGGCGGCGAGTGCGCTTCCTTTCACTCGCCGCCCCGCCGGTGTGGCCAAACTGACGTTCAGCTCGCTACGAGAAGTCCTCCCCGCAGTGGCCGATCCCCAATACGCACTTGCCGCACGACTTCGTTCGCTATCCGACTCGTCCTCACGAGGCCGCTGAGCGACAGGTCGAGACCGACCTCGCGAAGCTCCTCATATCCGAGTCCGCGATACAGCTTGTTCGACGCCACGTAGCACATCTCGTCGTACAGGAATGGCCAATCAACCGCGCGCCGTGACAAACAGAACGAGATGAAATCAATCGCGACTTGAGCGACACGATCTTCGGACACCCCTTCCTTCCCCTTCGCCTTGACGGCTTCGCGCATCATCGTCACGTCATCGTCCGCGAACAAGACGATCTGTCCACGAACTTCTCCACAGACTTCTCCACAGAGCGCATTGCGAAATCCACAGCGATATCCAACGAATCTGATCGTCATCGGTACCGCTGTCCGCTGAAGCGACGACGTTCTTTTACCTCTCGTGCACTCGCACGATCGAGTGCTCCATCCCCAAAGCGAGCGCGAACTGCATCTAACGCGGCGTTGAGTCTCGTGTGACGGGCCGCGTCAAACAAGCCGAGCTGCTGTCCTTCGCTGACTCCCGAGACGGAAACGCCGACAAGCCTGACCGGGCTGGTGCGACCTCCCTCGCGGTCTTCCGCGAGCGCGTCGCGAAGAAGTTGTCGCGCGATGCGGAAGATGGTCACGTCGTCGTCCGTGGGTTCGCGGAGCGTGCGTTGCCGGGTGCGGGTCTCGAACGGAGCAACGCGGAGGGTCATGGTGATCGTCCGACCGCGCAGCGTGTGACCACGAAGGCGCCGGCCGACGCCTTCGGAGAGACGCAGGAGCGTGGATTCGATCGTCGCGGGATCGAGCGTGTTCTCGTCGAACGTGTGCGAGTGGCCCACCGACTTCGGGATGTGCTCGCTTTGTACCTCGCCGTCGTCGATCCCGTTCGCGCGCTGCCAGATGTCGGTTCCGTGCTGGCCCAGGCGAGTTTCGAGGACCGCGCGGTCAAACGCGGCGAGCTGCCCGATTGTTCGGAGCCCCCAACCCGAGAGCACTTCGCGCGTTTGTGGCCCGACGCCCCAGAGGCGCTCCATTGGAAGCGGCGCCAGGAACGCGGCCTCGCCTCCCTCGGGCACGATGACCAGGCCGTCCGGCTTGCGCAGGTCTGAGCCGACCTTCGCGCAGAGCTTGTTCGTGGCGACGCCGACCGAGACGACGAGGCCGCAGCCCTCTCGCACCGCTCGCTTGATCTCTTTCGCGATCGCGACCGCGCCCCCGAATAGATGCTCGGTCGCGGTCACGTCGAGGAAAGCCTCGTCGAGCGAGATGGGCTCGACGAGCGGTGTTTTCTCGTCGAAGATCGCCATGACCGCATCCGAGGCTTCGAGATATCGGTCGAAATTGCCGGAGACGTAAATGCCCTCCGGGCAAAGCCGTCCGGCGATCGCGAGCGGCATGGCCGAGCGCACACCGAAGGCGCGCGCCTCGTACGAGGCCGCCATGACCACTCCTCGCTCGTTGGGGCCATCTCCGCCGACGATCACGGGCTTGCCGCGGTACTCGGGATGGTCGCGCTGTTCGACCGACGCATAGAACGCGTCCAGGTCGCAGTGGAGGATCGCGCGCGTCATGCGAAACGCACTCCGACCTTCGTCGCGTCAGGCGCGAGAAAGGTGAGAAGCGCGTGGCCTTCGGCATCCACGGCGGCGCGGTCCCGCGGTGCGAGGCGCGCGAACGGCGAGACTCGAAGCACGGCTTCATTCTTCGCGCGGACGAGGCCCCATGTGCCGGCCGCGAATCCATCCACCATGACCACGGCCTCGACGATCCCGTTCTTCGTGTAGACGCCGCGCCGATGCGCCGGCGCGATCACGCGATCGCGGTGCTGGTAGCTGATGAGGAGCTCGTCGTATCGCGGGAGGAATCGGACGGGCGCAGCGACGTCGTCGGTGGGGCGTGGGGCGCGCGGGAGGTCGTAGAGAAGACGGCCCTCCTCGTCGCTGAAGGTACGAAGCGTGGTCGCGATCCGCTCGAGGGCCGGACGAAGCCGAGGGGGCACCTGGCCCGCGAACTTCGCGATGTCCGCGAGTGTCGCGGGGCCGAATGCCCCGAGGCACCGATGGATGAGCAGTTCAAGCGCGCCGTCTTCGGAGGGCCGTTCGCCGCGGGCGATCCAGTGGCGCGCGGCGACATACGGCGCATCGGTCCCGCCGTACTCCCAGTGGCCGCCCGGCGGGGCGGTCACGAGGTCGGCATGGGCGCTCACGAACCGCCAGACGAGCCAGTTGAACGGACCGCCGAGCGAACCGCGAGTGCGCTCCCGGATGTGCTCGAGGACGTCCTCTTTGGGGCGAGGTTCACGCGCGAATGCGATCGCGAGCGCCGCGACCTTCTTCGGGTCTACACCTCGGCCCACCTGAAGACGATTCCACGCACCGCGTTGGAGATCCTGGGTCGCCACGGCGTACGCGTAGAAGTCCCGCGCGGAGACAAGATGGAGCGTGCCGCGCATGAGCCTCGCGCGGATGACCTGGTGCCGTTCGATCGCGGACCAGAGCTTCTCGCGACGAAAGTCTTTGAGGCGCGACCAGAGCGCCAGATACGGAGAGGGCGACCACTGCGCTTGGAGCGCCGCGAGCCGCTCGACGGCCGGAACGACGCCGATGCGCGTTCGCTCCAGCAGCATCTGCCTGGCGAGCATCGCGCGGTTCAGCTCGCGAAGCGTGACAATGGGCCGCTCTGCGGAACGCTTCGTCAAGCGCGGACTCCGTTCGTCTTCGAGTCCGGCGCGTAGAAACGCACAAGCTTTTCGCCTTCCAGAACGAGCGCGGTCCGATCCGCGCGGGCGAGCGGTTTGAACGGCTTGAGCTCGAGCACCGCCTCCTTTGGTCTCACCGCGACGCTCCATCGGCCCGCGACCATTCCATCGACGAGGAACGTGGGCCAGACCTCGGCCGAGAAGATCACGGCCTTCCGGTATTTCTCCGGCAGGATGCGCGTGCGCTCAGGTGCCGCGTGCCCGAGGATCGCGGCGTCGAATCGCGCCAGGAATCGCGGCGGAGCAGCGGCGTCCGCGGATGGACGCGGCGCGCGCGACAGGTCGATGAGCTCGCGCCCCCGTTCGTCGGTGAATCGCCGCAGATCCTTCATGCGCGCGAGCGCCGCGCGGATATTGGGCACGCGAACGCTGCTCCAGGTGGCGATATCGCTCACCGTCGCCGGGCCGAATGCGCCCAGATGGCGTCGTACGACGAGCGCGTAGGCGGTCTCCGGCTTCGGCGCTTGTCGCAGCTTCGCCGGCGGCGCGATGTGGCGGCCGAGCTGCCGGTGCTCGAAGTGGGCGCCGGCGGATTCCCAGACCAGTCCGCTTGTGGCGACGGCGGCCCAGCTGAACCAATTGCGGAGGCGCTCGTTCTTCGCCGCGCTCGGGGGCAGATGATCCGCGGCGAACTCCTGGATCTCGGCGCGCGTCCGCGCGGTCTTGCCCGCGAACGCCATCACCGCGCGATGGAGCTTGTCGAGGTCGGCGAGCGCCGGCCCGCCCCGTGGCCGCCAGGCTCCGAAGCGTCCCTCCATGGTCGCGAGTGAGTACTCGGGATATTCGCGCGCGGAAACCAGGTGGAGGGTCGCGCGCATCAGGGTGGCCTTCAGGATCTCGCCGCGGTCGACGGCCTTCGTGAGACGCTCGCGCTCGAACCCAGAAAGGCGCGACCAGAGCGCGACGTACGGGGATGGTGCCCACTGACCCTGAAGGCAGGCCAGGCGCTCCACCGCATCGACCACATCCAGCTTCTGGCGCTTCAGGAGGAGCTGACGCGCCAGCAGCGCGCGATTCAGCTCACGAAGGGTGAGCGTGGGAACGCGAGCGGGCATTGGATGAAGTTAGGAGAGCTTGCGGATTACGCCGATGACCTTCCCTTGGATCTGCACGTCCCGCGCGTAGATCGGCGACATCGTGCCGTTGGCGGGCTGCAGCCGGATGCGGTCCTTCTCTTTGTAGAAGCGCTTCAGCGTTGCGACGTTGTCCTCGAGCACGGCCACGACGATGTCTCCATCGCGCGCGGTGTTCTGCTCCTGGACCACGACGAAGTCACCGTCGTCGATGTGGTCCTCGATCATCGACTTGCCTCGAACTTTCAAGACGAACGTCTCGCGTCCGCGGCCGGCAGCGAGCTCGCTCGGGAGCCCCATCGTTTCGGACCGGTCCTCGTATGCGTGGATGGGCTGGCCGGCGGCGATCTCGCCGATGACCGGCGCCTGAACCACGCGACCGCCGTTCATGCCTGGGAGACTGAGCGCCCGAGACCGGGTGGCCTCTTTGTTGAGCCGTCCGTCCTTCTCGAGCTTGGTGAGGTGGTGGTGCACAGCTGAGGTGGACGCGAGCCCCACCGCTTCCGCGATCTCGCGGACGCTCGGGGGGTACCCCCGCTCGGCCACGGCCTCACGGATAAACGCCAGGATGCGGTCCGCCCGCTGCTGGTCTTGCTTTGTCACGCTTGGGAGTCAAGGTAACCGAACGGATGTTCACTTGTCAAGAGCACTCGTATTCTCCCGCGGATGCCGCTCGATCCGGCCGTGATCCGTGACAACCTCCTCGACTACGGCACGCGAACCTTCTGGGCGCTCGTCGTCGCCGCGGTCGCGCTGCTCATCGCGCGAGGCGTTCGCGGAGTGACGATGCGGGCGCTCGCTCGGAATCGCGCGCAGGCCAATGTCACGGTGCTCGTCGGCAATCTCGCGCAGCTCACCGTGATCGCGATCGGCGCCCTCTTGATCCTCGCGATCTACACGCAGGGTGCGTTCGCGTGGATCCTGACTTCGTTCAGCGTCGTGGGCATCGTCGTCGGACTATCGGCACAGGACATCCTCAAGAACTTCTTCGCGGGCGTATGGGTCCTCATCGAGCGGCCGTTCCGGATCGGCGACAGCATCGAGGTGACCGGTTACACGGGCACGGTCGAGGAGATCTCGTTCCGAACGACGCAGCTCCGCACCGACGATGGCCGCGAGGTCATCGTGCCGAATGGGACCTTCATGACGTCGGCGGTCGTGAATCTGACCCGGTTCCCGACGAAGCGTGCGTCCGCGGTACTCGTCCTCCCGGCGGACGAGCAGGCCGTCACGACAGAGGACGTTCGCGCGGCTCTCGAAAAGGTTGATGGAGTCTCGCCCCAACCGCCGCCCTCGGTGGAGCTTCGCAGCGTGGCCGACGGCAAAGTGCAGTACGTGATCACTTTCTGGGCCGCGAATAGAGATGCGGCCCTTCCCCAGGCGTTGCGCGCGCTTCGGGCACGGTTCCCGCAGGGGGATGTCCGTATTGGCTAACCGCATCCACGCTCCGAAGGACATGAGCGAGGTCGTGGACCTCATCCGACGCCTGCCGATGTACATCCGCTTGGTGTGGGCGCTCATTCGCGATGGCCGAGTTCCCGTCCAGCAGAAGCTCATCCTCGTCGGGATCGGCGCGTATCTCTTCTTTCCCATCGATCTCATCCCCGACTTCGTGCCGGTTCTCGGCCAGCTCGACGACCTGGCCGTCGTCCTCCTCGGGCTCGACCTCTTCATCCGAAGCGCGCCTCCGGACATCGTGGAGGAGCACCTCGCGAAGATCTCGCAGGACAAAGACCAGCTCAGCCGCGACATCGCGACCGCCGAGCGTCTCCTCGGGGACCGCCTCGGCGATGTCCGCGATACTGTGGAGAAGTTGCGCACCCGCGATCGCAAGACGACGAGTCGTAAGAGGGGGAGCACATGAGCGACCGCGATTCCGGCCCCGGCTTCTTCGGCGTTATCGAGGCACTGCTTGCGATCGTCGGCGCTCTCACTGTGATGGGCGTCGTCGCCGTCGCGGCGTCGGTGCTCGCCTGGGAAATGGAGTTGCGGCGCAGCGAGCAGGACACGGCAATCGATGAGGCGTCCACCTCCTCCTAGCCCCGCGTGCGCGTCATCCTCAAGGCCGAAGTCCGCGGCTTAGGGCGCACCGGCGAGATCAAGGACGTCGCCGACGGCTACGCGCGCAACTACCTCCTGCCGAAGGGTCTCGCCATCGAGGCGACCGGCGGTGAGCTGAAGGTCCTCGCGCAGGAACGGCAGAGCGAGAAGACCAAGAAGGACCGCGCGCATCAGGACGCCGAAGAGCTCGCGAAGCGCCTCGGCGAGATCACGCTCGTCTTCAAGCTGAAAGCCGGGGAGCAGGGCAAGACCTTCGGCAGCGTCACCGCGAAGGAAGTCGCCGACGCCTTGAAGAAGGAGTCGAAGGCCGACATCGACAAGACGAAGATCGTGCTGCATGAGCCTCTTCGCTCACTGGGCGTTCACAAAGTCGAGGTGCGGCTGCTCTCCGATGTGCGCGCGAGCGTGACCGTCGCGATCGAGCCGGCTTAAGCGCCCTCGCGCGTTTCGCCGAGATCGCGGAACCGCGTGAGGTCCGACTGGAAGTGGAGGTCGAAGTCGCCGGTCGGCCCGTTCCGGTGTTTCGCGAGCTTCAGCCGGACGACGCCCTCTTCGCGGTCCTTGCGGTCCTTCTGCCACAGGAACAGCACGAGATCGGCGTCGGCCTCGAGGGCCCCTGATTCGCGAAGGTCCGAAAGCATCGGCTCGGTGCCCCGCTGCTCGATCTGGCGCGAGAGCTGCGAGATCGCGACCACCGGGACCTCGAGCTCGCGTGCGATGGCCTTGAGCGCTCGGCTGATGCGGGCCACCTCCAGAACGCGGCTCTCATCGTTGCCGGCGCCCTCGATCAGCTGCAGATAGTCGATCACCACGAGGTCGAGGCCGCGCTCGGCCTGAAGGCGCCGCGACTTCGCCAGGATGTCGGTGACGTTGAGACGGCTCGACTCCTCGACGAAGATCGGCGCCTGCTGGAGCTCGCTCGACGCGGCGGAGATCGCGGTGAACTCCTGCGTGGAAAGGCGGCCGCGGCGCATCCGGTTGCCGTCGATCTCGGCGAGCATCGAGACCAGGCGCTGCACGACCTGCATCTCGCTCATTTCCATCGAGAAGAACGCGCAGGTCTTGTGCTGCGCCACTGCGGCGTGCTCCACGATGTTGAGCGCGAGGCTGGTCTTGCCGAGGCCGGGACGGCCGGCGATCAGGATGAGGTCGGAGGGCTGCAGGCCGCCCGTCTTCTTGTCGACGGACTCGATCCCCGTGCGGACCCCGACGCGAAGGTCGCCGCGCGCGTCGATCTGCTCGGCATACCGGCGCAGTGCGACGTCGAGCGGAACGATGTCGCGATGAAGCGTCGATTCGCTGACCGCGAAGAGCAGCTCCTGCGCGTCCGCCACCGCTGCAGCCGACTCCTCGCGCGTGAGCGCGAGGCGCGCGATCTCGTTCGCGACGCCGATCAGCCGGCGAAGGAGCGCGGTGCGCTCGACGATCGCGGCGTAGCTGGAGGCGTGCGCGACGGTCGGCACGTTCTGCATGAGGCCGACGAGGAACTGCGAGCCGCCGATCGCGTCGAGCTCCTCGTGCGCGACGAGCTCCGCCTGGACCGTCGCGAATCCGACCGGCTCGCTCCGTTCCGCGACGCGGGCGATCGCGCCGAGGACGATGCGGTGCTGCTCGCGCGATAGGTCGGCGGGTCCGAGGCGGCCGCGGGCGACCTCGTTGTAGAGAGCGCCGTCCATGAGCATCGCGCCGAGAAGGGAGGCTTCGGCCTCGGGCTTTTCCGGGGGAGGCTTGATGCCGCGGTCGGCGGTCTGGAGCGTCATGCCGGCGGTCCTCCGTCGTCGGAGGCCTTCGAGAAGAACTTCGCCTGCTCGCTCTCGAAGAGGAGCTGGAATCCGCCCGTCGGGCCGTTCCGGTTCTTCGCGATCGCGCCGTTGATGAGCCGCGGCGCCCCGGCGGGTGTCTCTTCCTTCTCGCGCCACAGCATGATCACGATGTCGGCGTCCTGCTCGAGGCTGCCGCCCTCACGAAGAGTGGAGAGCTTCGGCTCGCCGCCGGAATCGCCCGCGGCGCGTGAGAGCTGCGAGAGCCCGATGACCACGACGCCAAGCTCGCGCGCGAGCGACTTGAGGTTCCGGGTGATCGTCGCGATCTCTTGCACGCGGTTCTCGTCGTCCTCGCCAGTGCGTATGAGCTGGATGTAGTCGACGATGATGACTTCGATCTTTTCGTGCGTGCTGGCTCGGCGCGCCTTCGTTCGGAGCTCCATGATCGAAATGCCCGGCGTGTCGTCGATGAACACCGGCAGGCCGTGCAGCGCGGCGGCGGCCTCCGTGTCGATGATGTTCCCGGTCCGCAGAGCGAGCAGGTCCATGCGGGAGTTCAGCGCGAGGTAGCGCGAGACGATCTGCTTCGCGTCCATCTCGAGCGAGAAGAGGAGCACCGGATGGCCGCGCCGCGCGACGTTGAAGCTCATCCCCAGCGCCAGGCTGGTCTTGCCCACCGATGGCCGCGCCGCCATGACGATGAGGTCGCCCGTGGTGAAGCCCTCGGTGTAATAGTCGATCTCGCGGAAGCCCGAAGCGATCCCGCTCAGGTCGAACGGACGCTCCATGCGCTCGGTGAGGTGCTCGTAGTTGGTCTGGAGAGAGGCGGTGATATGGCGCAGCTGCGCGTTCGCGGATTCGTCGCGGAGTGCGAAGAGCTTCTGCTCCGCGCGGTCGAGCGCGAGCGCGATGTCGGTCGGCTCGTCGTAGGCGTCCGCTGCGATCGACGTGGCCGCGCCGAGGAGGCGCCGCAGGATCGCGCGGTCGCGGACGATGCGCCCGTAGCGGTCGATCTCGGCGGCGGTCGCGACGCTCTCGGCGAGCACGCGGAGGTAGGCCTGGCCTCCGGCGCGATCGAGCTCCTCGCGGCGCGCAAGCTCCATCTGGATGGTGAGCGGGTCGATCCGCTCGCGTCGCTCGAGCAGCGCCTGCGCCGCGTCGTAGATCCGTTGGTGCCGCGGGATGTAGAAATCGTCGACGCGCAGGAGGTCCGCGACCTTGAAGATGGCGTCCCGATCGATCAGCAGGCTTCCGATCACCTGCTGCTCGGCGGCCTCGTCGAAGGGCACCTGCCGGTCGGGCGCGCGGGTCTCGAGGGTCATGCGCGGTATTCTAGAACTGACGTTCTAATCAGCAGAAACCCCTTCGTCGCGACAGCTGATGCGCGGCGGAAGCGCCTCCGCGGCTACGAAACGCTAGCGTCGAGATGGAGCGGCGCGTAGGTCCTTTGTCCACCATCTCCTCCACCAGTTCGTCCACATACACAAGCGTCTGTAAAGGAGCGGCCAGGAGTTGCGAGTCCTCGTGACCGGCGGCGCCGGTTTTCTCGGCAGCCACATCGTCGACGCGCTTCTCGCACGCGGCGACGAGGTCACGGTCGTGGACGATCTCTCCACCGGCAATCGCGCGAACCTCGATCGGCATGCCGACTTCAGCGTCGCGGACGTGGCCGACCTCTCGGCGCTCCAGCGCGGGATCGGCAGCCGCCGGATCGACGCCGTCGTCCATTGCGCCGCGAAGACGAAGGTCGTCGAGTCGATGACCAAGAAAGCCCTCTACGAGCGCGTGATCGTCGGCGGTACGCGGAACGTGGTCCAGACATCGCGGCGTCTCGGGGCCTCGATCTTCGTGAACATCTCGACCGGCGGCGCGATCTACGGCGAGACGCCTGTGTGCGCGGACGAGACCGTTCCCGTCGATCCGCAGTCGAACTACGGACGGTTCAAAGCGAAAGCCGAAAAGCTCGTCGAATCATCCGATCTCCGAGCCGTGACGCTGCGCCTGGCGAACATCTACGGGCCGCGTCAGCGCACCGACCTGGAAGGCGGAGTGATCGCGATCTTCATCGGCTGCTGGAAGCGCGGCGAGCCGATCACCCTGTTCGGCGACGGGAGCTACGAGCGCGATTACGTATACATCGCCGATGTCGTCGAATCCGTGCTCACCTCGTTGAGTGGAACGCACGCTGGCGTCTACAACATCGGCACCGGTGTTGCGACGAGCGTGAACGACCTCGTGTCCGCGCTCACCTCGGTGCTCGGCCCCCCGCCCTCAGTCAGGGTCGCGCCGGCTCGGCCGGGCGAGGTCATCCGCGGGTGCGTGGACCCCGGAAAGGCCGCCCACGAAGGACTCTGGCGCCCGAAGACCTCTCTTTTGGACGGCCTTCGCCGTACCGCCGTCGCAGAGGGAGCGCTTGACGCCTCGGCATAGGATTTGGCCGGGGGAGCGCGCGAATGACGATGGCGTTGACCGACAAAGACCTGGTCTGCCGCGAGTGCGGGAATCCTTTCGTGTGGACCGCGGGCGAGCAGGAGTTCTACGCGCAGAAAGGCCTGCTCCATGAGCCGCAGCGCTGCCCCGATTGCCGTCGCCGCGCCAAAGCCGAGCGCGCCGCGGCGAGAGCGCAGAGCATGCACGACATCGTCTGCTCCAACTGCGGACGCGCGGGGCAGGTGCCGTTCGAGCCGCGGACGGACCGACCCGTCTATTGCTCCGAGTGCTTCGAGGCTCGCCGCACGTCGACACCTTCTCTCAGCCCGAACTGATCGACCGGCCCCTTTTCTGCATCCGCACGGCCTGTGAGGCGCTTTCTTTTTGGGTTCCTGTTGGGCGCGATCTCGATCGTCGCCGTTCTGGTCGCAATCGGCCATTGGCTCGATGTGAGCGACCCGCTCGCGAAAGCCGACGCCATCGTCGCGATCTCGGGTGACACCGGCGCTCGGACCGAGACCGCGATCGCGCTCTGGAAGCAGGGATATGCCCCGCTCCTCATCTTCTCCGGCGGCTCGAGCGACCCAGAGTCGGTCGCTTCCGCCGAGCTCATGAAGCGTGCGGCCGTGGCCGCCGGGGTGCCGGCGAACGCGATAGCCGTGGAGGGCGCGTCCGCGACGACGGAAGAGAACGCGCAGCGTGTCGCGGAGCTCATGAAGACGCGCGGGCTCGCCTCCGCGATCCTCGTGACGAGCCCGTACCACCAACGCCGCGCGGCGATGCTGTTCGAGCGCGAGTTCGGCCGCGCGGCACTCACGTTCGCGAACCACCCCGCGGACGACCCCGACTGGGACCCGAACCTCTGGTGGACGTCCGATCCGTCACGCAGCCGCACGTTGGTCGAGCTTGCGAAGCTCGGAGCGCTGGTCGCGGGGCAGCACGCCGGATAGCATTCGAACACGTGCCGGTAACGGCCATCGTCGGTGCTCAGTGGGGCGACGAGGGCAAGGGCAAGATCACGGACCTCCTGGCGCAGGAGGCGGATGTGGTCATCCGATTTCAGGGCGGCAATAACGCCGGTCACACGGTCGTCAATCAGCACGGCACCTTCAAGCTCCATCTCGTTCCAAGCGGCATCTTCAATCCCGACGCGCTCTGCGTGCTCGGGCCCGGCTGCGTCGTCGACCTCGCGTTCCTGTGCCGCGAGCTCGCCGATCTCGAGCGCAGCGGCATCTCCACCGCGAACCTTCGGGTGAGCGACCGCGCGCATCTCCTCATGCCGTGGCACATCGCGCTCGATCGGCTCGACGAGCGCGAGCGCGGCCGCAAGAAGCTCGGCACGACCGGCATGGGTGTCGGGCCCGCGTACTCGGACAAGGTCGGACGCCACGGCATCCAGGTCTACGAGGTGCTCGATCCGAAGCGCTTTCGCGCGCGTGTGAAGCGCGAGCTCGAGATCAAGAACGCCATCCTCGAGCGCTTCGGCGACGCCCCGCTCGAGGCCGACACGGTCGCCGACGGCGTGCTCGCGGCCGCCGCGAAGCTTGGCGATCGCATCGTCGACACGCTTCCGCTCGTCGAGTCGGCGCTCGCGAAGGACGCGCGCGTCCTACTCGAAGGACAGCTCGGCGCGATGCGCGACCTCGACTGGGGCATCTATCCATACGTGACGAGCTCGAACCCGCTCGCGGGCGGCGCGAGCGTCGGCGCAGGTATCCCGCCGCGCAAGATCACGCGCGTCATAGGCGTCGTCAAGGCGTACTCGACCGCTGTTGGCGAAGGCCCGTTCCCGACGGAGCTGCGCGGAGACGAAGCGACCGCGCTTCGCGATCGCGCGCACGAGTACGGCGCGACCACGGGCCGGCCGCGGCGCGTCGGCTGGTTCGACGCGGTCGCGGCGCGGCATGCCCACCGGCTGAACGCGTTCACCGAGCTTGCGGTCACGAAGCTCGACGTCCTGGACGTCTACGAGCGGATCCCGTTCTGCGCGACGTACGAGCTCGACGGAAGGCGCACGTCCGACATGCCGACGACGCTCGTCCTCGAAAGAGCGAAACCGTGCTACGAGACGCTCGAGGGCTGGTCGACGCCCATCACCGGGATCACCGAGCGGCGGGCGCTCCCGCCGAAGGCCACCGCCTACCTCGACCGTATCGCGGAGACTGTGGGTGCACCGGTCGGAATGATCGGCGTTGGACCCGAAAGGGCGGCGACCCTCCTCTAACATCGCCGCCCTAATGAGCAGCCTCCTCGACATCGCGTTCCCGTACCGCCGCAGACGCTCGTTCGGAGCCGCCTCGTTCGCTTTTACGTTCCTCGTGCTGCTCTTCGAGGTGGAGCTCCTCGCCTTCATCGGTGTGGCAATCGCGGCTCGTCAGCTTCAGCTCTGGTGGGACCTTCAGCCGATCGTGTTTCCGATGGCCTGCCTCATCAGCCTCGCGGCCGCGGGCATTTTCTGGTGGCGGGCACGCTCCTGGACGAAGCAGCGCGTCGCGATGGCCGAGGCCTGGGCACGGAGGGGAACGACCTTAGGAGAGCAGCTGGCCCAAAAGCGGAACGAGCGCGCGAGGTTGTAGGTCCTTCGCGTAAAGCGACACGATCCCAAGAGGTCGTAGTCCCAATGGGGTAGAGCCGTTCCCCCCTGTGGTCCCATCCCGGGACGTCCGCGCACAGAGATAGTTCTCCCAACACCAAAAAGGACCGGCGGATCGAGCCGGAAAGAAAAAGGGGAACCAAGATGCGCGGAACGAACTTCCTTCTCGCGACGATGGCGCTCTCGGCCCTGGTCTTGATCGGCATCACATCGACCGCCGGCTCGACCACGGCGACGTTCACAGCGACGACGACGAACCCGGACAACACCTTCCAGACGGCGACGCTCCTCATCTCGAACGACAAGCCGAACGCGGGGGACCTCATCAACATCGCGAACCTCGTCCCCGGCGACACGGCGCAGCGCGTCGTGCACATCTCGAACGGCGGGAACACCGGCTTCACGTACGCCGGCGCGGCCAGCGCGACCGCGAGCACCCTGCTCTGGACCGACACGACGTTCGGCCTCCAGGCCACGGTCTACCGCTGCAACAACTGCACGACCCCGGCGAACGTCGTCTACTCGGGCGCTCTGAAGAACCTCGCGGTCCCGGCCTCCGGCACCGTCGCCGCGGCTGGCAGCGACTACCTCACCTTCGTCTTCAGCCTCCCGGTCACGGCTGGAAACACGTTCCAGAGCCTCACGCAGGACTTCACCGTCACCTACACCGCAACACAGCTCGCGGGCACGGCCCGCTAAGCCAAAGGAAAAGGAGGGCACGACCGTGAAGAAGATCGGACACATCCTCGGGGTAGCGCTAGCGGTCGTGCTCTTCTCCACATGCCTCGGTCTCGTCGCGATCCGCACGCTCGGCATGGGTACCTTCGTCGTCACCGGAAGCTCGATGGAGCCCGCCATCCACAAAGGCGCGCTCGTGATCGTCGAGCCCGTGTCGCCGACCGCGATCAGCCGCGGCGACATCATCACCTTCGACCACTACGGTCAGATGACCACCCACCGCGTCATCGCAATCGAGGGTTCGAACGCCGCGAGCCCGACATTCACGACCAAGGGCGACGCGAACACGGTCGCGGACCCCGAGCCGGTCCACTTCCCCGGCCAGGTCGGCATCTACCGCGCGTCGATCCCAGTTCTCGGCTACGTCATCGTCTACGCGCAGGCTTACTGGCGCCTCGCGCTGACAGCGCTCGCCGCGCTCGCGTTCCTTCTCTGCGGCGCGATGCTCGTCTTCAGCAACACCAAGTCGAAGCGCCCGCGCAGTCGCCGCCAGACCGCACCGGTGGCGCGCATCGACGCGGACGAGGTCTGGGCGAGCCACATGGGATGGCTTCGCGAGGCGACCGCGAGTCGGATCGCGGCGTAACGTGGGCGCCCGGATCTACGCGCTCGTCATGCTCGCGCTGGTAAGCGCGGTACTCCTCATGCTGACGCTGACGAGCGGCGCGACGTTCACCGCGCCGACCGCGAACCCATCGAATCAAGTCGCCACCGCCACGCTCGCCGCTCCGACGGGTGTGTCCGCGACCGTTCAGTCGAACGGCGGGACGGTCCGCGTCGCTTGGACGGCGACGAGCTCGATCTGGGCCAGCGGCCACCGGGTCTTTCGCGCGACGAGCGCCGCCGGTCCGTTCTCGCAGATCCAACAGATCGCCGGGCGCGCGACGGTCTCCTACGACGACGTGCCGGGGGTCGGCACGTTCTTTTACGTCGTTCGGGGCTACTACAACGCGAACGGCGCGAACTGGGAGAGCGTGAACTCGGCACAAGTCGCGGCCAAGCCGCTCGACCACTTCACCTTCAACGCCATCACCGCGCAGCACTCCGGCTCGGCGTTCAGCTTCACCGTGATCGCCCGGGCGCAGGACAACTCAACGGTCACCGGATTCAGCGGGACGGTGACCTTGTCAGTGAGCTCGGGCGCCATCGCGCCGGCGTCCGCAGCGATGACAAACGGATCGCTCACGCAGAGCGTGACCATCACCGGCGCGTATACGACGAGCGAGACGATCATCGTCATTGCCGGCACGCCGGCTCGTACCGGGGCGAGCGCCGCATTCACGCTCAATCACTTCCGGGCTACGGCGATCGCCCTCACGAACGGCGGCGGCACCGCGGGCCGGATCCAAAACACGGACACGATCGCGATCACGTTCAGCGAAGCCGCGAACACGGCCTCGCTTGGTACATGCGGCGTCGGCAACAGCGGAAACGACATCTCGTCGAACGACGCGAACCCGGACACCATCACCGCGAACGGCGCGGCGCTCGCCCTTGGGACGCTCGCCCTCGGCGACAACGGCTACCTGAGTGGCGCCGACACCGCCAAGAACTCAACCTGCGCGTGGAGCGTGGGCAACACGGTGATCACGATCACGCTCGCCGGTGTGACTCCTGGAAAGACCGGGAGCGTGGCGGGTGGCAGCACGGCGACGTATCTGCCGAACGCGGCACTGACCAGCGCCGCCGGCGAGGCCATCGACACGACCCGAACGCCCTCGGTCACCGGAGTCCTCTTCTAGCTTCCAGCCGATACACTTGCCCGGGTGAGGGCGGCGGATTGACCCCGGAGGACAAGTTCGCCAAGGAAGGTTTGACCTTCGACGACGTCCTCCTGATCCCTGCCCGCAGCGACATCCTCCCCACCCAGGTCTCGACCGAGACCCGTCTCACCAACGAGATCCGCCTCGACATCCCGATTCTCTCCGCCGCAATGGACACGGTCACCGACGCGCGCCTCGCGATCGCGCTCGGCCGACTCGGCGGCCTCGGTGTCATCCACCGCAATCTGACCATTGCCGAGCAGGCCGAAGAGGTCCGCCGCGCGAAAGACGCGGACGTTCTCGTGGGCGCCGCCGTCGGCGTCGCGGGCGACGCGGATGAACGCGCGGCTGCGCTCGTCGGAGCGGGCGTCGACGTGATCGTGGTCGACACGGCGCACGGGCACTCGGCAGCCGTTGTGCGCATGGTCGAGAAGGTCAAGGCCCGGCATCGTGTCGAGGTCATCGCCGGGAACGTCGCCACGGCCGAAGGCACCGAGGAGCTGATCGCCGCGGGGGCGGACTGCGTCAAGGTCGGGATGGGCCCGGGCGCTATCTGCACCACGCGCATCGTCGCCGGCGCCGGAATGCCGCAGATCACCGCGGTCTTCGATTGCGCCGAGGCCGCCGATCGGCACGGCATTCCGATCTGCGCTGACGGCGGGATCCAGCACTCCGGCGACATCGCCAAGGCAATCGGAGCGGGCGCGTGGACCGTGATGCTCGGCGGACTCCTCGCCGGCGTCGACGAATCACCGGGCGACGTCGTCGACATCGACGGCACCGCCTTCAAGTCGTACCGCGGGATGGGCTCGCTCGGCGCGATGGAAGCGCGACGCTCGCGCGACCGCTACGGCCAGGCCGACGTCGGCGAGTTCTCGAAGCTCGTTCCCGAAGGCGTCGAGGGTCGCGTTCGCGCGCTCGGTCCGCTGGCGGCGGTCGTCCACCAGCTGGTCGGCGGTCTTCGCGCGGGCATGGGGTACGCGGGCGCAGCGACGATCGACGATCTCCGCGTGAACGCGCGCTTCGTCCGCATCTCCGGCGCGGGCCTTCGCGAGTCGCACCCTCACGACATCCGCATCACGGCGGAAGCGCCCAACTACCGGGTCCGGGCCTAGGTCGTGAACAGCCCCAAGATCAGTCGCCCCGAGACCGGGGCCTCCAGCGGCGTGTCCGCGCGCGCGACCATCGCGATCCTCGACTTCGGTTCGCAATACACGCAGCTCATCGCGCGCCGCGTTCGCGAGTCACGCGTGTACTGCGAGATCTTCGCGCACGACGTGACCCCCGCCGAGCTGCGTGCGCGGAACGTGGTCGGCGTCATCCTCTCGGGCGGCCCGGCGAGCGTGTACGACGATGGCGCGCCGAGCGTCGACCCGGGCGTCATCTCGGGCGAGTTCCCCGTTCTCGGCATCTGCTACGGCATGCAGCTCATGGCGCATGTCCTCGGCGGCGACGTCGTCGCCGAGGGGAAGCGCGAGTACGGCCCGGCGACGGTCGAGATCGCGGATCGCGCGGGGATCTTCGAGGGCCTCTCGGCACAGGAGCGCGCCTGGGTGAGCCACGGCGACACGGTGCGGCGGCCGCCC
>DATCPK010000115.1:0-4014 GCA_036570125.1 Candidatus Limnocylindria bacterium
ACTTCCTGACCGCGATGAAGGGGACGCCCTATGTGAGAGACCCCTCGTACTCGGTGATCACGAACAAGCCGGCGCTCTTCTTTTCGTCCCCGGTCGCCGCGAATAACGTCGTCGTTGCGGTCGTCCGGACGCGCGTGAACCTCGCCGCCATCTGGGACATCGTCGAGAACGACGCGGGGTCGGTCGGCGTCGGCGCGCACTCCTTCCTCGTGGACGACTACGGCATCCGCCTCGCCGTCTCCGAGACGAAGGGGCACCGCGACCAGGCCGAGTCCCTCATCTACAAGCCGATCGCCCCGATCGACGCGGACACCGCGAAGAAGCTCGCGGCGGACAAGCGCTTCGGCACGATCACGCCGGACAAGCTCGTCATCGATCCGCTCCCAACGCTGAAGACGGCGCTGGACGGGTTGCCCAAGGGAGCGAGCGGCGACTCCGCCTTCGCGTTCGGGGCGGGCTCCGACGAGCAGCGCGGCGTCGTGACTCGACTCGTGAACAAACCGTGGGGCTACGTCCTCGCGGTGCCGCTCACCACGTACACGCGGGCGGCCGACAACGCGACCTTCGACGCGGCGCTCATGCTCGTCATGGGCGTCCTCCTTTCGTTCGTCATCGGGATCCTCCTCACGCGCTCGCTCGTCGGACCGCTTCGCCGCCTTGTCGGAGAGGCCACGCAGGTCTCGACCGGCAACATCGATCTGCGCGAAGCGCACTTCGATACGCGAAGCGGCGATGACATCACGCACGAGGTCGCATCGGCGTTCGACCGCATGCTCAATGCGCTTCGCTTCTATGCACTGGCCGACGAGGCAAGCGGTGGCGAGGAGTAGAGGTGAACGCGCTCGCCCTTGAGCTTTTGGGTGTAGCGAAGGAATACCTCGGCCCCGCCGCGCCCGCGTTCCTCTCGCGCGAGCTGCACGCCATGGGTGTCAACGCGAACAACGTCGAGCGGACCCACATCCTCCCGCTTGCGGAGCGTGCCCGACTGGCGGCGGCGAGAGTGATGGACAACAAGAAGGCGAGCGAGTTCGCGCAGGCGCTCGCGCAACAGGGTCGCACCGCCGAGGTGAAGGTCCCGAACGATCACCGCCTCGCGAGCGACGCCGCCGCGAAGCTCTTCGCGAGCGGACGTCTGCGTCAGGCCGAGACCGCGTATCGCGAGCTGGTCGCAAAGCACGCCGACGTGGATTCGTACGGCGGTCTCGCGCGAACGCTTCTATCGCTCGAGGATCGCGACGCCGCGCTTCAGAGCCTGCGCGAGGGCGCCGCTTCGTTCGCGAGGAAGAACGATCGCGTGAGCGCGGTCGCGCTCCTCGGTGTCGCGGTGGAGATCGCGCCATCCGATCTCGCGGCGCATCGCCGTCTCGCCGCCGCGCTTGCGAACCAGGGCGATCTGATCAGCGCGTGTCAGGAGTACGCGCGGTTCATCGACGTGTCGCTCGCGCAGCGGGACACCCGACGGGCCTGGCTCGAGCTCACGTATGGGCGAGAGACGCTCGGCGATCTCCCGCAGCTTCTCGCGATCGCGGACCGTGTGGCCGCGGCGCAGGGCGGGGCGAAGCCGACGCCGCCACCGTCCGTACGCGTCGCGGCCACACCGTTCGCGCCCGCACCCGCACCGATGGCGCCGGTGAAGATCACCACGGTCACCGCATCACCGCCGGCTGCGTCCGCGAAGCCACTTCCCGACGAGGCCATTCTCGAGGCCAAGCACCGCTCGGCGCTCGCGGCGGCGGTGCAGGCGCGCACGCGACCGGAAGCAAGCTCAGCGGTCGTTCTGAAGAACGCCGAGACGATCACGCACGCCGAGCGCTCGGATATCACGAACACGTCGGACCTGCTCGCGCGCGCCGGCCTCGGCACGAAGCCGGCCCCGAAGCCCGAGCCGGTTGCCGCAAAGCCAGCGAAGCCAAAGACCATGGCTTTTACACCACGGCCGATCGCGGAGCTCGAGGCGGAGCTCGCCCGCCCCCTCACGACCGGCACTCCGGCTGACGATGCGGCCGCCGCCCACGTGCGCGCGACGATCCTCATCGCGGCCCACGACGCTCGCGCGACCGAGGTGACGCTCGACGCGGCGCGCCGTCTCATGGCTCTACACAAGATGCAGGCGGCTTCCGACGTGCTGCTCGACCTCATCGGCGCGGGGTTCAGGGACCGTGAGGCGCAGCGCCTGCTCATCGAGATCGACTGCGAGCTCGGCCGGCGCGACACGGCGCGCGAGAAATGCCAATTGCTCGGCGCCGCCTATCGACTCGACGGTCAGGGCGCCGTCGCGGAAGACGTGGAGCGCCTCGCCGCGATCCTCTAATTCCTATAGGGCGTCGAGAACCGGGACGTAGCGCTCCCGGTGCGTTCGAGGAACGGCCTCGCGAGGAACGTGATGACGAGTCCGGCGATGAACCCACCGATGTGTGCCCAGTACGCGACACCACTGGTCTGATCGGTAACCGCGATCGCGCCGAGGCCGTTGATGAACTGCAGCAGTGCCCAGACGCCGATCATCACGATGGCCGGGACCGTGAACGGCCGCAGGAAGATGATGCCGAGAGCCAGGATCACTTTGACTCGGTTCGTCGGGAACAGCACGAGATATCCGGCCAGGACGCCGCTGATGGCGCCGCTCGCCCCGAGGCTGGGGATGATCGAGTCGGGCTGGCTCAGGACGTGAGCGAGACCCGCGATGATCCCGCAGACGAGATAGAAGATCAGGTATTTGACGTGGCCGTAGGCCTTTTCGATGTTGTCGCCGAAGATGAAGAGGAAAAGCATGTTGCCGCCGATGTGCAGCCAGCCACCGTGCATGAACATCGAGGTGATGAGCGTCAGCCAAATTGGGTTCGGGCCCGCCGCCTCGTCGATCACAACGGCGGTGCCATCCGGTTGCGCGATGAGGATCTGCCCGATGATGTCCTTCCCCGTCGTGATCTCGGCCGGCACCGCCGCGTAGCCATTCGTGAAGTTCGGATCGACGAGCTGATAGAGGAAGACGACGAGGTTGATGGCGATGATCGCGATGTTGATGTAGGGGAGGCCCGGTCGGCCACCGGTGTCCTCGTCGCCGATCGGGATCACGGGCGCATTGTCCGCATTGCCGCCGGCAGACTGACGACCAAGCGCCAATTCGGCATGACGCGGCCCAGTCCGGCTCGGACGGGTATGGGGCGTGCCTTGCCGGGTCGCCGATGCGGCTCTCCCGGTACTGCGGACGCGAAAGGCTCCCCGGCGGAAAGCGCCTATGGGAACGGCTGGCTCGGCGCGCCGGCTTCCGCGGGACCCTCGCGATCTATGGCTACGGCGTCGGTGGACGGCCCGGCGGAGCGCAGCGCAAGGCCGAACGCACCGGAGTGCAGGACGGAATGGTGCTCGCCGACTACGAGCCTGGCCTCATTCGTGTGTGGGTGCCTTGCACGTGCCAGGCCGCGGACTTCGATGTCGAAGATCTCGTGGACGATCACGAGGATCCGCTCGCGAGCTTTGACCACGAGCTCGGCCATCATGTGCAGTACGCGAAGCGTCGTACGTATTTCAACGAGGCGGTTGCCGAGCGCTATGGACGCCTTCTGCTCCGGGAGTTCGGCGTCCGCTGAACCGCGATCAGGAGACGTGCGTGAAGGTCACGTCCGGCAGCTCCGTCGCCTGAACGCCCGGCTGCAATGTGAGGCGCGGCGCCGGTGAAGCCGTACCGCGAGGCGGGTTCCCGCGACGTGTTCCTACCAGCGATGGGATCGGTGTAGGCGTGGGCGCCGTCGATGTCACCGCTGCGGGTGACGTGTCGACGGGGGGCTGGAGCGGCGCGTTCGGATTCTTCACGTGGGTCGATGCGTAGGCGTACGACCCGAACATCACGACCAGGGTCGTGAGCGCCGATCCGAGCTTGAGCAAGAACTCGCTCGTCATGCCGCCGCCTTCACGAACGGGACGCGGTCGAAGCTCTGGCCGAGTATTTCCTTCGCGTCGACGCCGAGATGCGAGGCGAGGATCTCCTGGTAGACCGCGCGGAAGTCGACCGAG
>DATCPK010000116.1:0-14867 GCA_036570125.1 Candidatus Limnocylindria bacterium
CGCGAGCCGCTCGCCGAGCGCGATCATGCCCAGGACCGCCGGGACGATCGGGTACATGCCGGTCCCGGTCGCAGCGAGCGACGCATAGCCCGACTCGATGCCGCGCGCGAAGAGAACATTGGCGAGCGTGTCGCCGACGCCGACGAGCGCGCCGAGCGCGAAGGTCGTCCGGTTACGAAAGACGCGCAGATTCATACGCCGCGCTGCGATGTACGACCCGATGAAGACGAAGCTCGTCGCGCGAAGCAGCACGATCATCGCGGCCCACGGGTACTCCCGCGTCGCGATCGCGAAGACTGCGCTCCACAGACCGAACCCGAGCGTCGCAATGAGACCGATCCGCACGCCAGGCACCGGCCGGCCGAGCGTGACGCGCAGCTCACGCGCGTCGGTCGACGTCAGGACCACACCGACGAACACGATCGCTGCCGCGAGGATCTGCGCGGTCGTGAGCCGCTCGCCGAGAAAGATGACCACCAGGATCACCGTGATCACGACGTACGACGCCACGACCGGTGCGACCACGGCCACCGGGCCAAGCGCGAGCCCTCGGTAGAGCGCCGCGACTGAGATCACGCCGAGCAGGCCGAGCGCGATCGCGAACGGGACCATCCCCGGCTCGAAGGTGGGCCAGCGCCCCAGGAGCGAAAGGGCGGCGGCGAACGAGAGGAGACCGATCGCCTGCATCGCGAACGCGGTGCGCACCGCGCCTACCCGGCGCGCGCAGATCCCGGCGGCGTAGTCAGCGAAACCCCAGACCACCGCCGCGGCGACGCCGAAGAGGAGAGCTTCCAGTTAGGCCTGATCAATCTTTCGGCCTCGCCGAAGAGAAACGCTCAAGGCTGGTGGACTCGCTCGTCGTGGCAAAGCCGCTCCTCGCTCGATGATTAAACGACGAGCTCGCGCGGGGCCTGGGTAAGGTTGCGTGCGCCGGTGTCGGTGATCACGAGCATGTCCTCGAGGCGCACGCCGCCGATCGCCGGGTCGTATACGCCCGGCTCGATCGTCACCACGTCGCCGGCGACGAGGGGCGTCGTTCCCGACCGCGCGATCGATGGCGCCTCGTGGATTTCGAGTCCGACCCCGTGGCCCGTCGAATGGATGAAGCCGCGCGGTGTCGGATCGCTCGGGTCCTTCTTCTGACCGGGCCGCAAGGTGTCGTAGCCGGCCTTCCAGATGATGTCCTCGACCAGCTCGTGTACTTCACGTCCGGTGACCCCCGGACGCAGCGCCTTGATGCCGGCGTCCTGCGCGCGTTTGACGACGTCGTAGATCTTGCGGATCTCGGCCGGCGGCTCGCCCTTCGAAACGGTGCGCGTCATGTCGGCCCAGTACCGGCTCTGTTTGTGCTGCGGAAAGATGTCCATGACGATCGGCTCGTTCGCGTGGAGCGGGCCGGTGCCGATCTGGTGCGGGTCCGCGGCCTGCGGTCCCGGGGCGCAAATCGCGCCGTCAGACGCATACCCGCGCTCGAGGAGCGCCGACTCGACGATCGCGCGCAGCCGCTCCGCCGTGAATACGGCGCCGTCGAGCTCGAGCGTGCGATCCGCGCGCACCTTCGCGCGGCGAATTGCGTCGACGCCTTCGCGCCACGCATCCTCAGTCGCGCGCTGCGCCGCCTCGATCGCTTCGACCTCATCGGGACGTTTGACGCGCCTGCGCTCGCGTAGGTTCTTTGCGATGACGAGCTCGACCCCCATCTCGCGGAGTCGATCTGCTTCGGCGAGCGGGAAATAGGGCGCGACGGCAACACGTTTGAGGCCTCGCGCATCGAGGAAGCGCTTCATGATCGTTGCCCAGAACTCGGTGCCAGAGATGCCTTTGCCCGAAAGCTCTTGTGCGCCGTACTCGTTCATGTTCACGACCGTCGTCGCTCGGGATTCCTTGCGAATTCGGCCTTCTTCGAGCGAGCTCGCCACGACGACGAGCTCCTCGACCTCCTCGAGCGCGATGATCGGATCTGGCGCGAGGAACTTGGTCGTGTGATAGACGTCCGGGAACTTGTAGCCGTCCGCATAAAAGAGGAGCGGCAGCACGGCTCGCTCGTCATTCGAGTTGGCCATTTCCGCCCAATCTATAGAGTCGCGCCGAATGACGGTGCACGCGCCGGCAAGGGCTTTAGAGAAACGAGGCGAAACCTCGACCGTGCGGTTGGCGAAGCGAGACGGCGCGACGGTCGTGGCAGAGGACTAGCGGATCGATTCGGCGACGTCCCGTTCCCAGATCGCGCGGTCGTGAGCGAAGTGCACGCGAACAGGATCGAGCTCGTGGAATCGTCCGATCCATTCCGGATACGACGCATGCGACTCGCCGGCCAGCGCGAGCTCGTGCGAGTACTGGTGCCGCGCATAGTCCGACGAGAAATTCAGCGCCTGTCCAGCGAGGACCACGCGGCCTTTCTTCGTGTCCACGACGACCGACTGATGGCCGGGTGAGTGACCCGGCGTCGGCACGATGCGTATGCCGGGCCATGGCTCCGCCTCACCGTCGATCTCCTCGAGCGCAGCCCCAGGAAAATCCGCGACGTGGGGCAGGTGCGTGTACTCGTTCTCCTTGCGCGCATGAGCGAGCTCGCGCTTCTGAACGAAGATCGGAGTTCGCGTGAAATGACGGTTGCCGCCCGCGTGGTCCGCGTGAAAGTGGCAGTTGGCGATGAGCTTGACATCGGTGATGCCGTAGCCGGCGGCGCGCAGGGCCTCGTCGATCGGACGCATGTACACGGGCTGGTAGAGATCGACCATCTTTCGCGGCTCGGGCGAGAAGCCGGTGTCGAAGAGGAAGACGCCCTTCGGATGCTCGATGACGAACGCGGTGACCACGACGCGCTCGCCCGGAAAGCGATCGCCATTCGCGGGCATCGTGTAGTGCCCGGTGTGTATGGGCTGGATGCGTGAGTGGATCACGTCCGGCCCACACTAGCCGCGTCACCGACCTCGCCGGTTTCGTTGCGCTGGCGATCGTGATCATCGTCACGCCCGGCCCGGATACGGCGCTCACGATCCGCAACACGCTCGTCGGCGGACGCCCGGCCGGCGTGGCGACCGCGCTCGGCGTGGCGAGCGAGCGCCTGTCCGGCCCGCGAGGGCACGGACCGTGCTGAAGGTGGCAGCAATGCCGAAAAAGACGCAGCCGAAGCGGAAGGTCCACGGCGGCGAGATCGTAAACACGTAGGTGCTCGAGATCGGGTTCGTCTTCGCGTTCATCGGACGGCAGCTCGGGCGCGTGCTCACGCTCGCATTCAACTGGGCGACGATCCTCCTCTTCGGCCGTGTGCCCCAGAACCGACAGCTCTATCTCTCCGGCATGGCCCTCACCGCGCTCCTGTGGCCGATCGTGCTCGCGGGCATCGCGTTCCCATCGTTCGCGACATTCCTTCTCGGCTTCTTCACTGTTCCCGACGTGGTGAAGCCATGGGTCCGATTGGCGATGCTCGTCCTCGCGATCGTCCTTCCGCTGATGAACGGCGCGCTCTCAGCACGCCTTCCGGATGACGAGAAACGTCCGAAGGGACGCGCACTCGTGATGACGGTCCTGCGCGGCTTTCCGAACTCGCTTGCGCTTTTCGTGGTCCTCGCGTGGATGATGGTCATCGCGCCGCTCGGCCAGATCCGCGCGCTCGTCAAGCGCTGGGACTCCGTGCACGTTCCGATCGCTGTGAAGCCCGCTGGCTACGACGTCGTCGTGAACGACCTCGCCGGAGCGCTCGATCGCGCCGGCATCCAGGTTGTACGACGCCGCGCGCATTGGGCGTACGAGCTGCCTGGAAAGGTGCTTGCCGTTCTCGGTGGCGAGACGGTCCGCGCGCTTGTGCCGACGCAGCTCGCCGAGCTGGTCGGCGACGGGTTCCGAATGACGCTGCACCCGATGGATCTCTCTCTCCTCGGACGCAAGAAAACGCTGTCGCACGCCCGTGGCGCGATCGTGCGCGAGCTCACGTTCACCGAGGCCTATCAAACCTGGTCGAAGGATGCGCAGGCGGTCGAGGATCGCCTGATGAAGGCCGCGCGCGGCGAGGACGATCTCGAGGCGATCGGCGCCGAGCTCAACGACCGCGACTTCGACTTCGAGGAATGGGAGATCCTCTACCGCCTGCTGCTTCAGGTGCGGCTTCGCGTCAGCGCGACCGGCACCGACGCTGTCGAGAGCGCGGCTGAGCCGAAACCCGCATTACGCGATCGCGTGGTTGCCGCGGCGCGCGTGCTGGCCGGGCAGTCCAACGGTCACTAGGAGCTAAGCGATCGTCGCGGGGCGGCGCGCCGCATGGCGCGCCGCCGATTGCGAACGACTAGAACGCGACCGCGAGCGCGCCGCGACGGAGGCGGCGAACATCCGCGGGACGCTCTAGAGCACCGGACGTGCCAGCGAAGCCGCGGTGTAAGCGCGGTACAGGCGCATCAGCGTGTCGCGTGGCGACCGGTAGAACTCGGTCCGGTCAGTGTCTGACCAGCTGAGCGGCTGCGGTGCGACACGAGGGCGCCCGCTCCACTCCTGGAGGGCCGCCGCTGCGGGCTTGGGCGTCCCGTCGGCGCGCCAGAGCCCGAAATGGCGCTCGTGCGGCGCGAGGTCGAGCGGCGGCTCCGACCAGATCGCGCGGTCGTAGTCGCTGTAGCACCACACCATCCCGCCGACCGCTCCCGCGGTATGCAGTCGGGCGAACGCGCTCTGGGTGTAGCGGCCGGCTTCGTCCTCCGTGAGGAGCGGCGACGGCCCGCGTTCCGCGTCGGGATCGCCGTCGCGTGTGGCAGCGCCGAACTCCGCGAACAGGACGTCCTTCTGACCGAGCCACCGCGTGACTTCGGTAAGGAACGCGACCAGCTCGGGATCCGTGGGCGAGCGGCACCACGACGTGTAGATCGGATAGCCGTGCATGCAGAGGACGTCGCAGACCTCGGCGGCCTCGGCGGGGCCGATGCGCCGATCGTCTTCGAGATCTTCCATGTGCATGCCGAGCGTGATCCCGCACGTCGGATCGACGGAGCGGATGGCCGACGCGATCCGATCGAGCCAGCGCCGGCCGTGCTCCGAGGTCGGCGGCGCGCAGCAGTTCGAGTTCTCGTTGCCGAGGTCCCAGCCCCACAGCGCGGCGTGCCCCGCGAGAGCGCGCGCGCATTCGCGTGCGAGAAGCGCCTGCGCTTCAACGACCAGCGGGTCGGTGTACCAGTTGCGCATCGCGCGGTCGACGACGCGGTCGTGCGCGATCACCCGAAAGCGCGCAGCCGGCGCCTTCTCCCCGAGGGCCCACTCCGGGACGAAGTTCGCTCCGCTCATGTGGCCCGTGAAGAGGGTCGGAATGATCCGGAGCTCGTGGCGCCGGGCCGTCTCGGCGACCGTAACGAGATCCGCGAGGGACCGGTCGGAGACCGCGGTCGGCGCGGGTTGAAAGTCCTCCCACAGAAGAAAGAACCGAACGAGGTCGCCGCCCGCTTCGTGTATCCGCGCGAAATCGCGATCCACCTCACCAGCGTCGAAGCGGCGCCACCAGCGCATCGCGCTCGATGCCGGCCAGTAGTTGACGCCGACGTCGAACCGCTCGCTCATGCGATGCGCGCGCCGGAAAGGAGCCGCTCGTACACCTGCATGTAATCGTCGACCATCCGATCGCGGCTGAACCGCTCCGCGACGCGAGCTCGCACCGCGCGCCGATCGAGCTGGCCAACGCGCCCGACGGCCTCTATAGCCCCGGCGACGTCGTCGACGACGAATCCGGTGATCCCTTCGTCCACGACCTCAGGCACCGAGCCGCGTCGGCGCGCGATCACGGGTGTGCCGCAGGCCATCGCCTCGATCATCGAGAGTCCGAACGGCTCCGCGAATTCGACTAGATGCAGGAGCGCGAGCGCCGAACCGAGAAGCTCGTTCCGGTCGGCGGCGCCGAGCGAGCCGACGTAGCGCACGCGATCGCCGTCGACCTGGGGTGCGATCTCGCGCTCGAAATAGTCGCGGTCATGCACGATGCCCGCGATCACAAGCGGAAGTCCGACGGCCTTCGCCACGGCGATCGCTTCGGCCACGCCCTTGTCAGGGTGGATACGGCCGAGGTACACGAGGTCGCCGCCCGCCTGCTCTCGCGGCGTGAATTCGGACAGATCGATGCCGTGATAGACGGTCGCGACATATGGCAGGTGGGGATCGCGGTCGGCGTCGCTGACGGAGACATACGCGACCCGGCCCGCATAGCGCCGGTACACCGGCTTGATGCGCTCCGACGAGAACCCATGGACGGTCGTGACGACGGGCGTCGTGATGAGACCGGTGTACGTGAGCGGCAGGTAGTCGTAATGGTTGTGGATCAGGTCGAACTGTCCAGCCTTCTCAAATGCATTGGCGATGTGCAGCGACTCCCACACCTTGGGATCGAGCGAGGGATCCTCTTCGAGCGGGCGCGGGCAGATCGCATCGAGGCGACCTTGCGTGACGCTGTCCGCCGTAGCGAACAGCGTCACGTCAACACCACGCTCGACCAGCCCCTCCGTGAGGAGGGACACGACGCGCTCCCATGGGCCGTAGTGGCGCGGTGGTACGCGCCACGAGATCGGCGCCAGCATCGCGACGCGCATCGCGTCGCTAGCCGCGGGAACTTGTGCCGGCCTCTAGGTCTTCCTCGGCGCGGTCGCCCTCGACCTTGCCGCCGCGGATCTCGCCGCGCCACGCGCCGGTCGGGCTGCGCCGCTCTTCGATGAACTTCTTGAAGCGGCCCAAGTCGCCCTGGATGCGAGCGTCGTCCAGTCCGAGGACGTCGCCGACGCGCTCGGTGACGTCTTTCGGCTCCCAGTGCATCTCGAGCTCGATCTTCGTCTTGCTCTCGCTGATCGGGACGAAGCGCACGATGCCCTCATTGCGCGCACCCGATGTGCTACGCCACGCGATGATCTTGTCGGGAGTCTGCTCGGTGATCTCGGCGTCCCACTCTTCGACCTTGCCCCCGACCTTCGCGCGCCAGTGCAGCTTCTTGTCGTCGAGCTGCTGGACCGCTTCGATGCCTTCCATGAAGCGCGGGAACTCTTCGAATTGGGTCCACTGGTCGTATGCGACCCGGACCGGAACGTCCACTTCGATGGATTTCTTGACTGTCGGCATGGTTATGCCTCCTCTTCTTTTCGCTGGATGCGGCGTTTGTTCGCGCTGCCCTTCTTCGTCGCAGCCTTTTCATCCAGCCGCTGCTTCGCCTCGCGGGGCGAGCGAGTCGGCGGTTGGCCGGCGCCGTTCCGGGGAGCGGGATCTGATGGCACGACCCACAAAGGCGCAAGAGCGGTGCCAGCTATCGCGATCCAGGCGAGCCGTCGGGCGAGTGTTAGTCGATCGTCCGACGAGGACGAGGTCGGTCCGGGCACGCGCCAGCAGCAGCTGATGGAGAATCGGACCGTGCTCGATGCCCAGACCGTCGCGGCACCGGGACCGCCCTCGACGGAAGACGATCTCGAACGCGAGGTCGGGCTCCTCGCGAAGGTCGGGTACTGCGTCGGCCCGAGCTTCTCCGCGAACGGCGATCGCGTCGCGTTCGTGTCGGATCTCTCAGGCGTTCCGCAGGCCTGGACGGTCGCCGTCGAGGGTGGCTGGCCCGAGCGCGTCAGCACTCTCGACGACCAGGTCGTTGGCCTCGAGTGGTCGCCGCGCGGTGATCGAATCGCGCTTGTCGTCGCGCCGGGCGGTGGCCTCAACACGCAGATCTATGTCGTGCGCCCGAATGGCTCCGATCTCCGTCGCCTGACCCCAGGCGGCAAGGAGAACAACTCGTTCTCGCGCTGGAGCGCGGACGGTCGCACGCTCTTCATCACATCGAGCCGCGATGACCCGTCGCACTGGGACGCCTTCGCCATCGACCTCGAGAGCGGAGCGTGGAGCGAACCGATCGCGCGAACCCGCGGTATCGCACGGATTCACGACGAAAACGCGAACTCGGTCCTGCTGCATCGCGTGCTCGCCCGCGGAGACAGCGACATCTATCTCGTCGATCGGCGGACGCCCATGGAGACTCGTCTCACCCCACACACCGGGCAGGCCCAGTTCTGGGACGGGCGCCTCCGGGACGGCTGGATGCTCTGCGGGACCAATGTGGACCGCGAGCGGAACGCGTTCGCGCGCGTCCCGACCGACGGATCCGGCCGGGTCGAGATACTCGCCGAGAGGGACGAGGCGGAGCTCGAGCAGATCGCGTACAGCGACGATCGCCAGCGTGCCGCGCTCGTCTGGAACGTGGGCGGCCGGAACGAGCTCGACGTGATGGATCTTGCGACCGGAGCGCGAACACAGGTCGCCGTGCCGGCCGAGGGGATCGGCGGGCCGACGTGGAGTCGCGACGGCCGCCGCCTCGCGTTCGTGGCGTCCGGACCATCCGTGGGTCCTGCGGACATCTGGATCGTCGACGAGATCGGAGGCGACGCGCGGCGTTTGACCCGCTCGCCACATCCGGGCGTCGACCTATCGCGCTTGGTCACGCCCCGCCTCGAGCACTTCGCGGCAGCGGATGGCCTCGAGCTCTCCGGCTGGCTCTACGTGCCGCGGACGTTCGCCGCGCCGGGCCCGGTCGTCCTCTCATTCCACGGTGGACCCGAAGCGCAGGAACGACCGAGCTTCAACCGCACCTACGAAGCGCTGCTCTCGCGAGGCATCGCGGTCTTCGGGCCGAACGTCCGTGGTTCATCCGGTTTCGGCAAGACCTTCGTGCATCTCGACGATCGCGAGAAGCGCTTCGACGGGGTGCGCGACATCGAGGCGTGCGCCGATCACCTCGTGCGCATTGGCGTCGCCGATCCGAAGCGGGTCGGGATCACCGGTGGGTCGTACGGCGGGTACATGACGATGGCCGGCATCACCGAATTTCCCGAGCGCTTCGCGGCCGCGGTCTGCGTCTGCGGGATCGTGAACTTCCGCACGTTCTTCCAGAAGACGGAGCCGTGGATGGCGGCCGTGTCCAAGAGCGAGTACGGCGATCCCGACGACGGCGATCTGCTCGACCGGCTGTCGCCCATCCACCGGATGGACCGCGTGCGCACGCCGACTCTCGTGCTCCACGGCGCGAACGACACCAATTGCCCGGTCGTCGAGGCGGAGCAGATGGTCGACGAGATCGGCCGGCGCGGCGTGCCGGTCGAGCTCGTCCTCTTCCCCGACGAGGGGCACGGCTTCCTCAAGACCGCCAACCGCGTGCGCGCGGCCGTCGAGACGGTGCGCTGGTTCGAACGCCACCTCGGCTAGCGGCCCTGTCACATACGGGGCCGCCGCGGTGCTCTATTGGTGTATGGAGGCCTCGTCGTCCATGACGCTGCCGGCGCGCGACCCCGGACGGGTCGTTGCCGCGGTCTCGCCGGCGTTCGAGAGCCTCTTTCGGAGCGAATACGCACGTGTGGTGGGCATCGCGCACCGCGTCCTCGCCGATCAGGCTGAGGCGGAGGACGTCGCCCAGGACGTGTTCATTTCGTTCTATCGGGGCCATCCGGCCAATGCCGCCTACGCGCGTGCCTGGCTCCACGCTGCGGCAGCGCACGCCGCGCTGAACGCGGTCCGCGGCCGCGACCGCCGCTCGCGTCGCGAGGCCGCCCAGGCGCTGCCGCCGGACGCGACCGCCGCTCAGGGCGACCCCGCCGAGACCATCGCCGCATCCGAGACACGCGACGAGGTCCGCGCGGTGCTCGCGCGGATGCCCGAACGATCCGCGGCGATGCTCGCTCTTCGCTACGCCGGCCTTTCGTACGCCGAGATCGCCGCTGCGCTTGACGTCCGCGCGTCAAGCGTCGGCACCCTGCTGAGACGCGCGGAAGATGCTTTCCGGAGGGAACTGGAATGAACAACACCGATATCGAACGCGCACTCGGCACGACCGAGCCCCGCGTGAACGCCGACGAGGCGCTCGCGCGATTCCAAGCGAGAGTCCAGACCGAAGGGATCTCGCCGGTCGTACCGATCGCACGCCGACGGGTCACCTCGCGCTGGATGCAGGGGCTTGCCGCTGCTGCTGGGGTCGTCATCGTCGCGAGCGCGCTCGCGGTTTCCGGAGTTGCGGGTTCGATCCTTCAGATCTTCGAGCCGAAGTCCGTCGTCGCCGTGCCTCTGACGCAGGGCGATCTCAACTATCTCGGCCAAGCGTGCTCGGGCCTGAACCTCCAGGAGTGCATGGGCGCGTACGGCACGTTCGTATGGACCGTCCCGCCGCAGCCGAAGGAAGTCAGCTCGCGCAGCCAGGCATCGGCGCAGGCGGGCTTCACCGTGCTGGCGCCGACATCGGTGCCCTCGAGCGTGACCGGCGACCCGCGGTTCGGCGTGATCAATCGCTCGACCGCGACGTTCACGTTCAGCGCTGACTCCACGCAGCAGGCGGCCGCGCGCCAGAACCGCACCGCCCCGCCGCTGCCCGCGAACATCGACGGCAGCAAGCTCTTTATCGCGGGCGGCCCCGCGGCCGTCCAGATCTGGGGCGCTCCGGCTGGAACGCCGACCGCGTCCAGCTCCTACCCCGACGTTCCCACGCTCATCGTTGGGCAGGCGAAGGCGCCGACGGTCTCGAGCGACGGCATCACGGTCGACGAGCTGCGCGCGTACTTGCTCTCGCAGCCCGGCATCTCGCCCCAGCTCGCCGCGGCGATCCGCGCAATCGGCGACCCCTCGAGCACACTGCCCGTGCCGGTCCCGGCCGAGCTCGCGATCTCCCACCCCGTCACCGTCCAGGGCGTGCAAGGCCTGTACGTCGGCGACAACACCGGCATCGCCAGCGCCGTCATCTGGCAGAAGGACGGCATGATGTTCGAGGTGATCGGGTCGTTCACTGAGAGCCAGGCACTTTCGATAGCGAATTCCATGCGGTAGGTGGCGATCGCAAGCGGCGCGATCCGCCTCGAGCACGTCACGAAGCGCTACGCGAAGGTCGTCGCGCTCAACGACCTCTCGCTTTCGGTTGATCACGGCGTGTTCGGCTTCCTCGGTCCCAACGGCGCGGGGAAGACGACCGCCGTCAAGATCCTTCTGGGCCTGACGCGCCCGACGGCGGGGACGGGCACCCTCGGCGGCGCGCCCTTCGGATCGAAGGCGTCGCTCGGCCGCATCGGCTACCTGCCCGAGCTGTTCCGTTATCAATCGTGGCTCACGGCGCGCGAGGTGCTCGCGCTCCATTGCGAGCTCGCCCACATCGCTCGAGCGCGCTGGGCGTCGGAGATCGATCGGATCCTCGCGACGGTCGGGCTCGCCGATCGCGGCACCAGCCGGGTCGGAACGTTCTCCAAGGGAATGCAGCAGCGGCTCGGGCTCGGCGTGGCGCTGCTCGACGATCCCGCCGTCGTGCTTCTGGACGAGCCCACGAGCGCGCTCGATCCGGTCGGCCGCCACGACGTGCGCGAGATCATCCGGGCGCTTCGCGAGAAGGGCACGATCGTCTTCCTCAACTCGCATCTGCTGAGCGAGGTCGAGCAGGTATGCGACGCGGTCGCGATCGTCGATCGCGGCAAGGTCGTGGCGCAGGGCGATCTCAGCGAGCTCCTTCGAACCTCATCCGTCCGAGTACGCGCGACCGGTATCTCACGTGAGGCGCGCGCAGCGATGGCCCGGTTCGGTCAGGTCGACGACGACGCCGACGGCGCGGTTCTCGTGAAAGGGATCGACCGCGAGCGGATCCCTGATTTGGTCAGCTCGATCGTGGCGAGCGGCGCGCGCGTGTACGCGGTCGAGTCGCAGCACGAGTCGCTCGAAGAGCGATTCCTGAGCCTCCTGGGGCAGTGAGATGAGGTCCGCGCTCGTCGTCGCGCGTCAGGTCATCCAGGAAGCGGCGCGGCGCCGCCTGCTGCTGGCGCTCCTGTTGCTCACGCTCGTGGTCATTGTGCTGACCGTCTGGGGGGTTTCGCGGATCGACGACCTTCGGAACAGCGGACAGCCCCTCTCCGACGCGCAGAAGAAGACGATCGTGTCGCAGCTCCTGATCCTCGTGATGTTCATGTTCAGCTGGGTGCTGTCACTCGCTGCCGTGTTCATAGCGTCGCCGGCCATATCGGGCGAGCTGGAGTCCGGGATCGCGCTCGCGATTTTGGCCCGGCCGATCTCGCGGGCGGAATACGTGATCGGGAAGTGGCTCGGGCTCGGCGCACTCGTGATCGTCTACGGCCTGGGGGCCGGCATCATCGAGATCGTCGCAGTACAGATCGTGAGCGGTTACCAGCCGCCGCATCCCGTGGAGTTCCTCGGATTCGTCATCGGCGAGGGGATCGTCATTCTGACCTTCTCGCTCATGCTGTCGACGCGCGTGGCCGGCATGGTCGGCGGGGTGATCGCGGCGATCCTCTTCGGGATCGCGTGGATGGGCGGGATCGTCGGTGGTGTCGGTGCCGCCTTCAACAACGCGACCATCACGCACGTCGGCACCGCGACGAAGCTCATCCTGCCGACCGATGGGCTGTGGCGCGGAGCCGTCTGGAGCCTCGAGCCGTCGATCGTCATCGCGGCTCAACAGCAAGTGGGACCGGCGGTCGCCGCGAACCCATTCTTCGCCGCGGAGCCGCCGCCCGCGGCATATGTTGTCTGGGCGATAGCGTGGATCGCGGCGATGCTCGCTCTGGCGATCTATAGCTTTCGATCGCGGGAGATTTGAGCGTGGGCCGCGGTGCGGGTCCTGTCCCGGGCTCGGGGTTGCCCACTCGCCTACCCGTCCGCTCGATGCGCGTCTGATTAGCTCGTACTGACGCGGCGGGTTAGCGGCCTCGTGGGCAACCCGCTCCCCCGTGCCACCCGCACCGCCGCTCGCTCTAGCATCGCCTCGCGATGTCAATTGATCGAGCGTTTTCGCGGCGAGCTGGATTCCAGGCGTATCTCATCGCGGCGTTCTCACTTGTGTATGCAGTCGTGTTTCTCGGCTTCGTTCGGAATCATCCGGAAAATGTTCAGGCGGCTGCGCTCGCGTGGGCGCTCATCGCCGGAGCTGGGCTCGCGGCGACCGTCACGACGACATCGGTGGCAGCCCGCATTGGCGGCGACGCGCGATGGTGGCTTAGCGCGATCGGCGTCGGGTACGGATTGCTGTCCGCCGCGCATGGCACGTTCGCCGCGGTCGCGGTGGAGCAGGGCATCGCCGCATCGGATCTCTCGCCCACCGATCCGCGGGGGCTCGCGACCTTTGGGCTCGCGGGACTCTGGGCCCTCACGCTGGGCCTCGAGACCGTCGCGGGCAATGGCGCGCTGCCTCGTAATCTTGGCTGGCTCGCGATCGTCTCCGGGATCGATCTCATCGTTCTTTTCGTCGCGACCGTCGCGCAGGCCGAGACCCTCATTCTGGTGAGCGGCGGCCTCGCGTCGGTCATCCTCGTACCGGCGTTCTGGATCTGGACAGGCCGAGTCCTCCGCGGATAGGCCCGTTCGAACGGGCAATCCTGGCGATCCCTCTCGTGGGATCGCTCGCTCTTGGCTTACCGCTCTACGTTTTTCCTCGGCCGTTCGCGCGCGTCGCCGACCTCGCGGGCGACGACCTCTTCATCTACGAGCTCGGCGGCGCGGCGATGCTCGGATACGCGGTGGCTCTGGGTATCGGCCTCCGCAGAGGGATCTGGCCGCCGATTCGGTTCGTCATCCTCGGGACGTATATGTTCGCGGCGATCGCGTTCCTCGCGGGATTCGTCGCGTTCGCGAGCAATCAGATCACCGGGTTCGTCGTGATCTTTTCGCTCTGGGCCGTGATCGTCGCATACGCCCTCGCCCAGATTCTCGTCGCGCACCGCGGCTCGGTCGCCGGGCCGCGCGATGTCGCAAGGTGGGTGGCGGTCGTCCTCGCGCTCGCGACCGTGTCGGCCGCCGTCTTCGGCCTCGGACCACAGCTCCCCGGGCCGTTCGCTTCGTTCATCGGCTACAAGGGGACCGACGAGTATGTCTACCGGCTCGCGGGCGCGGCGTGCTTCGGCTACGCGGCGATGGGCGTGCAGGAGCTTCGCTCGCTGCATTGGGACGACATGAAGCTGCCGAACGTCATGGCGCTCGTCTTCAACGGCCTCGCATTCCTCGCGAGCGTCTTCGAGATCCTCGCGGGCCGCGCCACGCTCCTCGTCTATCTGGTCGCGCTCGCGGCCGGCTTCTTCACACTCGCGGTCACCGCGATCCTCGTCCGCCGCGGGCGCTAGTCCGCGATCCTTGTCTCCCCAGGTCCGAGGATGGACCAATGCGTCATGTTCTTTCCGGGCTTGGCGCCATGCCAATGTCGCGTGCCCTTCGGGATCAACACGATCACGCCGGGCGCGAGGTCGTGCTGCTCGCCGTCGGTGGCGATGAGTCCATCGCCTTCGGTGCACATGAGTATCTGATCGGTCGTGTGCGTGTGCCAGCGGTTGCGCGCGCCGGATTTGAAATGGATCTCAGACAACCGAAGATCGGTGCTGTGCTCGCTTCCCACAGCGGTGAACGATTCGACCTCACCGACGAAGATCTCGGCGACGGCCTTCGTGGCCTTCCGCATCTCGGGCTTCATCACGCGCACGTGCGGATGGTCGCACGCGTCGGGCAGACTTGACCACAGTGAACTCACCGCTCGCCGTCGAGGCCGTCGGGCTCGAACGCACCTACGCGTCGGGCCACGCGACGGTCGCGGCGCTCGCGGGCGTCACCCTCGGCATCCGGCGTGCCGAGTTCGTGGCCGTGATGGGCCCGTCCGGTTCCGGCAAATCGACCCTGCTCAACGTCGTCGCGGGTCTCGAGCGGCCGACCGGTGGCACGGTCCGGGTCGACGGCGAGGACCTCGCGAAGCTGGATGAGGAAGCTCTCGCGCGGCATCGGAGCAAACGCGTCGGCATGGTGTTCCAGGCGTTCAACTTGCTTCCCCGCTTCCGCGTCGTCGACAACGTCGCGTTGCCGCTCGCGTTCTCGGGCGTGCCGGCCGCAGAACGCACCCGCAGAGCCCGCGCGATGCT
>DATCPK010000117.1:0-1567 GCA_036570125.1 Candidatus Limnocylindria bacterium
GGTCGCGACGAAGCAGCCATCGAACAATTCATACGCGGATATGAGCTTCGCGCGCGCGGCGAAGATCCAAACTGGTAGCTCGCCGTTGTCTGCGAGAGGCGCCGACCAGAATCGAACTGGTGTGCGAGGCTTTGCAGGCCTCTGCCTAACCACTCGGCCACGGCGCCGTCAGGCCCGCCCGCTCCCGCAGGCGGGCCGCGGCCAAGTCTACGCAGCGCGCCTCAGGGCATCGCCGCTTCGGCGCCGGGCGGAATCCGCGTCGGTGCGTGCGGGTCATCCGGGAGCTGTTCGCGGACCGGCCGCCCGAGGATGTAGCCGACGACGCCGATCAGGACGATCACCACGAGCGTCCCGAACGTGTACGCCTCGAACTTCGGCCGCGTGACGCCCCACGTGTCCTTGAACCCATAGGAGATGCCGAACACCTTCTCGAGCACGCCCGGGAAGACGGCGACGAAAGAGCCGAGCAGGATCCAGAACGTCCCGAGCACGGTCGCGCCCCAGATGCCGACGCGCCCGCCGGGCAGGCGGTAGGGCCGCTCCACCTCGGGATGGGTGTAACGCAGCTTGAGCGCCGCCGGGAAGATCATGATGTAGGAGAGCAGCGTGGTCGAGATCGCCATGAACAGGACGACCTGGAAGGTCGCGTTCGTGCCGCTGTCGAAGATCGAGACCGCCGTGATCATGAAGATGCTCGAGACGACGCCCGAGAGGACGTTCACGCGCACGGGCGTGCCGAGCTTCCGGTTGAAGCGACCGAACCACGGCGCGAACGCACCGTCGTAGGCGGCGACCGCGAGGATCCGGTCGGAGCCGATCATCCAGACGGCGCCCGAGGTGAGCAGGGCGCCGATGAAACCAAGCGTCATCACGACGAGCAGCGCATGAGCGGCGCCGCCGTAGACGCCGTGGAAGACCTTGTTGACCGCATCCATGAAGCCGCCGAGCCCGCTCAGCGCCGATGAGGGCAGCACGAGCAGCATCAGGAAGATCGGGATCGCGTACATGATCACGCCGAGCACCCCGCTCCCGAACACCGACCGCGGGACGTCGCGCTGCGGATCTTCCATCTCCTCCGCCGCCCCGTTCTGGAGCTCGAAGCCGACGTAGTTGAACAGCAGCACGGGCACGAGGCCGAGGAAGACGGCACGCGTGGGCGACAGCGAGTGCCCCTTCATCCCGTGGACGCCGTGCTTGAAGGCGTAGATCAGCACCGTGACCGAGAAGAACCCGAGCACGAGGATGCGCAAGAACGCGCCGAAGTTCGGGATGTGCTTGCCGTAGCGAAGCGAGGCGATCGCGACCCCGATCGAGAACCAGATGAAGACGAACTTGAAGAAGTAGTCGCCGATCGTGCCCGCGCCGATCCCGGAGATCTGCGCGCGCCACGCGTCGGTGGCGATGAACGCGAGCGAGCCGCCGACCCAGAGGGGGTTCGTGATCCAGTAGAGGACGGCGCCGATCCCTCCAGTCAGGCGTCCCCAGGCGAGCTTCATCCACTCGTACGGCCCGCCCTCCTGCGTCCACGTGCTGCCGAGCTCCGCCATCAACAGCGCATACGGTGCGA
>DATCPK010000118.1:0-11229 GCA_036570125.1 Candidatus Limnocylindria bacterium
CGCCGGTCTCGACGTCGACGATCTTCGACTCGACGTCGGGATACGGGACGCCGATCGAGCCGATCTTCTGCTTTCCCTGACCGAAGAGCGGGTTGCAGTGCGTGACCGGGGCGGCCTCCGTGAGGCCGTAGCCCTCGACGAGCCTCGAGCCGGTGAGCTCCACGAACCGACGATGCGTTTCCACGAGGAGAGGCGCCGACCCTGAGATGCACGCCTCGATCGAGGTGAGGTCGTACTTCGTCGCGAGCGGCGAGTTGTTGATCGCGTTGTAGATGCGGGGCGCGCCGCAGAACAGCTTCGGGCGATGGCGCTGGATGTCCTTCAGCACGCGCTCGAGCTCGAACTGCGGCTCGAGGATCATCGCGACCGCGCCCTGGACCGCGAGGCTCATGACGACAGTGAGGCCGTACACGTGGAAGAACGGCATGACCGCCATCGCGACGTCCGAGCCGTCGCGAAGGTTGGTGAACCATGCCCTGCATTGCAGCGTGTTCGCCACGAGAGCGCGATGCGAGAGCATCGCGCCCTTCGAGACGCCGGTCGTGCCGCCGGTGTACTGGAGCACCGCGAGGTCGTCCGGCCCGGTCCCGACGTCGAACGGATCGGCCGGCGCGGACAGCACCTCGCCGAACGCGACCGCACCCGGATCGCCCGCGAACGGCTGTCGATGCCCGTCCTTCTTTTCTTTCGCGAGCGTGAAGAGGATCCGCACGACCGGCGGCATCTCCTCTTTGATGTTCGTGACGATCACGTGCTCGACCGCGGTGTTTGCGCGAGCGGCTTTGACAACTGGGTAGAGGCGCGAGAGGACGACGACGACGGTCGCGCCCGAGTCGGCGAGCTGGTGATGCAGCTCGGGCGGCGTGTAGAGCGGGTTGCAGGGAACGACGGTCGCGCCCGCGCGGAGGGCGCCGTAGAACGCGATCACGAACTGCGGCGAATTCGGCAGGACAAGCGCGACGCGGTCGCCCTTCTTGACGCCGACCCGCCGCAGGCCGTTGGCGAATCGCCAGGCGGCGTCCGAGATGCTCTTGTACGAGCGCTTGCGGTTGAAGAAGATCGTCGAGGTCGCGTTCGGATGGTGCTCGGCGGCGGCGTCGAGCATCGCCTGGAGCGGAACGCGCGGATAGACGAGGGACGCCGGAACGTCGGGATCGTAGTGCCGGGTCCACGGCTTCCCGCTGACCGGCGCGGCCTCTTTCGGCTCGACCCTGACCGTCACCATCAGTGCCTGCTCAATCTCTGGCTTCGCCAGAGACACGCTCAAGGCTGGTCGACTCGCTCCTCGCGGGTGAACCGCTCGTCGCTCGTTTCACGCTTTCAGCAGCTCCTCGGCGATGATCATCCGCTGCACCTCGCTCGTTCCTTCGTAGATGCGCAAAATCCGCGCGTCACGATACGCGCGCTCCACCGGCGAGTCCTTCATGTAGCCCATGCCGCCGTGGATCTGCAGGACGCGATCGACGACGCGGTTGGCCATCTCCGAGGCGTAGACCTTCACCATCGCGGCCTCGAGCGACGCGCGCTTGTGCTGGTCGAGCTTCCAAGCGGCGTCGTAGACCATGAGCCGCGCGGCGTGGATCTCGACCGCCGAGTCCGCGAGCATCCACTGGATCGCCTGATTCGCGGCGATCGGCTTGCCGAACTGCTGGCGGCGCTTGCTGTGTTCGATCGCGAGCTCGAGGAGGTGCTGGCTCGAACCGACCGCGCCCGCAGCCAGCGACACGCGACCGATGTCGAGGGCTCCGAGCGCCGTGCGGAACCCGGTACCGACCTGGCCGCCGAGCACATTCGCCTCGGGCACCTCGCAGTCTTCGAAGATCAGCTCGCCGGTGTACGAGCCGCGCAGGCCCATCTTGTCGTCGATCTTCCCGACGCGGAAACCCTTGAAGCCTTTCTCGACGATGAAGCCGGTGATGCCACCGCGCGCGCCTTTGGCGCGATCGTTCGCGGCGTACACGACGACGACGTCGGCGATCGGGCCGTTCGTGACCCAGATCTTCGTGCCGTTCACGATCCAGCAGCCGTTGCGCAGAGTGGCGCTGGTCTGGATCGACGCGGCGTCGGATCCGCTCGACGGCTCGGTCAGCGAGAACGCGGCGATCTTCTTTCCCGTGGTGAGATCCGGTAGATAGCGTTTTTTCTGGTCTTCGGTGCCGCCGAGGAAGATGGACATCGACCCGATCGATGTGTGCGCTCCGATGATGTTCGAGAAGGCCGCCGACGTTCGGCCGAACTGCTCGAGCGCGAGGCAATAGCCGAGGTCGCCCGCGCCGACGCCGCCGTACTCCTCGGGGAAGGGAAGTCCGAAGAAGCCGAGCTGCCCCATCTCCGTGAGGACCCCGTCCGGGATCTTGTCGGTGTCCTCGACTTCCTTCTCGAGCGGCTGAAGGCGCGTCTCCACGAAGTCGCGCGCCGTGCGCGCCAGGAGCTGGAGCTCCTCCGGGATGTCGAAGTCCACGCCCTAGGCCTCCCCAACGTGGATCGCCGCTATGCCAAAGGTTAGACGCTCGAACCGCACCCGCGTAAAGCCTGCGTTTCGCATGAGCGCCGCGAGCGCTTCGGGGTCGTAGAAGGCCTCGATCGAGCGCGGAAGGTACCGGTAGGCCTCCGGATCGCCGCCGAGCGCAGCCGCCAGACGCGGCGAGACATACGAATAGGCGCGGTAGAGCCGTCGGATGGCCGGATTCCGCGGGGTGTGCAGGTCGAGGATCACGGCGCGGCCGCCGGGGCGAAGGACGCGCCGCATCTCGCGCAGGCCTTTCGGGATGTCGCCGACGTTCCGAATGACGAAGCCGGCCATCGCCACATCGAACGCGCCGTCCGGGAAGGGAAGGGACTCGACGCTCGCGATCAGCCGCTCGTATCGCGCGCTGAGACCAGCCTTGGCCGCGCGCCGCTCCGCGATCTCGAGCATGCCTGGCGAGATGTCGACGCCGGTGACCGTCGCCGTGCCGGGGGAGCGCGCGAGAAGCGCGAGCGCGAAGTCGCCGGTCCCGGTGCCGACGTCAAGGGCGCGACCGCCCTCGCCCAGGCGCGCGAGATCGAGCGCGCGACGCCGCCACGAGAGGTCCGTGCCGAGCGAGAGGAGCCGGTTGAGCAGGTCGTACCGCGGTGCGATGCGGTCGAACATCGCCGCGATGCGCCTGTCGTGCTCGTTTGAGGGTGGCACCCCGTCACGCTAGCTTGACCCGGAGTGGCTATCGCAACGCTTCCCATCGTGCTTTCGGTGGTGCTCGCCGAGCTCGCGATCGGTGGGTCATTCGTGATGTGGCTCGTCGACCGCGGCGGACGTGCGCCGACGGGCTTCCTGAAGCTTGTCGCGTTCGTCGACCTTGGGGCCATCGCGGCCGCGCTCGCTCTCGTGCCGGTCTTCCCGCGCGGGGATCTGGCCGATGCGGCCGGCATCAACACCGGACCTCTGGGAGCCTTCGGGCAGGCGCTGATCGTCGTGACCATCCTCCTGATCATTCAGCTCATCACTGCGTTCCTTCCGTCACGGGGCCTGCGCATCGCCGCTGGGATCGTGACGAGCCTGGCCGGCGCGTTCGCCCTGGGAGTCGTGGCGTTGGCGACGAAGCCTCCCGACTCGGCCGTGGACCCGCTGGCGTTCGCAGCCCTGCCGCTCGGAGCCATCGCGCTCGGCGGCGCGGACGGCGCGATGCTCCTCGGCCACTGGTACCTCGTCACACCAAAGCTCTCGCCTGGGCCCCTCCGACGCGCGTCGCTCACCGTCGTCGCCGCGGTCGCCCTGCAGATCGCGCTGGTCGGGATCGTCTGGCTCCGCGGGGACCTAACCGGGACGTGGGAGACCGCGCTCTCGGTCGCGCTCGCTCTGCGTATTGGCGTCGGCCTCTTCATGACCCTGATCGTCGCGCTCGCAGCGTGGTGGACGGCCGGCATGAACACGCAGTCGTCTACCGGTCTGCTCTACGTCGCGATCGGATGCGCTTTTGCGGGCGAGGTGTCGGCGCGCGTGATCTTCTTCCTCACGGGCGTGCCGATCTAGCGGTTTCGCTCCGCGCGAACGAACAGGAAGGTTCCCACGACCATGAACACGACGAACAGCACGCCGATGATCAGAAGGTTCGTGGTCGCGTTCGAGACCACGACCCCAGAAGTCGAACCGTAGTACGCATCCCGCAGGAGGTCTACCGCGTAACGCATCGGCGCGAGATGCGAGAGGATGTCGAGCGGCAGCGGAAGGTTCTGGATCGGGTTGAAGATCCCGGCGAGGAAGAACTGCGGAAGCATCACGAAGGGAAAGATCTGATTCGCGGCGCGCTGGCTCGATAGATTCGCGAGGACGATCACGCCGAACGCGCCGCCGAACAGCGCGATCACCAGTAGGGCGAGCACCATCCGCGCGAGCTGGTCCGGCCCCATGTGGATCTGCAGGATGAATCCGAACGCGATGATCCCTAGCGCTTGCGGGAGGGCGACGACGGATTCGCCCAGGATCTTCCCGAGGATGATCGAGTAGCGCGAGATCGGCGAAACGAAGATCTCCTGGCTGAAATCCTGCTCCCGATCGGCGAGGAGCGAGATGAGTCCGAGCGCCGACGATTGCCACACGGTTTGCGCGAGGACACCGGTGAACACGTAGTCGAGGAGGTTGAGGCCGCCGGCTTGGGCGCCGAAGCCCGCCTGGAGGCTCGTCCCGAGGATGCCGATGAAGATCAGCGGAAACGCGAAGTCCGCGACGATGCGCTGCCGATCGCGGAGCAGCTTGATGAAGTCGCGATGCGCGAGGGCCAGGATGGCCGAGGCTTCAGTCACTGGTGCGGCTCACGATCTCGAGGTAGGCGTCCTCGAGGCTCGGCGTGTGCGTCTTCACAACGGAGAGCGGCGTCTCGATGCTGCGCAGGATCGAGTGGACGGTGTGGCCATCGAGCTGAACTTTGAATGGCGCGCCGCCGCTCGTCGCATGGCCGAGGCGCGCAAGCTCATCGCGCAGCGCGGTGCGGTCGGACGCGTCGACGAGGACGTATTCCTCCACGAGATCGCGCTTGATGTCGTCCGGCGTGCCGAACGACACGACCTTGCCTTTGTCGATGATGCAGATGCGGTCGGCCTCTTCGGCCTCCTCGAGGTAATGAGTTGTGAGAAAGACAGTCGTTCCACTCGTTCGCCGCACCTCGCTGAGGTGCTCCCACAGCGTGCGGCGCGTCGGGACATCGAGGCCGGCGGTCGGCTCGTCCAGGAAGAGGACCTTCGGGTCGTGCAACAGGCTGCGCATGATCTCGAGCTTCCGTCGCATGCCACCCGAGAACGTCTTGATCGGCTTGTGGATGTCGGGCGCGATGCCCAGGAGCCGCGCGAGCTCCTCGACCTTCGCGCGATAGCCGCGGGCCATCAGCGCATAGGTCGGCGCGTACTGGTAGATGCCGTACAGGACCGCGTGAAAGCGGACGTTTTCCTCGGCCGTGAGGTTCTGATCGAGGCTGGGCCGCTGGAAGATGATCCCGACCTTTCGGCGCACGGCGCTCGCCTCGCGGACGATGTCGCTGCCGTCGATCGTCGCACCGCCGCTCGTCGGCGAGAGCGTCGTGGTCAGGATCGAGATGGTGGTCGTCTTGCCCGCCCCGTTCGGACCGAGCAACACGAAGAACTCGCCGGCCTTCACCTCGAACGAGATGCCGTCGACGGCGTTCGTCTCGGCTTTCTTGTAGCGCTTGACGAGATCTTGGACGCGAATCACCCGCCGAGTCTATGAGCGAGCTCCGCGTGGGGACATCGGGCTGGCAGTACAAGCATTGGAAGGGGCGCTTCTATCCGAAGGATCTTCCGACCTCGAAGTGGCTCGAGCACTACACGCGCTCGTTCGACACGGTCGAATTGAACAACCCCTTCTACCGGCAGCCCGAGAAGAAGACATTCGAGAAATGGCGCCGCTCCGTCCCTGACGACTTCGTCTACGCGGTCAAGCTCAACCGCTTCATCACGCACATCAAGCGACTCAACATCGAACGCGACAGCGTCGAGCGGTCGTACGGCACGCTCGCCGGTCTCGGGCCAAAGGCCGCCGTCGTTCTCGTCCAGCTCCCGCCTCGAATGAAGTTCGACGAAGGGCGCGCGGAGCGGTTCTTCAAGATGGTCGCACCACGCCGGCGGCGACACGCGATCGAGCCGCGGGACGCATCGTGGTTCACCGATGAGGCGCTCGCGTTCCTCCGGCGCCGGAACATCGCGCTGGTGATCGGCGACACGCCGCGATGGCCGACGCACGTCGCGGTGACGAGCGACCTCGTCTACCTGCGCTTTCACGGACCCGAGCGCCTCTATGCGTCGGAGTATTCCGACGACGCGCTTCGCTCATGGGCGGAACGAATAAAGGAGTGGCGCGCCGAGGGTCGCGACGTCTTCGCCTACTTCAACAACGACGAGATGGGCTATGCGCCGAAGAACGCGCTCCGCCTGCGGGAGCTTGCGTCCGCTTAGCGGCTCGCGGCCCGCCTTCGAGGACGTCGCTCGTGGACCGGCTCCTCGTCGAGCTCCTCCCACTCGCGCGCGCTGTAGAGATTCGCTGCGACGGCCGCGTCCACGAACGTGACGATGAGGCCCGCGATCGCGAGCAGGAACGGCGCGGTGCTCGCCGCGGCGGCGCCGGTGTCGAGGCCGCGCAGGAACGCCGAGGCGCCGTACAGCAGAAATGCGACCAGGCAGGCCACGAGGTCGAGCCTCGCGATCGAGCGGTCGTCTGCGGGCACGTCGATGTACTCGGCGAGCGCAGCCACCACTGCGATCCCGAGGATGACGGTCACGGTGTGCGCGAGCCAATCGGACACGACCACGTAGCCAGTGGTGTCGCTCTGGCCCCACGCGAACCAGGCCATGAGGTCGCTCAGCGTGAGCGAGAGACCGATACCGACCGCGATGTAGGCGATGGCCGCGCGCGGCGAGAAGCCGAAACGGCGGCCTTCGAGGAACTCTTTCACCGGCCTGCCAATGCTAGCGGCGCGGAGGACCCTCCGGCTTGGCGGTCACTCAGCAGCCCGGCTCCCCGTCGTGTCCGCAGCAGCCCTGGCGGAGAGCGGCGCGCCGCGTGAGATTGCGAGCGGTCACCAGAAGACGTCGCCGAAGCGGGATCTCGCTCGCACGGAAGTTCGCGAGGAAAGCGGAGATAGACCCGCGTGGTGAGTCGCTCACGTTCGTACTATCGCAAGGTGAGCGACGAGCCGCTGACGAAAGGTCTCCCGCCCCTGTCGCTCGAACAGCTCGCGCAGCTTCTCCCGGGGACCGGCGAGATCATGGCGTCGGTCGGCAACGCATGGTGGAAGTGCGCGTACGCCGCGCGCGGCGGCAACTGGGAGCTCGCCGCGTACTTCGGTCGGCGAGTGCGAGGGCTCCAGCGAAAGCTTGCGCAGATCCGTCCCAAGTACGCGGAGGATCTGCTCGCGTTCGAGACGGAGCAGGTCAATCCGCTGCTCACCGCACTTGGCGCGCACGACGGGCCGTCCTTCGAACGCATCTACGCAGCCGCGACCGCCAAAGCGAACGAGCTCCACGTGAAGTGGGCAAAGCCGTACATCCGCTGGGTCCTTCCGGACGAGCCGCCGAAAGACTTGGACCTGGAGCTCGACCGCTAAAGCGTTACGGGTGCGCGTCGAACCAGTCGGCGATCCGGCGCGCGTGGTCGACGCGGTGTTTCGGTTTCCCGCCGCGCGTCAGGTCGTGAGTGTCCTCGGGGAACCGGACGAAGACAGCTTCCTTCCCGAGCACCTTCAGCGCGGTGAAGAGCTGCTCGGCCTGCTCGATCGGACAGCGCAGGTCTCGCTCGGCGTGGAGGATGAGAAGCGGCGTCTTCATGTTGGTCACATACGTGAGAGGCGAGCGGAAGACGAGCTTCTCGGCGTCACGCCACGGAGTTGCATCGCCCATCTCGTGCTCCCAGAAATGCCAACCGATGTCGCTCGTCCCGTATGCGGAGATGTTGTTCGAGATGCTCCGCTGCGTGACCGCGGCCCGGAAGCGATCGTTGTGGCCGACGATCCAGTTCGTCATGAAGCCGCCGTAGCTGCCGCCAGTCACATAGAGCCGCTTGGGGTCGACCCAGCCGAGCGCCAGCGTGTGATCGACGCCCGCCATGAGGTCTTCGTAATCCTTGCCGCCCCAATCGCCGACGCACGCTTCGACGAACTTCTGGCCATACGCGTGGCTTCCGCGAGGGTTGGTCAAGAGCACCGCGTAGCCGCGCCCCGCGAGCACCTGGAACTCGTGGAAGAACGAGTGTCCATACGCGGTGTGCGGCCCGCCGTGGATCTCGAGGACGAGCGGCCACTTCTTTTTTGGATCGAAGCCGAGCGGCTTCATCAGCCAGCCTTCGATCGTCCAGCCATCCGCGCCCTTGAACTCGACGCGCTCGGGTACCGCGATGTACTTCGACCCAAGGAGCTCGTCGTTCAGGCAAGTCGCTTTCCGCATCGACCCGGCGACCTCGCCGACGAATAGATTCCCGGGGTCGATCGCCGTCGCCACGATCGCCGCGAAGCGACTGCGCGAATCGTCGAGCGACCACGACACGACCTGGTGGGGACCCACGGTCTCTGCTCGCACATCGCCGCCTCGCGCGGCGCACGAGTACGCGTTGGCCGTTCCCTGGTCGGAGCCGAGGAAGAGGATGCGGCCGTCGCGCGTCCATGTCGGCGGCAGCGTTTGCGCATGCGCGCGCATGTCGCTGATCACCGACGAGCCGACGGAGCGGTCCCACCCCTTGAGCAGATCCTTACCGGGTCCGGGTCCGCCCGATTTCGGGAAAGCCCAGATATGAATGTTGCGAGCCGAGGATCCGATCGCGAGGTCGGTCCCGTAGGCGGTGATCGTCGCGCCGTCGGGCGACCACGATGGATTTCCGTAGTCGCCCGCGCCGTCGGTGATTCGACGCGTCTCTCCCGCGAGGCTGACGACGTGGATGTCGGCGACGGTGTTGAGGTCGCGCTTGTCGGTGCGGTTGGAGACGAACGCGATCTCGCGCCCGTCCGGGGAGAAGCCCGGCTGCGCGTCATCCCAATCGCCGTCGGTGAGCCGCCGCGGCGCGGAACCGTCCGCACCGACGATCCAGATGTGCTTGTGACGGTCGTCCTGTAGTCCGCCCTCGTCCGATCTGTATCGCGCGCGCGAGTAGACGCGGACGGCGTCTTCCTCGTCGGTGGAAGGATCCTTGGGATCGCGAACGACGAGTGCGAGGGACCGGCCGTCGGGCGACCACGCCAGATCGGAACAGTCGTCGTCGAACCGGGTGAGCTGCCGCGCTTCACCGCCCGCGAGGTCGAGGATGAAGATGTTGCGCGCCGGCCGCTTGCGGCCCTTCGGCACATCGCCACGATCCGCGGTGAAGGCAATGCGCCCGCCGTCAGGCGACCACTGCGGCGTGGAGTCCTGCGACGTGCCGGCCGTGATCTGCGCGGGCGCTTTTGTGCCGTCGGAAGGGACGAGCCAGATGGCGCTCAGGTACCCATCGCGCTTGGCGTTGATCGTCTTCACCGAGTACGCGATACGTCCGCCGTCAGGCGAGATCTGCGCATCCGTAAGGAAGCGGAACTCGTACAGGTCTTCAGATGAAAGGGGAAGGGGCGACGACGACAACGCGGCGTATCGTGACATACATGGGCCGGTTCGACCGGCGCGCACGCACAGGGATGCTCGTCGGAGCGCTCGCGATGTTCTTCGCCCTCGACGTCGCGTTCCTACTCAGCATGGCCGGAATGCCATTCGTCGCCGACAGCCTCGGCCAGGCGATCATCGACGTACTCCCGGGCTTCATCTCGATCCCGCTCATCGAAGCGCTGCATCAGTGGGCGAAGATCCTTCTCATCGTCGGCGTCATCGCGCTCTTCCTCATCGACGGCGCGGCGACCGGTTTCCTCGCGGCGTCCCGCCGGCGGACCACCGCCGTTCTGGGCGTGGGTCTCCTTCCGTGGGTCGCCGCGTTCGTGTTCGCGCGCCTCTTCTCACCACAGCGGATCGAGCCGGTCACGAGTCTGATCGACGCAGCGGTCGGCGCAGCGGTGTTCCTCGCGGCGCTCGCGTTCATCCTGCCGAGCGCTCTGGATCGATCCGCGGACACCGCACCCCCGTCGCCCAGCCGGCGGCGCGCGCTGCTCGGAACCGCGGCCGTCGCCGCAGCTATCGCGATCGTGTCCCTCCCGCTGTCGCGGATCGCGGCGGTCGGGTCGGGCGGCCTCGGCAACGTCGCGCTCGCGGCGCGCCGTCTCCGGACGCGCGCCGACATCGCGCCGGCGGACCCGGCCATCGATGGGCTCCCGGGGATCACGCCGCGGATCACCGCGAACGAGGACCACTACACGGTCGACACGACCCTCGTGAAGCCGCGTGTATTGATCGATGAGTGGCGGCTCGACATCAAGGGACTGGTCGAAGCGCCGTTCTCGCTCACGTATGACCAGCTCCTGGACCTCGAGGCCGTCGAGCAGATCCACACGCTCGAGTGCATCTCCAACTACGTCGGCGGAGATCTCATCTCGACCGCGCTGTGGACGGGCGCGCCGCTCCGCGACCTCCTGAATCGCGCGCAAGTGAAGTCAGGCGCGTACGACGTGGTCTTCACGTCGGTCGACGGCTACACCGACTCGATCCCGATCGCGAAGGCTATGGAGGACCGAACGCTCGTCGCGTACCTCATGAACGGGAAGACGGTGCCGCAGGATCACGGGTATCCCGCGCGGATGCTCGTGCCGAACATCTACGGCATGAAGAACGTGAAATGGATCCGCACGATCGAAGTCGTGAACTACGACTTCATCGGCTACTGGCAGCAGCAGGGCTGGTCCGACGGTGCGCCCGTGAACACGAACGCGCGCATCGACCTGCCGAGCCGGAACATCCGCTGGACCGGCGGCGCGATCACGGTCGCGGGGATCGCATTCGCCGGCGCGCGCGGGATCTCGAAGGTCGAGCTCTCGAGCGATGGCGCGAAATCATGGGGACTCGCGACGCTCGAAGCCGCGATGGGTCCGCTCACGTGGCGCCGCTGGACATACGCCTGGACTCCGAACGGAGCCGGACCCGCCAAACTCATCGTGCGAGCCACGGACGGGACCGGGAACACAGAAACGCCGGTCGGCCGCGCGCCATATCCCGACGGCGCAACGGGATATGACTCTCTCGACGTGACGATCCAGCGCGGCTAGCGGGCTACGCCCGCGCGGGTGGCACGGGGGAGCGGGTTGCGCGCGAGCCGTCTGGCCGGCCGCGTCAGGCGTGTGGCGC
>DATCPK010000119.1:0-4485 GCA_036570125.1 Candidatus Limnocylindria bacterium
CTGGAGCCGCTCGTCCAGCGGCTGGTGCGCGATTCGAAGCAGTTCGACGCGGCGTGCTGGATCAACGGGGAGCAGCCCTGCGCGTGGGGGTACGCGCGGCTCGTCTGGGGCCTCGCGGCGCTCCCCGACACCGCCCGGACCCGAGAGGTGCAGCGCACGCTCCGTCGTGGCGTCGAGTTCCTTCTGTCGTTCAAGGTCGAGCGCGGCCGCTATCCCACGGACACCGCGCCGAGCTATCTCTGGCGCCAGCTTTCGTTCCCCCTCTTCTATCAGGCCGACGTGCTCTTCGTGCTGCGCGCGCTCGATGCGGCCGGCGCGATCGACGACGACCGCGCGCAACCGGCGATCGGCTGGCTCCTCGCGCGGCAGGACTCGCGGGGACGGTGGGGCGGGCGCGCGCCGTACGCGGCGCGCATGCCTTCGCGAGTGGACGCGAGCAAGTGGGTGACGCTCCAGGCCTGCACGATCTTGAAGCACGCGTTCCCCGAGATCGCCGCCTGACCAAGCGCCGCATCCTCAAGGACGTGGGGCCTCTCCGGTTCGGCGAGGGTCACGACACCACGTTTCCGTACGCGCTCGCGCTCGCCACGGGCGCCGAATACGACTGGCTCATGGGCTCATCGGGCGCGGCCTTCACGACCACGATCGACGAAGCCGGATGGGATCCGTTGGCGGCCGCGCCACGTGACGCGCCGACCCTCGCGCGCGCGGCACGCGCGGCGGGCGTGCGACTCGATCCCGAGCCTCCTCCCTACGACGAGGAGATGCGGGCGCTGATCCTCGATCGTGCGAAGGAAGCGATCGACGCGCACCTACCCCCTCTCGTGTTCGGCCTTGGCGGAGCGCCGGAGTACGGCCTCATCGTCGGCTACGACGAAGAAGGCCCGACGTTCTTCGCGCGCACGTTCTTTGACAAGGGCGACGATCCGCGGCGCGCCGGTTGGTCGGAGTTCGAGAGCGAGGACCGAGGCGGTCTGATCTTCCTCGATAAGACGGCGCCGCCGGACCGGCATGGCTCGGCCAAGGAAGGGATCGACATGGCCCTTTCGAGCGCACAGGCGAGCGATGACGCGCTGATGTCCTGGGCGGCGGCGCTGCGTGACGACGAGCGGTGGACCGACGCCAAGCACGCGGGCACAGCAGCCTTCGCGGATCACGCGATGCGAGCGATCCTCGTCGACAAGCGCCGGGCCGCTGCCAGGTTCCTTCGCTCGGCACGCGGCCTCTTCCCCAACGCGCCCGGCGGAGATCTCTTACGTGCAGCCGAGTCTTATGGTTACGCGGCCGATGCCGCGGCGAAGGGCGGTGTCGGGGAATTCAACGGAGGCATCGCGGTGCGCTTCATCGATCAAGGGCATCGGCGTGCCTGGGCCAAGAACCTCGATGCGGTCCGCGAGAGTGATGTCCAGGCTCGCGAGGCTCTCGCATCCGCGCGAGGGGGAATGCGTTGAACGAACTCGCCGCAGCGGCACTCCTTGGGATCGTCCAGGGCCTCACCGAATTCCTTCCAGTGAGCTCGACGGGCCACCTCATCCTGGTAAGCGACCTCTTGAAGCTCGACCCCGAGCGGTTCGGTCTCTCGTTCGACGTCGCCCTCCACCTCGGCACGGCGCTGGCGGTGCTCCTCTATTTCGCGCGCACGTGGATCGATCTCGTCGCGGGCCTCTTTCGCGGTCAGTGGCGCATGCCGGCGCTCATCGTTCTCGGCACCGCGCCCGCCGCGATCGCCGGCGTCCTCTTCCAATCGGCGATCGAGCGCGAGATGCGTGGACCTCTCGTGATCGCCGCGGGCCTGGTCGTCGGATCGATCGTGTTCGTCGTTGCGGAGGCGATCGCACGCCAGCGCCGCGCGATGACAGAGATCGGTGTTCTGGACGCTCTTTTCATCGGTACCGCGCAGGCGATCGCGCTGATTCCCGGCATCTCACGCTCGGGTATCACGATCTCCGCCGGTCTCGCCCGCGAGCTACGGCGCGAGGACGCGACGCGGTTCGCGTTCCTCCTGGCGACACCGGTCATCCTCGGCGCGGGCGCGAAGACGATGCTCGATGCCCGAAAGGCGGCGGAGCTATTCGCTCAGCCCGACGTCCTCGCCGTGGGCTTTGTCCTCTCGTTCCTCTCCGGTCTCGCCGCGGTCGCGTTCATGGTCCGCTTCCTGCGCGGACACTCGCTCAACTGGTTCGTGGCCTACCGGCTCGCGCTCGCGGCGGTGATCGTCGTCTTGGTGGTCGCCGGGGTCCTGTAGGTGGAACAACGTCGGGCGCCAGGAGCGCGAGAGCTCCGAACATCAGCGCCGTCATCACCACGACCAGTGCGATCGCGATGAGCCATCCGCCGGGGATCGCCGCGCTCATGCTCGACGGCCACAGCGCCGACGGTAGGACGAACCATGCCAGGAACGAGATCAGTCCTTCCCCTGGGGATACGGCGTCGGGGGCAGCCGATGGCGGGGCCGCCAGGCCGAACGCGGTCTGCCACACGATGCCCACCGTGAAATAGGCGAGCGCCGCGGCGAGGAGAAGGCGGCCGACCCGAGCGACGTTCCGGCGCATGGTGGCACGATAGCCCTGTGGATCTCGGGCTTCGGGACAAAGTCGCGATCGTCGCCGCGTCCAGCAAGGGACTCGGCCGCGCGGTGGCCGAGGAGTTCGCGCGCGAGGGCGCGCGCGTGGTGATGTGCAGCCGCGATGAGACGGCGATCCGTGCCGCAGCGGAAGACGTGCAACGAAAGACCGGCGCCGAGGTCCAGTGGACCGTCGCCGACGTCGGGACCGAGGCGGGGTGCCAGAAGCTCGTGAAGACGGCGGTCGACAAGTTCGGCACGGTCGACATCCTCGTCTCGAACGCGGGCGGTCCCCCGCCCGGGCGCTTCGACGATCTCGACGACGCCGCATGGCAGAAGGCCGTCGGGATCACGCTCTTCTCCGCGGTCCGCCTGACGCGACTCGTCCTTCCGCACATGCGCAAGGGCGGCGGCGGTTCGATCGTGTACATGACGTCGACCACCGTGCGGCAGCCGACGCAGTACCTGAACCTCATCCTGTCCAACGCGATCCGCGCCGCGGTGCAGGGCATGGCCAAGACGCTCTCGAGCGATCTCGCCAAGGACGGCGTTCGCGTGAACTGCGTGCAGCCGGGTCGCATCTTCACCGAGCGCATCGAGCAGCTCGACTCCGACACCGCCAAGCGGCAGAACACGACACCGGATGCGATCCGCGCGCACTACGAGAAGAGCGTGATCCCCATGGGTCGCTATGGAAAACCAGAAGAGTTCGCTGCGGCGGTCGTGTTCCTCGCTTCGCCGAAGGCGTCGTATATCACCGGAACGTCGCTCCAGATCGACGGCGGCATGCTCATGAGCATGTTCTAGGCGGTGATCGTTCGCGAGCGCCTGCGGCCGCACGTGTTCCGCCTGCCCGTCGAGAAGATCCGCGCCGGGTACAAGAGCGACATCTACTTCGCGCGGACGAAGCTGATCCTCGAGCGCGACGAGCGGCACGACCGCGTCACGATGCAGGTCTTCCAGAAGCACCCCGACGCCGTCGTCGTCGGAACGGACCAGACCCTCGCGCTCCTTCACGTCGGCACGGGTCACTACCGCGATCGCCGGCGCGCGGAGGCGCTCTTCGACCGATACCTCAGCGCGGAACGCCGGCTCTACACGACGTGGACCCTGCTCCCGGCGATCGACTGGTCCGCCTACGAGCCGGTGGCGCGTGAAGTCTTCGAGATATCGCGCGAGCTCGCCTCGATGTGGGAGCCCGGATGGGCGGATCTCGAGGTGGCGTCCCTCTACGACGGCGAGACCGCGAAGCCGCACGAGCCGGTCATGCACATCGAAGGGAAATACGTGGAGTTCGCGCACCTCGAGACGCTGTACCTCGGCGCGCTTTCGGAGGGGACGCGTGTCGCGACGAACACCCGCGACGTGGTCGCGGCCTCGCGGGGCAAGCCCGTCATCATGTTCGGCGCGCGGCATCAGGTGCACGAGGCGCAGGCCGGATCGGGCTACGCCGCGTACGTCGGCGGCGCGAGCGCGGTGTCCACCGACGAGCAGGGCGAGTGGTGGGGCTCGGCCGGCCTCGGCACCGTTCCGCACGCGCTCATCGCGGTGTACGGGGGCGATACGACGGTGGCCACGCTGAAGTTCGACGAGTACATCAACCGCGCGCCCGACGCGGTCGGCCACCTCACCGCGAAGGGGACGGCGGAAGGCCACGTGAACGTCACGAGCCTTGTCGACTTCAACAACGATGTCGTGAACACCTCGCTCGGTGTGGCGCACGCACTGGGCGCGCGCCTCTGGGGCGTCCGCGTCGACACGAGCGAGTCACTCGTCGATCGCGCGGTCCTCCGCGAATTGGAAGCGAAGGAAGGCGTGGCGAAGGGCGAGCTTCGCGGCGTCACGCCACGCCTGATCGAGCTGCTTCGCGAGGCACTCGACCAGGGCGGTTACCCGCACGTTCGGATCGTCGCGTCGGGCGG
>DATCPK010000120.1:0-5923 GCA_036570125.1 Candidatus Limnocylindria bacterium
CGTCCTGCGGCCGCCGCTTCCCCCTCATCTTGCCAACGCTGCGCTCGTCCGATTGCGCCATGCACCGCGACGATCGGAGTTCCCCAGAGGCGTTGGTCGACACTCGGCCGCCATTCAACGAGCTCAAGACGCACCCCGCCGCTCGTCCATAGCTCGCGCATTAGGTCCCGACGACCACCCCGCCGTCCACCGATAACACGACTCCATTGATGAATGACGCCTCGTCCGAAGCGAGGAAGAGGTACGCGTATGCGACGTCCTTCGGCTCGCCCAGGCGACGGATCGGCGTGCGCTCGACCATCGCCGCAAGGATCTTTTCGGGCATCTGACGCACCATCTCGGTCCCGATGAATCCCGGGGCGACCGCGTTCACGGTGATGCCCTTCGGCCCGAGCTCGCGCGCCCAGACCTTTGTCATGCCGATGACCGCGGCCTTCGTCGCGACATAGTTGGTCTGCCCGAAATTTCCGTACAGGCCGACGACCGAAGACGCGTTGAGTATTCGTCCGGACTGCTGGCGGATCATCGTGGGCGCGACGGCCTGCGTGCACGCGAACACGCCCCGAAGATTCACCGATATCACCGCGTCGAAGTCCGCTTCGCTCATGACGCCGGTGATCTCGGCGCCCTTCGATTTCACGAGCTGCGCGTCGCGAAGGATCCCCGCGTTGTTCACGAGGATGTCGATCCGTCCGTGCTCCTTCGCAACCGCCGCGGCGGCAGCCGCCGCCGCCGTGACGTCGGTGACGTCGACGCGCGCATTTGCGCCGTCGGCGACATCCCACGTGACGACGGTGGCGCCGGCCTCCCGAAACACTCGCGCCGTCTCCGCGCCGATCCCGCGCGCGCCGCCGGTGACGATCGCGATCTTGCCGTCGAGACGGAACATCACGTGCCCGAGTCCTCGGGCTCTTCCTCCCAGCCCTCGTCGGATTGCAGCTCGGTCTCGTAGATCTCCGGCTCGAGCCCAAGGCTTTCGATGACCGCGACCATCCCGTTGCGCTGCTCGGGCGGCGTCACCCGGATCCATCCGCGGATCACGTCGTCGATGCTGACGCTGTCGGCGCCGCGCTCGCCCGCGACCGACTCAGCCTCGTCGTGTGCGGCGGCCTTCGCGAGCTCGCGCAGTGTCTCGGGCACCATGCGGCACAGGGTCGCGAGGACTCCTTCCGCGGACTCATCCCACTCCATCAGGCGATCGCGTCGATGCCGGTGGCGAAGCGGCCGATGATGAGCTTCTGGATCTGCGTCGTGCCCTCATACAGCCGATTCACGCGCGCATCGCGCCAGTAGCGCTCGACGGGGAATTCGTCGGAGAAGCCGTAGCCGCCGTGGATCTGAATGGCGTTGTCGGCCGCGCGCTGGGCGGCCTCCGACGCGTAGAGCTTCGCGATGCTCGTCTCCCGCGTGTTGGGCCGACCCTTGTCCTTGAGATCGCCGGCGCGCCACACCAGAAGCCGTGCGGCCTCCGTCTCGACGACCATGTCCGCGATCATCTCCTGCACGAGCTGATGGCCAGCGATCGGCTTGCCGAACGACTGTCGCGTGGTCGCGTACTGCACCGATGCGTCGATGCACGCCTGCGCCACACCCACCGCGCCGGCCGCGACCGAGTACCTGCCCGAATCGAGTGCGGTCATCGCGATCTTGAATCCGTCGCCGATCTCGCCGAGGCGGTTCGCATCGGGAACGCGGACGTCGTCGAGGATGAGCTCGCTGGAATCGGACGAGCGCAGCCCCAGCTTCCCGTGCAGCGCCTGGCTGCCGTAGGACTGGCGGTCGCGCTCCAGAACGAACGCGCTGATGCCCTTGGCCTCCTTCGAAGGATCGCCCTGCGCGAACACGAGGGCGAGCTTCGAGACCGAGCCGTTCGAGATCCACATCTTCCGGCCGCGAAGTACCCACGAGTCACCGTCGCGCTTCGCGGTGGTTCGAAGCTTCGTCGCGTCACTTCCGACCTCGGGCTCCGTCAGACCGAAGCATCCGATGACCTCGCCCTTGCAGAGCGACGGGAGCCAGCGCTGTTTCTGCTCCTCCGTGCCGAACTTGAGGATGGTCATCTCGACCAGCGAGATCTGGACCGACAGCGTCGTCCGCACCGACGAGTCGGCGCGCCCGACCTCCTCGGTCACGAGGGCGTGCGAGACGAAGTCGAGCCCGATGCCGCCGTACTTCTCCGGCACGGGACCGCCGAGAAGGCCGAGCGGCGCCATCTTTCGCAGCACGTCCTTCGGGAAGATCTCGCCGCGATCGCGCTCCCGGGCGCCGGGGGCGATCTCCTTGTCGGCGAAGTCCTTCGCGAGCTTGCGGATGGCCTGCTGTTCAGGAGTGAGATCGAAGTCCATGAGGCGCTCTACGCCGAAGCGCGCTGCGCCGAGCGCTCGCGGATCGCGAGCAGCGCGTCGATCTCGCCGAGATGGCCGAAGCAGCCCTGGAGGATTCCTGTCGCGCGGCGCACCGCCCTCGCGCCGGCCTCGTCATCGGGCAACGCGCGGAGACGCTGTGCGAGTGGCCCGACAACGGAGTCGAGGTACCGCACCAGGTCCGTCGCGCTGAGACGCGGCACCCGCAGCACCTCTGGGAACGTGTACCCGGTCAGCGCGCCGAGTCCGTTATCGCCGATGCCGCGGGGGTCGTAGCCGGTCCGTTGGGCCCAGCCATCGGTGAACCAACGTTCCGTCGATGGCTGTGTCCCGTCCATGACACGGGTGAGCACGTCCATCCAGCGCGCCATATGCCAGACAGTTTCGCGGACGTTGTTGCCGCCGTCGTCGGCCCGCCATTCGAGGGTCTCGTCATCGACGCCTACGAGCTGCTCGCGGACGCGCGCGCCCACATCCTCGAACCACTTCGCCATGAGCTCCGTGTCACGCATCGCCTGAGTTTAGGGACGATAGGGTCGGCGGATCGCCATCCACCGCGCCGGCTCCGCCAGGGGCACGAAGCCGTACTGCGCGTAGAGGCCGTGCGCGTCGCGCGTCGCGAGCATGACGTTGCGCAGCCCCTGGAGATCGGCGTGCGCCATCACCGCATCCATGAGCTGTCGTGCGACGCCCTGTCCGCGATGCTGCGGGAGCACGAAGACATCGCAGAGCCATGCGAATGTTGCTTTATCGGTCACCACACGCGCGAAACCGACCTGCGGCGCGCTCGTCTCGGGATCGCCATCGAACGCCGAAAAGCAGATCGATCCGTCGATCGCCCGTTCGACGATGTCGCGCGGAACGCCGAGGGACCAATACGCCTCGTCGTGCAGGAAACGCCACACGAGGTCGCGGTCGACATGCTTCGCATCGCTCGAGACGACGTACTGTCCCATCCCTCCGCGACTTTAGACTCGGTTGCGTGATCCTGCTGCTCGTCCAGAGCGCGCTCTTCCTGGCCGTCGTCGGACTGTTGATCGGAGCGCTCATCGTCGACCGCTCGGGCGTGCACGGCCGCGACTATCTCGTCTTCGAAGAGCGCGCGGTCCGAGCGCAGCAGCTCACGGTGGCCGCGTTCGTCCTCGTGATCGTCGAGTTCCTGATCGGGACTCCGCTCCTCGGTGCGGTGCTTGCGATCGTCGCGATCTTGTGGACGCTCTGGTGGCTTCCCGCGGAGCACCGGCGGTTCGACGTCAACGTGCAATCGGTCTTCGACGCGCGTCCTGAGGCGGTCGCCGCCGTGATGTTCGACATCTCTGAGCAGCCGCGATGGATGGACTCCATCGTCCGTACGGTGCTCGAGACACCCGGACTCCTCCGGAAGGGGAGCGTCATCCGCCAGACCCTCCGCGTCTCGGGACAGGACCTCATCGCGAAGCTCGTCGTGGTCGAGCTCATGCCGTACGAGCGGCTCTTGCTCCAGGTCCTCGTCCGGCACGCGGAGCTGTTCGATCTCTTTGAAGTGCAGCCGCATCCGAGCGGCTCGATCGTCACGTACTCGGGCCGGCATCAGCTCTCGCGATTGAATGCGGTCCTCACGGGGTGGCGGCTCCCCGCGCTTCGCCGGAGCTTCGCCGCGAGGCGCACCGCAAACCTCGAGCGGCTGCGCACGATCGTCCACCCCGCCCCTATCGCGCGCCCCGCTTAAAAAGGAACAGCCCGCGGGTTTCCCCGCGGGCTGTTCGCTGTTGCTAGGTTCGAGTTACTTGCGGCCCTTGCCGTTGCCGTTGTTGCCCTTACCGGAGTTGTCCCGCTTGGCCGTGGACTTGTCGGTCGACTTGTCCTTGGCTGCGGCCTTCGCTACCTCACGGTCGGCCTTGGCCGTCACACGGTCCGCCTTGGCCTTCTCGACTTCCTGCTCGACCTTGTCGGCGTCCTTGACGGTGGTCTCTTTCGACTCGGCCACCGTGGTCATGTCCAGGACAGCTTTACGGGCGTCGTCGACGACCTTCTGCATGTCCTCGATCGCCTGGTCGACGATGTCCTTGTACTTCGAGTCAAGACCGCTCGTGTCGAACGAGTGCGCGCTACCGGTCGAGTCGGCCGGAGCCGTCGAGTCGCTCGGCGCGGTCGTGCTCGTGTCGGTGCTCGTGGTCGTCGTAGTTGTCGTAGTCGTCGTGCTGTCTGCCTCGTCCGAGCACCCGGTGCCGAGGTCGACGGCTGCCTGAATGTCCGAGTGAGCCTGGCTCACGATGTCCTTGAGCTCGGCCTTCGCGTCTGCGATCAGGCCACGAGCGTCATTCGTAGCGACCGCACTCGCCTTCTCAGACTCGTGCTGGAGCTTCCGCGCGTCGCGCGAAAGATCCTTGAGGTCGCCGTCAAACGCCTTCCACGCCGTGTGGAGAAGGTGGACCGCGTCATTGCGGGCGTGCGCCGCCGCGCTGCAGTCCTGAGTTTCGTCAGCGAGCGGCGCGGCATTCGCGCTCCCGCCGAACGTGGTCACGCCAAGAGAAAGGATGAGTGCGCCTACTGCCATCCCACGGGCAGTGCGATTCGCGATTTCGGTGACGAACATGTGCACCTCCTGTGCACTAGTTCCTAACGCGCCCATTCCCCCGCGGTTAGCCCCGATCGGGTAGGGGGTACGCCCGTACTCCCCTGAACGGGGTACTTGCCCCGTCTCTCGCTAGACTTCGCGCCCAAATGGAGAAGCGTCCCGTCGACCTCGGCACTCGCGACAGCACGCTCGTATTCGCCGTGTTGCTGCTCGGTATCGCCGCAATAAGCGCGTCGGTTCTCATCGTGATCCTCGTGGTGACCGGAGCGACCTCCGTTCGATAACCGGCGGCGCGCCTAAACTCCGCGCCGTGCGCTTCGGCGTAATGCTCCCCACGTATATCCGTCCAAGCCGAGAGGCCGTACTCGGTGTGGCGCAGGCCGCGGAGCGCTTCGGATTCGATTCGGTCTGGACGAACTCGCACACCGTTGTGCCGGCGTCATTCAAGCCGCGCTATCCGTACGGTGAGACCGGCATCCCATCGTGGAACGCGAAGACGGCTTGGGCCGACGCGATGATCACGCTCGGATTCATCGCGGCTGCGACGGAACGCGTGCGGCTCGGCGTCGCGGTCGTGCCGCTCATCACCACCGATCCCATCACGCTCGCGAAGCAATCCGCGACGGTCGATCTTCTCTCGAACGGACGGTTCGAGCTCGGCGTGGGCGCGGGCTGGCTAGTCGAGGAGGGCGAGGCGCTCGGGCACCCCACCGATCATCGCCAGGCGCGGCTCGAGGAGACAATCGACGTGCTGCGACTCGCGTGGACGAAACCGACGTTCTCATATGACGGTCGCTTCGTGAAGATCCCCGAAGTCGGCGTTCATCCACAGCCGCCACAGGGGCCTCATTTACCGCTCTGGATCGGTGGTCAGGGTGACGCCGCAGTTCGGATCGCCGCCGAGCGCGGCGCCGGGCTCTTCATCTGGCAGCAGACGCCGGAGCGCGTCGCCGAGTACGGGCGCAACCTCCGCGCTCTGAGCGCAAAGGCGCCGCTCGCGGCC
>DATCPK010000121.1:0-15099 GCA_036570125.1 Candidatus Limnocylindria bacterium
GGAGCGGCCGGGTGATCGTCCGAGACAAGAGCGCGGCCACGAGCAGCGCGAAGCCGAGCGCGACGATGAAGCTGATCGCGAGTGAGGGTAGGAGCGAGCGAAGCGTATCGGTGAAGACCGCCTGCGGCCGCGCGACGACGATGAAGCCGAGTCCGCCGGCGGCGACGGTGGCGCGAGCGAGCTGTTGCCGCACGAAGATCCACTGCACGCCGTTCTCGCTGAACTCGCCGAAGTTCGCGGTCGTGGGCTGCGGAAGCGTCACGTTGACGAGCTTGCTGTCGCTGTCGACGACGACGCGCCGCGCTGGCGTCGTGATGATGAGACGCGCGTCGGCCGCCTGCGCCTGTTCTGTCAGAGCGTCGACGATCTCGCGCGGCTGTTGTCCGGCGCGGATGCCGGTCTGTATCGCCGTGAGGAACGGAGCCGACAGCTCACCGAGATGAAGTCGCGTTTGGTCGTCTTCGTACCGCAGGAGAAGCCCTGAGATCGTGATCGCGGCCACAGCCAGGCCGACGACGACCACCGCGAGGTAGGAGAGGAAGAGACGGGTCGCGATGCTGCGTGGCATGACTAGGTCGGCGCCACCAGCTTGTATCGCTGCGCGCTCACAAGCGTCGCTCGTCCTCACGATCAGACTCGGTCTGATCTCTCGTCCTCACTAGCTTGTACCCGACGCCCCAGACCGTCTCGATCTTCGTGTCCGCATCGGCGAGCTTGTCGCGCAGCTGCTTCACGTGGACATCGACGGTGCGCGTCTCGCCCGGATACGCGAATCCCCACACGTCCTCGAGGAGGCGATCGCGAGTCAGCACGATCCCCGGCTGTCGGCAGAAGGCTTCGAGCAGCTCGAACTCCTTGGCGCGGAGCGACACCGGCCGTTCGCGGACGTGCACCTCGTGGCGCGCGGGATCGATGCGCACGTTCCCGATCACGATCGTGCGGCCGCTCCCTGGCATCCCAGCGGTCCTCCGCAGGATCGCGCGTACGCGTGCGACGAGCTCCTTCGGGTTGAACGGCTTCGTCATGTAGTCGTCCATGCCTGATTCGAGCGCCTCGATCTTCTGCAGGTCCTCCGCGCGCGCCGTGAGCGCGAGCACCGGCGTGTCCGCGTGCTTCCGGATCTCGCGCAGGAGCTCGAGACCGTTCGCGTCGGGGAGGCCGAGGTCGAGGATGACGAGCGCGGGCTTTTCCTCGCTGAACTTCACGCGCGCTTCGGCCGCGGTCCGCGCGTGCGCGACGATGAAGTCGGCATTCCGTAAATAGAGCATGACCAGCTCGGCCACCGAGGGATCGTCCTCGACCACCACGATGCGTGCGGTCACGAGGCGAATGCTACGAGCGGGGTCTCGGCGCGCCTGTTAAAGATCTGTTCGCTGCGTGACAGGACCCGCGATCACCTAGATCGCTACGCGCACGGGCTCGCGCGCGGGGCCGACCAGCCGGTCGACGATCGCGGGAAGCCCCTCGAGCGCGAGTACGGACGAGCTCGAGATGTCCGCGATGTGCGCGCTCGTGAACACGACGACCGCCTCGACGGGCGTGCGCGCCGGGTCGACCGAGATGTCCCCGCGCACGCGTGACGCGTTCCAACGCGCGCGCTGCGATGGCGACTGGCCCTGGAAACGCCGGCCGACGCCGTACTTCTCCTTGCGGTACCAGAGATCGTCCTGGCACAGGACCTCGCCGCCCTCGTCGCGCGGCTCGATGACGACGACGCCCGGTGGCCCGATCACGACCATTGGCACCTCGTCGTCCGCCCCGTCCCGCGGCCCATAGTGGGGGACCACGACGTAGCCCTCGGGGAGGTGATCGGCGAGGTACGCGGCCGTCCGGTCGGCGAGCGCGGACGCGGCGCGCAGACGAAGCGAGAGCGCCAGGCCGTGCACGCCGAGCGCGAGAGGCGGGATCGGGATGAGCCCGAGGAAAAGCTCCGCGAAGCGGCGCTCGAAACCGAGCGAGCGAGCCGCCATGTCGATGGTCAGCGCGTACGAGATCGTGGCGGCGCCGAGCCCGAGCGCGGTCCAGAAAAGACCAGCGCGCAGCGTGCGACGCCAACGCCGCCGGGCCGGAGGAATGCTGCCCAAAACGCTCACCCTGCACGCGGAGGCTCGCTCTCTCGGCCGCCGGCGTCGAGGGGACCGATGGTCCTGCCTCGTAGTACCTCGGGCATCATCCGCAGCGATGTCGCTCCGTACCGAGATCGCCGAGCAGCCGCGCGTCGTCAGGAGGCTGCTGGACGAGGGCTGGCCCGAAGCGCGACAGCTTGGTCGCGCGCTCACGCGTGTCGAGCACATCACGCTCGCCGCGCGCGGGTCCTCCGACAACGCGGCGACGTACGGCAAGTACCTCCTCGAGAGCATCGCGGGCATCGTCACGGCGCTCGCGGCTCCATCACTCGTGACGCGTTACCAGGCGCCGCCTTCGTACGCGCATGGCGCGGTGATCGGCATCTCGCAGTCGGGCGCGTCACCTGATGTCGCGGGCGTCGTCGCCGAGGGCCGCCGCGCCGGTGCGGTGACGATCGCGTTCACGAATCAACCGCGCTCGAAGCTCGGCCGCGCGGCCGAGCACGTCTTCGCGCTACGCGCCGGACCCGAGCGCGAAGTCGCAGCGACGAAAACCTACACCGCGACCTGTGTGGCTCTTGCGCTTCTCGCCGCGACGACCGCCGAGGCGCGCGGCCGCAGCGCGCTGTCTCTGGCGGGTCTTGCCGAAGCGGTCGAGGAGGCGGTGAGCGCGGAGAAGGACGCGACGCGTCTCGCGCGTGCGATCGGCAGGGCCCCGACCGTGATCGTGCTGGGCCGCGGCTATCTCTACCCGGCCGCGCTCGAGACCGCGCTGAAGATCAAAGAGCTCGCGCGCGTCTGGGCCGAGCCCTACTCGAGCGCCGATTTCGCGCACGGGCCACGCACGCTGCTCCGGCCGAAAACGCCCGTGCTGCTTCTCTCCTCGCGCGGAGCGACCGAAGGGGAGGCGCGCTCGCTGGTGACATCGCTCACGGAACGCGGTGCCCGGGTCTACGCGATCACGAACGACGAGCGTGTGGCGGAGAAGGCTCGCGACGCTGTGCTGCTCCGCGCTCCGCTTTCCGAGACGCTGGTCCCGATCAGCTTCGTCGTCGTGGGGCAGCAGCTCGCCGTCGCGCTTTCGCGCCACCACGGGCACGACCCGGAGCGGCCCGCCGGCCTCGCGAAGGTGACGCGGACTTTGTGACTGGAGTCCGCTTGGGGGGCTTCGCCGGCGGCTTTTGCTTGGGAGCGTCCTGCGGCGCGAACTCGACCGATAGGCGGTAGCCGTACGCGGCGGCAACACGCGCCAGAGAACGGAGCGAGGGCAGGTAGCGCGGATCTTCCATCCGCCGCAGCTGCGTCTGCGAGGTCCCGAGCCGCCGCGCCGCGGCGCGCTCGGAGAGACCGGCCGCGCGGCGCAGCTTTCCCACGGCCTCGGCCACGGCCGAAGCGAGCGGATCCGCGCGCTGTGCCTCCTCGGGGGGCGGTGCTACCGGGGTTGGTGTCGGCTGTTCGGGCATGGAGCGCACATCCTATGACGGCGTTTCGTGGCGAGCGAAACGCCCGATATTCAATGGATCAGGCCGCGGCGAATACATCGAGCAGATCGCGTTGCGAGGGGTCGTACGCGAACAGAATCGCGCCTTCGCATCCAGCATGTTCGGCGGCCCGCACTTGCTCGCGAAGAAGCGTGCGCTCGCCCGCGTAGGCCATGAGCCCGCCCCACATCCGCGTCTTCTGCGCGGCCGCGCGCGCTTTTGTGAGAAGACGCGCGACCTCCGCCGTATCGCGGCGGTACGCCATGGGGCACAGCAGATCGATAAGACCGTCGTCCGCCCACTGGGGCCAGCGCTGCAGGACGCGTTCGCGAGCGACGTCGGGATCGGGGAAGACCGCGGCGGAGATGACGATGCCGGGTCGCGCCTTGCGGAGGCGCTTCGCACCTTCCGACACGAGCGCTGTCACCGCGGCGTGATCTTCCGGCGAGTCGGCGTAGGTGACCTGCGGATAGCGGACGTAGTCGTAGTGGAATCCCTCGACGCGATAGCGCGACACGATGTCGATGAACACTGCCAGCGCGTGCTCTCGCGCCTCGACGTTCTTGGGATCTACGTAGATCCCCTCCCAGTCGCTCCCGCCGACGGGATCGAGGTACTTCACGCCGCCCGGCTGCAGGAGCCAATCCGGATGGCGCCGGACGAGGTGCTCGCTCGACCTCGGGAGCCCACCCTCGGGGCTGGACCAGACGAAGAAGACATTCCCCCAGGCATGCACGCGCACGCCGACGGCCGCGCCCGCACGCACGAGGTGCGCGAGCGGGTCGAAGCCATCGAGCGCCAGCGTTTCCGCGCGCGGCTCGAGCTTGGAGTCGTAGTAGGCGTCCCCTCGGCCGCGGACCTGGACGACGACGTCGTGTATCCCTCTCGTCGTGGTGTCCGCCATGAGGTCGTCGATCGCGCTCTTCGTCGTGATCTTGTCGCGCACGACCCAGAGCGCCTTATCCACGCAATGCGTCTCTCGCGGCGTCGATATTCTCGGGGCGCGATTCGACGGGGATCGTGCACCCGCCGGCCGCGAGCCACCTGCGGCCGCCCGTCTGCGCGAGTCCTTCGCGAGCCTCGCGTTTCGCGATCGCGGTCGTGTTCGCGACAAACGCCTCGTCCGCGAATCCGCCGATAGCGCCGCGAGACGGCACCGCCGCGAGGAATGCGGCGAGGTCGGGATTTCCTGCGAGTCGCGGGTTCCACGAAACTGCCGCCACCGGATAACGCGCGAGCTCGACGACGCGCGCGTCCGGACCGCACACGTGCAGAACGTTGAGCGCCGCGCCGCGCGCGCCTGCGAGCACGCGCAGGTCATAGGTCGTGCCGAAGCGCCGGTACTCGCCATCGTCGAGCGTGTCCCGATGCGCCCACGCCGTCGTCGCGAGGAAGATCCCGTCCGCGTATTCGCAGCACGCCTCGGCGAGCTCGGCGAACGTCGCGGCGACCGCGTCGAGTGCGGCGACGACATCATCGGTCCGCTCACGCAGGTCTGCGAGCACGCGTTCCTTTCCCGCGAGGCGTTCGAGGACGCCGAGCGGCGTGAAGATCGTCGCGAGGAGCGGCGTGTCGGGGAGCACCTCGCGCACCAGGCGCATTCCGTACAGGAGCTCCTGGAACGCCGGCTCGCGCACCGATTTGCGGACGATGCGCGACCAGTCCTCGGCCTTCCGCACGGCATACCGGTCGAGCACCGGATGGCCGTCCTTCCCGTAGCGGTAACGAGTGCCCCATGGCTCGGCGTGGTAGTGAGCGCGCGGGTTGTACTTGATCAGATCGAGCTCATGTCGCTTCGTGAACGCGATCGTCGTCTCGGCGAGCTTTGCCGCGCCCTCGTTCTCGTCCGGATAGAAGTGCCGCCATACCGAGAAGGGGACGCGATCGACCGCGTGGCCGCCGAACGCCGCGGTAACGCGCTCGAACGAGTTCACAGCGCCGCGAACGTGGTCGGCGTGATGTGGCCATCCTGGATCGCCCGGCGGACGCGGGGATCGGTCAGCACCGCGAGCTCGAGCGGCCGCTCGCGCGCGTACGCGGACGTCGCGACGAGCTCCGGGTCCGGCTCCCCGGGATGGCACATGAGCTCGGTCACGCCATCCTCGACCCGCGCGATGAGCGCGAGAAGATCGTCGAGGCCGATGTGGCCCGGGTGCTGGAACTCGCGCGTGAAGTGATCAGGTGTCCGCACTCCCTTGGCACGGTACTCGTCCCGCTGTTCCGGCGTATGTGTGCGCGCGGCAGCGCCGGTCTCGCGCGCCAGCTCGCACACCGCCCAGGAAAGTGCGGGGTGGTCGTGGACCCAATGATGGGTGTCGACGTGCGTGGGCTCGCGCCCGATGAGCTCGCGTGCTCGCGCGTACTGCGCGCGATATTCGGTGAGCGCTTCCGTGCGATCGATAGCACGCGCGAGCAGCTCCGACGGACGCCAAAACGAGCCGTCATCGCGAACGAGCGAGCGGATCCGTGCGGGATTTGAGAGCGGCCGCGCGTACGTCAGGACGAGGTGAACACCGACGTCGAGCGTCGGTGTATCGCGCGCGATCGACGCCGCGTGCTGCGCCGTCGGCGCGTTCGTCATGAGTGTCGTGCTCGTGACGATGCCGTCGCGATGTGCGCGCAGGATGCCGTCGTCGACGCCGGCGGAACGACCGAAGTCGTCCGCGTTGACGATTAGGAGGCGGGCCAACGGTCCTCGATCGCCGCGCGCACGTGCCAGCCCCACTTTTCGAGCCGGCGCCCGGCCTCTTCGGCGGTGACTCCGGCCTCCCGCTCGACCATTCCGATGGCGCGCTGACGCAGCTTCTCGTTCGTCGGACGGAGGTCGACCATCAGGTCGTCCCGCGTTCGACCCAGCTTCACCATCGATGTCGTCGACAACATGTTGAGGACGAGCTTCGTCGCCGTTCCCGCCTTCATGCGGCTCGACCCGGCGATGACCTCCGGTCCGACCTCGATCACGATCGCGACGTCCGCAGCGCGCGCAAGCGCCGAGTCCGGATTACATGTGATGGCGATGGTGGCCGCGGCGCCGAAGTCAGCCTTGGCCTTCTCGACAGCGGCAACAACGTAGGGAGCCCGACCGCTCGCGGAAATTCCTACGACCACGTCGCCCGACCTGCACACGGCGCCCAGATCGCGGGTTCCCGCCGAGGCTTGGTCCTCGGCCCCTTCGATCGACATTCGAAGGGCGTGGTCTCCGCCCGCGATGATCCCGGTGACGAGCTCGGGCTCCACGCCGAACGTCGGGGGCATTTCGCTCGCATCGAGAACGCCGAGGCGACCGCTCGTTCCGGCACCGATGTAGAACAAGTGGTGTCCGCTTGCGAGGGCAGAAACGATCAGCTCGACGGCGCGCTCGATCGAAGAGATCGCACGACGGACCGACGCGGGCACTGAGGCGTCCTCATCGTTGATGAGCTCGAGGATCTGTCGTGTCGACATGGACCCGAGCTTCTGTGCCTTGGGATTCCGTGACTCGGTAATCGCTTCGCTCATACGAGCTGCGCTCGTGCCCCCAGCGGACTGCGGTCCGCCGGGCTGCCCTCGCTTGCTTGTGGGCCGCTCCATCACGCGCCCCACGCCAGGCGCATGGCGAGGCGCGCGGCGCCCATCGCGGGCTCCTCGCTCACCGGCTCGACCGTGGCGCGAGGCAACATCCTGAGCAGCTCCCCGCGCACCGCGCGACCGAGCGATGGCAGCGATTCGAACGCACCGCCCGCGAGATAGACCGGACCGTCTTCAAGCCGGAGCTCCGCCGCGACGACCGACGCCGCGCGCGCGAGCGAATGCGCGCCGCGTTGCACGATCGACACCGCGATCGCGTCGGACTCCGCCGCGGCGCGGCCGACCGCGCGAACCGAGGCGAGGATCGCCGGCGCGGGATGCGGTCGCCCGTACAGCTCTGGGATCACTTCCATGAATGACTGCACGCCGAGCTCGCGGAGGACGTGCGCCGTAATGGTGGTGCCGGCGCCGCGACCGTCGGCATGGTGCGCCGCCGCGCGCAGGCCTTCGAGGCCGAGCCAGACAGCAGAGCCTTCATCGCCGATGAGATAGCCCCAGCCTCCGGCGCGGCGCTCGTCCCCTTCGTCGTTGCGTCCGAAGGCGATCGAGCCTGTCCCCGAGATGAGCACGACCCCGCATCCCGCGGGATTGCCGGCGTAGAGAGCGGCGATCGCGTCGTGCGTCACCTCGATGCGGACCGCGGGCCCGACGAGCTGCGTCAGGATCGCGCGCCCTTTTTCGCGATCCGCGGGCCGATCGCCGCCGGAGCACGAGAGGACCACCGCCTCGGGCTTCGCGCTTCCGAGCGATTCGGTGAGCGCCGCGGCGATCGATCCGGCGGGATCGGGTGAGGAAAGAAGGTTCGCCCCGCCACCAGCGCCGCGGCCGACGACGGCACCCTCGCGATCCACGGCGAACGCGCGCGTCTTGGACCCACCCGCGTCGATCCCGACGACCAACGGTGATGTCATCAGGGCTGGTGGATCGCTCCGCCCGAGACCGCACGCGACGCGCCCGTCGCGCCGGGCAGGATGTTCGGCTTTCCCTGCATTCGATACGCGCCGAGGATCGCGAAGGCGATGGCTTCGCGGGATGTCACCGGGATGCCGAGCTCGTCGCTTGTCCGCACCGTCAGGGGCGCGACCGCCGCGCGCAATGCTTTCAGGAGCGTCGGATTCTGCGCGCCACCGCCGGCGACGATCAGCTCGCGCCACTCGGTTCCCCCCGGCGTCTCGCGCTTCAGCGCGTCGGCGACCGTGCGCGCCGTGAGCGCGATCGCGGTCGCGAACGCATCGTCGCGCGTTCCGCCGTTGCGCGTCACGCGTCGCGCGAGCTCCTCGGCAAAGGCCTTTCCGAAATCCTCGCGGCCGGTGCTCTTCGGCGCGCGTTTCGCGAAGTATTCATGTGAGAAAGCCCAACCCAGCGCGCGCTCGTCGACGCGGCCGCGCGCGGCGCCGGCGCCGTCTTCGTCGAAGCGGTTCTTCGTGCCAGATTGCTGCGCGATCAGATCGCTCAAGATGTTCGCGGGACCCGTGTCGAACGCCGTCACGCGGTCGGCCTCCGCCTTGGGGATGAGCGTGAGGTTCGCGATGCCGCCGAGATTGAGGAGCGCGACAGGCGCACGCTTTCCGAAAAGCACGAAGTCGGCGAAGGGCACGAGCGGCGCGCCCTCACCGCCGGCCGCGATGTTCGCGCTCCGGAAGTCCGCCACGGTTGGCACGCCCGTCCGCAGCGCGACGCGCGACGCGTCGCCAAGCTGAAGCGTCGCGGTCTTCGGCAGATGCGCGACGGTCTGCCCATGCATGGCCAGGACGTCGGGATATTTCGGCAGAGTGGGAACGAACTCGACCGCCGCGTGCGCGTACGCATCGCCGATCGCCACGTGCAGGGCCGCGATCTCCGCGGCTCCGACCGGATCGCCCGACGCCGCCGCGAGGATCCGCGAGCGAAGCGCGTCGTCGTAGTCGCGATGTCCAGTGGACAGCACCTTCACGTCGTCGCCCTCGATCTCGATCGCCGCGACGTCGATCCCGTCGACGGAGGTGCCGGACATCATGCCAACCGCGATCACCCGCGAATTGTCGCGCCTCAGGGCCTGGCCAGCGCCTCATAGACGGCGACGCGGAAGCGGTAGAGCTCCTCGTCGTTCGCCCGACCGAAGTACACGCGGTTCGTGAGGAGGACGAGGGTGAGGTCCTTCGCCGGGTCGACCCATACGCTCGTGCCGGTGAAGCCGGTATGGCCGAACGCGTCGACGCTGAAGAACGGAAGGCCTTCGGGCGGGCGCAGCACGAGACCGATCCCGCGCCGGACGTTGTCGCCGCGGTACTGCTCGGTGCGCGCGAGGTCGCGCAGCTCGTTCCCCACGACGGCGCCGTCGCGGTACACGCGCATGATCGCGGCGACATCCGCGGCGGTGCCGAACAGTCCCGCGTGTCCCGACACGCCGCCCATCGCGTACGCGTTCTCGTCGTGGACCTCGCCGCGCAGGCGTTTGCGCCGCCACTCTTTGTCTTCTTCGGTGGCTGCGCACTCTTCGGCGGGCCGGGGGCCGAACTCGCAGGTCCGTGCTTCCACCACGTCGAGCACGCGCTCGTGCATCACTTCACGGAAGGACTCGCCGGCGACGTTCGCGAGTCCCGCGGTCAGCATGATGTAGCCGAGGTCGCTGTACCGGAACTCGCCGACGTCCTGCGCGAGCGGCTCTCGCGCCGCGAGCCACACGAGCTCTTCCGGGGAGGACGCTTCTTTCCAGAACGACTTCCACCAGGCGAGGCCCGCCGTGTGGGTGAGGACCTGTTGCAGCGTGACGCGGTCCTTATTGCCGCCGCGGAAGTCCGGGACGAGCTCGCGGAAGGGCATGTCGAGCTCGAGCTGTCGCTCGCGCACGAATGACAGCACCAGCGCGGTCGTCGCTAGCTTGGTGAGCGACGCGAGATCGAAGAGCGAGGTCGGCATGCACGGGCCGTCGGGTCCGGCGCTCGGATCGGGACAGAGCGTGCCCGCCGCATATGTGTCGACCGACCCGCGACGCTCCACCCGCACGACCGCGGCGGTGCAAAGCGACCCGATCGCTTCATCGAGGATCGGTTTCGCGCGTGCGACGAGGTCGGTCACGCGAAGTCGCGCATGCCGGCGCCGATGCTGAAGACGCCCGGCACGACCGCCGGCAGCGAGCCCAACGGCTTGCGCTCGCCAAGGAGGACCTCGGCGGCCGCCGTGAGGCTCGGCTCGCGCGAGTCGTAGGCGCAGAGATACGCCGCGATCTCGGGGATGCTGAGGATGTCGTACGGACCGCGCAGCGCCACGACGGCGACGGGTTTTTCCTTGGCAAGCGCCCTGACGAGGTCCACCTGTTCGGGGTACGCGAAGAGATTGGTGGTTCCGACCACGACGGCATCGGCCGCGCGCGACGCGGTGACGACGCGATCGATCTCGGCCGCGCTCGGACGCAGCGGCAGCGATTGAACGATCGCGTCCGGCCGCTTGGTGGAGATGACGCTCCCGAGCGTCGGCTGTCCGTCGAAGAAGCTGATGTCGGCGTTCGTCGGCGACACGGCGAGGATCCGTCCGCGGAGCGGCAATGCCCCGCCGCGATTGCGGAGCAGCGTCGTGGCGCCGCGAGCAAGCTCGAGCGAGGTCTTCGCGTTCGCCGACAGATCCGGCGCCGACTGGTCGCGGCGCCCATCGAGGATGCCGAAGCGGCGTTTCGCGTCGACGACCCGCCGCACCGATCGATCGATCTGCCCGCCGTCGAGCGAGCCCGAGCGGACGGCGTCTGTGATGAGGCGGTGTCCTTCGAGCTGCGCGCTCTCGTCAAAACGGAAGAGGAGGTAGTCCGCGCCCGCCTGGATAGCGCGGAGGCCGGCCGCCGCCTCGCCGACATTGCTGAGCGCGCCCATCTCGAGGTCGTCGGTCACGACGATCCCCTGAAAACCAAGCGTGTTGCGAATGAGGTCGGTCATCACGGCCTTCGAGAGCGTGACCGGCAGTTCCGGCGTCGCATCGAGGGCCGGAACGACGATGTGCGCGCTCATGATCGCCGGGACTCCGGCGGCGATCGCGGCGCGGAACGGCGGAAGCTCGATGCGGTCGAGCGTCGCGCGATCCACCTCGATCTTGGGCAGTCCCGTGTGCGAGTCGGTCGTCGTCGAACCATGCCCGGGGAAGTGCTTCGCGCAGCAGAAGAATCCCGCTGCGGCATACGCCTGGACCGCGGCGGTCACGAGAGCCGAGACGCGCGCGGGATCGCTCGAGAAGGAGCGGTTGCTGATGATGGGATTCGTGGGCTCGTCGTTGACATCCGCGACCGGCGCGAAATTCCAGTTGACGCCTAGGGCGCGCAGCTCGGTCGCGGCGATCGTCGCGGCCGTGCGGACGCTCCGCTCCGGATCGGCGGTCGCCGCGAGCGCCATCTGGCCGGGCAGGATGGTGGCGCCCTTGTTGATGCGGATGACCGGGCCACCCTCCTGATCGATCTCGAAGAAGAGCGGCAGCGATTTCGCATCGCGCGCGATCTGATCGAGATCGGCGACGATCTTCGCGAGTCCCGCCGCATCGGCGAAGTTCTCCGAATAAAGGATCACGCCACCGACGCCGCGGTCTCGGATCATCGCCTCGAGCGAGCTCGTGATCTTCGTGCCGTGAAAGGCAACGCTCATGAGCTGGCCGACCTTGCGCTCGAGCGACATCCCGCTGACCACATCGCCGGTCGGCCCCGGTGTCGTCGCTGTCGGCGCGCACGCCGCGATCGCGCTGGCCGCGGCCGCGCGCAGGAAGTCGCGTCGCTTCATGGAAGTTGGACGGGCAGACGTCCTTCCGCCTGCCGCTTACCGGCGAGCACCGCCGCGAGGGCCTCGAGCGAGACCGGAACGTCGCCATAGGAAAGGAGCGCGGGAACGTTCGGCACGAGCGCGGCGTCGTACGGACTCCGCAGCGCGCACAGCACGCCGACGTTCGCGAGCAGCTGTTTGACCCGCGCCGCCTGCTCCGGCTGGAACGCCGCGTTGGTCGAGCAGACCACGAGGGGCCCCGAGCCGCGCGGCACCTGGCCGTTCTTCGAGAAGACCACGCGGTCACCGAGGTGGCGGCGTAGCGCGGCCTCGAATGTCGAGGATGGCGTCGACAGCTCTTCGACCGGCGACGCCTGCGTCGGCTCGAAGTAGACGACGCGCAGCGCACCGTCGATCCGCGGCAGCGCCGGCCCGACGTGCGTGATCGAGGCTTCGGCGATCTCGCGCGCGATCTGACGCCGCGGTCCGTCGTCGAACTCGGTATCCACGGCGACGCGGCCGAAGCGCTCGCGGAACCATGTGGCGCGGCGCAGCGCCTCGGCCGTGCGTTCGGGCCGCACTCGCTCGGCGATCCATCCTGACGCGGCGAGCTGCCGCTCGACTCCGCTCGTCACCATCATCGCGTCGACGCCCGCCTCGAGACCTGTGACGACGACGTCTTCGATCGAGATGTCGGCGATGCCGCTCATGTCGAGCGAGTCGGTCATCGACAGACCGTCGAAGCGCAGCTCGCCGCGCAGAAGGTCGGTCAAGATCGGGCGCGAGATCGTGGCGGGCGCTTCGGTGTCGAGCGCGGTGTAGCGGATATGCGCGCTCATCGTCGTCGTCGCGCCGGCGGCGAAGGCGCTCCGAAATGGGAGGAGCTCGCGACGATCGAGCGTCGCGCGGTCGACGGTCACGTCGGGCCGCGTGAAGTGCGAGTCGAGCCATGTGTCGCCGTGCCCCGGGAAGTGCTTCGGCGTGGACGCGACGCCCGCGCCCTCGGATCCGCGGACCCATGCGGCCGCGAACTGCGACACGCGCTCGGCGTCGTCGCCGAACGAGCGCGTGCCGATCACCGGGTTGCGCGGGTCGACGTTCACGTCACACACCGGCGCGTGGTTGACGGTGATCCCATCGGCGAGGAGTCCCTCGGCGACCGCGCGCGCCGCGCGCTCCGCGTTGCGGGGATCGCCGGTCGCGCCGATGGCCATCGCACTTGGAAAGACCGCGCGGTAGCCGACGCGCACGACCGACCCACCCTCTTGATCGACCGCGATCGGCACAGGCGGCAGGCCCCCACGCGCGGCCGCGTCCTGCGCTTCACGGAGCATCGCTCGCACCTGATCCTTCGAGCGGATGTTCCCGCGGAACGCGAAGAGGACGAGTCCGCCGATCTTTCCACCGCGGATCGCGTCCAGGATCTGTCCCGGGACCTGCTCGCCGTCGAAGCCGGCCCACACGAGTGCCCCCGTGCTGAGCTCGGTCACGACCTCCGCCGCCGGCGATACCGCGCGAGCGTGATCTGCCCGAGCGGACGGCCGCGCGGAACGCGCGTGGATTTTTCGAGAGTGATGCGGCGGATCTGATCCGCGTTCGGGACGATGGGCGCGATGCGCCGCACGCTGCGCGGGCCCGCGATGTATCCGCCAAGTGCGTCGAGGACGTCGTTCACGCGCTCCTCGATATCCAGCATGGCGAGCGGCCGCGAACCGAGGAAGAGCTCGATGCGCACCTCGAGCCGGTCGTTCTCGCTGTACCCGACGCCGCGCGACGCCTGCGACTCGAGGACGGCGGCGTGTACCCGCCGGCGCCACTCATTTCGCGGCGGTGCGTAGGGCGGGAGAGTCGCGCTGAACGTGAACCGGCGCTTGGCCACACAGCGAGACTAGCGCTCTATGATTTTCCTCTCCGAGGTGACCTGACCCATTGCCGACGCTTAGCGCCACCGCCCGCGCGCGCCTCCCCGACAGCTCGTTCGCCTACATCGACTCGCAAGGGCGCCGGCGGCTGCCGATCAACGACGTCTCGCACGTGCGAAACGCCCTCGCGCGGTTCGATCAGGTCGACTTCGAGGACGACGCTGCGCGCGAACGCGCCCGCGAGCGACTCCTCCGGGCGGCCAAGAAGCACGGCATCGTGCCGCTCGGCTTCTTCGACGGGCAGCTCCGGAAGGCACGCGGCGCCAATGTGCGCTCGCTCCCGCGCGGGACCGTGACGTTCCTTCTGACCGACATCGAGGGCTCGACGCGCCTGCTCGAGCGGCTGGGCGACGACTACACCGGCCTGCTCCGCGATGTCCGCACCACGATCCGGACGTGCGTTCGCGCGTCCCGCGGTTTCGAGGTCGACGCTCGCGCTGACGAGTTCTTCGCGGTCTTTCGCCGCTCGACGCACGCGCTCGATGCTGCGCTCGCGATCCAGCGCGCGCTCCGCGCGAAGACGTGGCCGCAGAAGTCGGACGTCCGCGTCCGCATCGGGATGCACACCGGCCGGCCGACGCTCACCGACACCGGCTATGTCGGGATCGCCGTGCATATCGCCGCGCGCATCTGCTACGCCAGCCACGGTGGACAGATCCTTCTCTCATCGGCGGCGCATGAGTCATTCACCGAGCGACTCGCGGAGGGATTGTCCTTCCGAAGCCTGGGCCGCTACTCGCTTCACGGACTCGCGGAGCCGGAGGCGCTGTTCCAAGTCAACGCGGCCGGCCTGATCACCAAATTCCCTCGGCCGCGCACGATCGGACCACTGCGAAGCTCACGAGCCAGCATCAGCTAGCGGCTATCCCCGCGCGGGTCCTGTCCCGGGGTCGGGGTCGCGCGCTCGCCTACCGGTCCGCTCCCACCACTTGGAAGCGCCACACGCCTGACGCGGCCGGCCAGACGGCTCGCGCGCAACCCGCTCCCCCGTGCCACCCGCGCGGGCGTAGCCCGCTAGCCGCGCTGGATCGTCACGTCGAGTGAGTCGTATCCGGTTGATCCATCTGGATATGGAGCGCGGCCGACGGGCGTTTCTGTATTCCCTGTCCCGTCCGTCGCCCGGACGATCAGCGTCGCAGGTCCGGCGCCGTTAGGAGTCCACGCGTAGCTCCAGCGGCGCCACGTGAGCGGACCCATCGCGGCTTCGAGCGTCGCGAGTCCCCATGATTTCGCGCCGTCGCTCGAGAGCTCGACCTTGGAAATACCGCGCGCACCTGCGAACGCGATGCCGGCGACCGTGATCGCGCCGCCGGTCCAGCGGATGTTCCGGCTCGGCAGGTCGATGCGCGCG
>DATCPK010000122.1:0-27032 GCA_036570125.1 Candidatus Limnocylindria bacterium
GCGCCGCCTACGACAAGCCAAGGATCTACGAAGCGGAGGCGAGCCCAATAACGCGTGGCGCGCCGTTCCGATTCGAATGCGGCGTCGAGGCTAGCCACGACTGTCTAAATACCACACGCAGTCCGAACTGGTTCGTGCCTATGACGCCGGGCAGCCCTTCGCGACTACTTCACGTACTGCGGCGGGAAGTTTCCGGAGTCAGGCTCTCCGACGACTGTTCCGGAGGCGTCGAGGATGAATGACCACGTGTGGTGAAGCTCTCCTGAACTCGGCTCGCCCGCGTAGTGGAAGAGTCCCGCATCCCACGCGAACGTGAAGCTCACCCTGTAGCTGGAGCCGATTGGGTCAGCGTCGGTGCGGCAGGTACCGGGTATGAGGATGCCCGGAGCTGGTCCCCCGCCACGAATCTCGCACGCTTGCGAGCCGATGGTCTTCGGATACTGCGCGAACGCGGCTCCGGTCGGCGAAGCCAACACGGCGCGGATTGCTTCTCCGCTCGGTCGCACGACTCGCTGCGTCAACGCGAGGGCCCCGTCCGAGGGGCGTGCCTCGATGGTCATCGCGAGGCCGAGATCGTCTCGTACGAACTCAAGAACCTCCGGCTGCGAAGCGCCTTCGCGCCAGCCCTGGTCGACGGCAGTTCGGCGCAACCCTTCTCGCCATGCCTCGAATGTCATCTGACCTTTGCACGTGAAAGTCCAGCGAGCCGAAGCGCCGTCGTTCGCGCGACTGAAAGTGACCGCCGTGCAAGCGGACGACGGCACATAGCCCACCGGCTGCGCGGATGTCGAAAGCGTCGGGTTCGGAGTACGAGACGAACCAACCGAGCCCCGCTGCTCCATCGCTTTCGCGAAGATGGGATCGAGTACGACGCTCGCCAGCGGGTTCCCGCCAGTGAGGATCTCGAATGGCGTGCGCTGCGGGTCCTTCGAGCCACGATTCGTCCCATCGGGGGCGAACGCCACGAGCTCTCCGAACCACCGGCCACCGGCCGAGTCGTCGAACTTCAGCAGGAACACCGCGCTGCCATCCGCGCGCGGCAGGATCAGTTCGCGCCGCCCCGTGAAACGGACGTTCTGCGTGTAGGAGGCGAGCACCTGATGCGGTCCGCGTCCCAGGTCGCTCCACAGCTCAACGCGTGCGTCGCCGTTCGGCAAAGGCAGCTGCACGATCAAATCCTGCGAGCGCGGTCGGAAGACGACATCGGGATTGCCTCGCGTCGCGTCGCCGACCGGCGAGGATGCGACCGTGACGAAGGTCGCCTGGTCTCTGGTCTCGAGCACTGGGCAGCGCAGATCGCTCAGAAAAGGACCCTTGCAGCCACCGGGATAAGCGATCACGAGTGAGCGCGCGTATGCGTCGGCGGCCACAAGGACCGACTCGGGCGGTATCGCATTGGTGGTGATCCGTCCACCCTGCAGCGCGGAGAACGTGTTCTGTCCGGCGTAGAGGCCGCTGCCCGTGATGAGATCGCGCTGCCGGTCCCACGCGTACACCGTGTTCACGACCCCTTCGAAACCCGGGGGCAGCTCGGTCACTTTCCCCGTAGTCAGATCGATCGCGAACCAGCTCGCATGTGTCGTCGATGGAGCGACCCCTCGCGTTGGCGCGGTGTGGGTATTCGCGATCAGACCCGTGCCATCGCTGGACCAGATGATCGGCCCAGGCACTTCGCCATTCGGCGCGGGCATGACGAGACGATCGCGAGCGGCGGCATCGATAAGGTCCGAGCGGAAGAGCTCGTAGAGGGCTTGCCCGTTCAGCTTGTTTGGAAGCACACCCCAGTACGCGATCTCGTGGCCGTTCGGGCTCACGGCGACCTGCGGTAGCGCAAAACTAACCTTCAAAACCGGCGACTCCGTCACCTCACTGCGAACGAGCAGGGTGTTCGCTGACGTCGAGACAAGACCGAAGCCGGCGCTGGGCGATCCGCCGGCAAGCGTGAGCGGACCGGGCACGCCACCGGTAACGGCCTGCGACTGATCTGACGTCGCCCGGGTCGCACGCCATTCGGCGAAGCTCAGACCTGCTCCGATCGCGATGATGATCGCCAAGGTCGTCGCCGGAATGACCGCGGCCGTGCGGACCCAGCTATGCGCTGGAGGCGTGAGATCCGGCACGGTGCGCACCGGCAGACGATCGAGCTGGGCGGAGAGGTAGCCGCGCAGCTCGCGCTCGGTGTTGCTCAGTTCCCGATCTTCCATGCCTTCAGCTCCTCTGGATTCGCCTCGACGCGTGAGCGGATCTTCTTCAGCGCCTGAGTGACCGTCGCCGTGGCGGTGCCGACGCTTATGCCGAACTGCTCGGCGATGTCGCGGTAGCTGAGGTCGAGGTAATAGCGGGCCACGACTAACTCGCGCTGCCGCGCACTCAGTCCGTCGAGCAGCTCGAGCGTGGCCACCCGTTCGACGTCGGGACCGGGAGACGCGCCGCGTAGACCCGAGAGCGCCGACTCGAGTCCCGAGCGCACTCTGTTCCGCCGAAGCCGGCGGACCGCCACGGCGTACAGCCAGGCATCCGCGCGCTCGATCGTCTCGACGACGCCCGGTTTGAGTGCGTCCTCGACCGCGTCCTGGAGGGCATCCTCGGCACGCTCGCGGGATCGAGCCAGGCCGGTGAGAGCGCGGACGAGCCGCGGCCATGAGGCTTGGACCGCCACTTCCCATTCCCTCCGCTCCAGCTGGAACTCCTTGTTTCTTAGTTAGTGGGACGGGCGCGATCCGTTTGCTTAGTCGTCCAGCTCGATCTGCCTCCCGTAGGTCTCAAATGAGGCTATTCGGCTACTCAAGTCGTTTCAGTCGCCTCGAGGAACACCCGCTCGGCCCACGGGATAGCCAACTGAATCGCGTCCGCGCGAGAGACGAATCTTCCATCCCGAACGTTTGGATCGACCGGCGCACGGGTCACCGGCCCCGCCGAGGCGCTGAAGATCACGTGGTAGCTCCGCGGGTACGGATAGACAAGTGGGTCCGGCCGCGGGCCATCGTTCCGGAGCTCGATGAACCCGAGCGGTCGCGGGTCGCCAACGATCGAGCAGCCGACCTCTTCGCCTATCTCGCGAATCAAGGCGTCAAGGACCGGCTCGGCACCCTCCCGGCGCCCGCCGGGCAACACATGGGGTCCGTTCTCATCGAAAACGAAGACCGTGCCGCGAGGTCCGGCGAGGATCGCGCGCGCGGAGACGATGAGCCCGAGAGGCGGCTGCTCGTCCGTTAGGAAGCACGAGAGGAAGAGCGGAGTCACTCCCCAGACCACATAGCCGGTGGCGACCGGCGTAAGGTCGTCGATGCCGCTCAGTAGACGTCGGGCGATTCGGGCACGAACGTCCAGGCGACCCCGAAACGTGCCTCGACGAGCTGCGCGAGCGCGCGCACGCCGAACGTCTCGGTGGCGTAATGCGACCCGGCGACGAGATTGATCTTCCGCTCCTTCGCGTACATGCGCGTGTACATCGTGATCTCGCCGGTCACGTACGTATCGGCGCCTCGGGCCGCGGCCTCTTGAACGAATGTCGTGAACGGCGCGCCACCGCTCGCGATCGCGACGACGCCGAAGCGATCGCTGTTCTCGTGCGCCTCGACGAGCGTCCCGAGTGCGGACCGCATTCGGTCGACGAACTCCTGGAACGTCCCGGTGGTCGTGCCGATGACTCCGGCCATCCCGCCGTGGTACGGGAGGAACCGTTCGCGGACCTTCACTCCGGTCGCCTCGGCGATGCCGTCGCCGTTCGAGATCCCGGGCGCTCCATCGAGCGCGGAGTGCGCCCCGTAGAGCGAGATCCCGTTCTGACGGAGCTGCTGATGTTTCTTCTCGACGAGCTCGAGGTCGATCTCGGGCCAGCTTCGGTGATGCACGATCAAGAGGTCGGCCTGCGCGCTCTTCGCGCGCGAGATGGCGTGGAACGACGTGCTGACCGCGGCGGCGACGCTCGTCACGACGTCCGACGCGCGGAGGATCAGACCGTTCGACTCCACTTCGTCGAACTTCGAGACCTCGAGTCGCTCGTCGAGGAACGCGACGACGTCATCGAGCCGAGCGTGATCGGTCACGCGAGGCGCTCGACGAGTATGCGATTCACGACCGCGGCGTTGGCTTTCCCATTGAGCTTCTTGACGACCTGGCCGACGAGGAACCCGACGATGCGAGTATTCCCTGCCTTGTAGCCCGCAACCGCTTCGTCGTTCGCCGCGATCACCTCTTCGACGGCCGCGGCGATCGCGTCCTCGTCGCTCACCTGCGCGAGACCCCGCGTGTTCATGATGGCCTCGGGGTCTCCGCCGTTCTTCCACATCTCCGCGAAGATCTGCTTCGCCGCCGACCCGCTCACCTTTCCCGCACCGACGAGGCGAACGAGCGCCGCGAGCTGGTCGGCGCCGACCCGGCTCGCGCCGATCTCGAGATTCTCGCGCTTGAGCGCCGCGGTCAGGTCGCCCATCACCCAGTTCGCGATCGGCTTCGGCTGGCCCCGCTCGGCTTTCACGGCGGCTTCGTAGTAATCCGCGACCGCGCGGTCCGCGATGAGGATCCGCGCGTCGTAATCGGAGAGGCCGTAATCGGATACGAATCGCGAGCGGCGCTCCGCGGGCATCTCCGGAAGTCCCTCGCGAAGCTTCGCGATCATCTCGGGCGAAGGCGAGAGCGACACGAGGTCGGGCTCCGGGAAGTAGCGGTAATCCTCGACGTCCTCTTTCGACCGCTGGAGATAGGTGCGGGCACGCTCGGGACTCCAGCCGACCGTGATCTTCCCTGTTCGGGTCCGGAGCTCTCCGCCGGAACGCCACTCCTGCCACAAGCGGTCGGACTCGTACGCGACGGACTCGCGCAGAGCCTGATAGCTGTTCAGATTCTTGATCTCGCTCTGCGGCGGCCACTGCGTCTTGCCGTCCTCCTCGAAGCGGATCGACACGTTCACATCGAACCGGCCCGCGCCCTCCTCGAGCCGCATCTCGGAGACCCCGGAGAAGATGAGCACGTCGCGAAGCGCGCGAACGTAGGCCTCGCCCTCCTCGGCCGAGCTCATGTCCGGCTCGCTGACGATCTCGAGCAGCGGTACGCCGGAGCGGTTGAAGTCCACGAGCGTGTACCGACGGCCGGCGTCCTCGCCGTGCTTGAGAGTGCCGGTGTCCTCTTCGAGATGCGCGCGCGTGATACGCACCTTCTTTCCCGTCGGAAGCTCGAGCCATCCCTTCACGCTCAGCGGAAGGTCGTATTGCGAGATCTGATAGCCCTTCGGGAGATCCGGGTACAGATAGTTCTTGCGGTCGAACTTCGTGTGCTCCGGGGTCTCGCAGTGGAGCGCGAGCCCCGCCGTGATCGAGAGCTCGATCGCCCTGCGGTTCGGAACCGGAAGCGCGCCCGGCAGTCCGAGGCATACCGGGCATACGAGCGTGTTCGGCGGCGCACCGAACCACCGCGCCTGGCAGCCGCAGAACATCTTCGATTCGGTCTTGAGCTCGACGTGGGTCTCGATCCCGATGACGAGCTCGTACGGCGCGGCGCTCATGGACTCGGCGGCGCAGACGTCCGCTCAGGCGACACGATGAGGCGGCTCAGATTCACGATCACGCGGTCGTCGCTCACGGAGACAAGATATCGGTCGAGGCCGCGCGGGGCTCCCGGCCCAGCTTCGCCGCGATCGTTGAAAAGGGTCGCGCCCGACCCTTTGCACGTGGCCGCGAAAAACCGTAGCGGCTGGTTGTTCAGGCTCTCGTTCCAGCTCACGGGACACTCACGGCCGAGCGAGTCGGTCCAGATCGCGCGGAACGCGACCGTCTCGGTATTCGACAGCCGTGCGAGCCAGAACGCGTGCTCGTCATCGACGAGCGGCGGGCCGAATCGTTTCGGCGCGGCTCCGACGGGGGGAAGATCCGACGAGGAGAGCACGAGCCGATCGCCAGGGACGAGCGCCGGCGGAGACACGAGCTGAGGCGCTGCGGCGAAGATGGCGACGCCGCCGAGCAGAACGAGACCGAGCGCGAGGAAGATCCCGATGAGGGCGAATTGCTTCCAGACCGGCGTCGGATCGAGCGAGTCCGGCCCCGCCCAGTGCTCGGGCGGCTGGTCGGTGATGCGTGTTCCCACCTAGGCGACCAGCGTTCGAATGCGCCGCTGCGCGGCACGGACCGCACCGCGCACGAAAGGACGCTCGTCGGTCGCGAGGAACTCCAGGATGTCCGGCGCTTTTTGGCCGATACGCGCACCGCTCGCAGCCGAGAGCGCCATCGCGACGTTCCAACGCACGTTCTCGTCGGGGTCCCGCATCCACGTGCGAAGCCGTGCGAGCGTGGCGTCCGGATACGAACGGACGAACTGATCGCCGATCGCGAACGGACCGAGGTTCTTGCGAACGTACTCCTCGTGATCGCGCAGCGCCGGCTCGATCAGGTCGAGGAGGGGATCGGCCCACTCCGGCGTCCGCGTGCGGGCGGCGTACTTTGCCGCGACGACGACCGCGCGGCGCAGACGGCTGTCGGGCCCGCTCACCCACTCCCGCAGGAGGGGGATCGTATCCGCCCACGCTTCGGTCAGGACGTGGCCCAGGAGCGCGGCCGCGGTCTCGCGCACGGCCCAGTCGTCATCGCGCGCGAGCCGGTAGCCGATGCGATTGAGCTCGCGATAGTGCGTGCGCGCGAGCGGCCAGACGATGAGCGCGGCGAGCTCCTTATCCACTCGCCGCGGATGCGCCAGGAGACGCTCAGCCCAATCCAGCCGGACACGCGGCGCGGGCGCGATGCGGTCGACCGCTTTGACCGCGAGGTCGTAGCCGTCCTTTCGCACCCAGCCGTTGACTCCGGACTTGCGGAGCGCGTCGGACGCACCGAGCGGATCCCCCGCCTCGAGCGAACGTTCGAACCGCGGGAGCCACGCGACCTGGGTCGCGGTTGTGTCGGTCGCCGTCACGCTCGCCCGACGAAGCGCGCGATCCGTTCGCACGCCTCTTCGATCTTCTCGAGGCTGGTGGCGTAGCAGGCGCGCACGTGGCCGCGCCCGCGCTCGCCGAACGCGCTCCCCGGCACCGTGACGACCTTCTCTTCGAGAAGCAGGCGCTCCGCGAACTGCTCGTCGTCCATTCCGGTCGAGGTGATGTTCGGAAAGCAGTAGAACGCACCGCGCGGCTCGAAGCAGTGCAGGCCGAGGTCGTTGAAATGCTTGAGCATCACCTTGCGGCGGCGGTCGTACTCGCCGACCATCCGCAGCACTTCGGCTTCGCCGTTCTGGAGCGCCTCGAGGGCGGCGTACTGCGCGGCCGTCGGCACGCACATCACCGTGTACTGGTGGATCTTCATCATCTGCTCGATGACCTCGGCCGGCGCGCACGCGTAGCCAACGCGCCATCCGGTCATCGCGTACGACTTCGAGAATCCCGCGAGGTACACCGTGCGGTCGCGCATGCCCGGGAACTCGATGATCGAGCGATGCTCGACGCCGTAGACGAGCCGGTCGTAGATCTCGTCTGCATAGATAAGGAGATCGTGCTTCTCGGCGAGGCTGGCGATGCCTTTCAGGTCTGCCTCGGTCAGCACCGCGCCGGTCGGGTTGCTCGGGAAGCCGAGGAGGATCGCGCGCGTTCGTGGCGTGATCGCGCGCTCGACGTCCTCGGGCCGCAGCCGGAACTCGTGCTGCTCCTCGGTGGGGACCGGGACCGGCACGCCGCCCGCGAGGACGATGCCGGGGACGTACGCGACGTACGACGGATCCGCGATGACCACCTCGTCGCCATCGTTCAGCGTCGCGCGCAGAGCGAGATCGACGGCCTCGGAGACGCCGACGGTCACGAGAATTTCGCGGGCGGGGTCGTAGCGAACGCCGCGCAGCTTCGCGGTGTGCTCGCTGATCGCCTCGCGGAGCGGAAGGATGCCGTAGTTGGACGTGTACTTCGTCTTGCCGTCCTTGATCGACTTGATCGCGGCGTCGCGGAAACGATCCGGCGTGATGAAGTCGGGCTCGCCGACGCCGAGCGAGATGACGCCTTCGGTGCCCGACACCAGATCGAAGAAGCGCCGGATCCCGCTGGCCGGGATGCGCTCGACCTTCGCGTTCGTGAGCGAACGGCGAGTGGCTTTCATGCGGCTTTCTCCTTCGGTCGTTCGAGATGGTGCGGCGTGGCGCGCTCGTAAGCGGCCGCCACCCGGAACATCGTGCGCTCCTGATACGAATTCGCGATGACCTGCAGGCCCACGGGCAGCCCTTCGCTCAGGCCGCACGGCACCGATATGCCGGGCAGCCCCGAGATGTTCACCGGTAGCGTGAAGATGTCGTTCAGATACATCGAGAGCGGATCGTTCACCTTCGCGCCGATCTTGAATGCGACCGTCGGCGACGTCGGGGTCACGAGCGCGTCCACTTTCTCGAAGACGCGGTCGTACTCGTCCTTGATGAGCGTGCGCACCTTCTGCGCTTTGACGTAATACGCGTCGTAGTAACCGGCGGAGAGCGCGTACGTCCCGAGGATCATCCGGCGCTTCACCTCTGGGCCAAAACCCTGACCGCGGGTGCGGCGATACGTCTCGAGCAGATCGCGACCTTCGACGCGAAGGCCGTACCGGATGCCGTCATAGCGCGCGAGGTTCGAGGACGCTTCCGCGGGCTGGATGATGTAGTAGACGGCGAGGCCATGATCGGTGAGGGACAGCGAAACCTCCTCGAGCTTCGCGCCCTCGCTCTCGAGCACCTTGAGCGCATCGCGCACCGCGCGCTCGACGCCGGGCTCCATGCCCTTGACCGAGAAGTACTCCTTGGGCACGCCGAGCCGCATGCCCTTCACGCCCTTGTCGAGATCGCGACGAAGGTCGTCGTTCGGAAAGTCCGTGACCATCGTCGCGTCGTTCGGGTCTTTTCCGAAGATCGCCTCGCAGACGATCGCTATGTCCTCGACCGTGTTCGCGAACGGGCCGACCTGGTCGAGCGACGACGCGAACGCGACCACGCCCCATCGCGGGACGCGCCCGTACGTCGGCTTCATTCCCACGACGCCCGTGAGCGCCGCGGGCTGGCGGATCGAGCCGCCCGTGTCGGTCCCGAGCGCGAAGAGGACCTCGCCCGCCGCGACCGCCACCGCGGATCCGCCGGACGAGCCGCCCGGGACCCGGTCCTCACCCCAGGGGTTTTTCACCGCGCCGAACGCAGAGTTCTCGTTCGAGCTGCCCATCGCGAATTCGTCGAGGTTCGTCTTGCCGACCATGACCGCGCCCTCTGCGTCAAGTCGCTCGACAACGGTCGCCGAATACGGAGGGATGTATCCCTCGAGGATCCGCGACCCTGCGGTCGTCGGGATCTTTTTCGTCCCGATGATGTCCTTGCACGCCCACGGGATGCCGGTGAGCAGCGGCGCGTCGCCGGCACCCAGGCGCGCATCGGCGGCGCGCGCCTGCGTGCGCGCGTGGTCGTCGGAGATGTGCAGCCAGGCGTTGTGCCGGTCGGTGTGCGACCGCTGGAGCGCGAGCTCCGCGAGCTCGAGCGCGCCGACCTTACGGCCGCGCAGAAGCTCGCCCGCCTCGCGGACCGACCGCGGCATGTCCGTCACGGTCTCTCTTCCAGTACCTGCTGCACTCGGAAGAACTCGCCGTCACGGCCGCCTTTGGGCGCGTTGGCGAGCGCCTCGTCACGCGAGAGACCCGGCCGGATCTCGTCCTCACGCATCACGTTCGACACGGGGAGGACAGACGCGGTCGGCGACACCTTTTCGGTATCGACCTCGGATAGGCGCGCGACCGCTTGCAGCACGACCGAGAGCTGCCCGGTGAACCGCTCGACCTCGTCAGAGGTGAGCGCGATTCGGGCAAGTCCGGCGGCCTTTTCCACGACCGAACGATCGATGGCCATCGCGCAAAGTCTAGGCGGACGCGTCAGCCGCCGGAGAGCTTCGCGAGAATCCGTGACGCAAAGAGAAGTAGACCCACAACCACCGAGACGACCGCTCCGAGCAGGACGGATGCCGCCGCGACGTCCTTCGCCGCCTTTGCCGACGGATGCCGCTCCGGCGACGCAAGACTTACCGCGAGCTCGAGCGCGGTGTTGATCCACTCGAGCGCGAGGACGACGGCGATCGTGAGAACGAGTACCGCCCATTCGATCGACGTAATGCCGAGCCACGCCGCGAGCGCGACTGCCGCGATCGCGACCGCGAGCTCGATCCGAGCGTTGCGCTGCGTGCGCAGGATGTACGCCACGCCCTCGAACGCGTAGCCGAACGACCGCAGAAGCACAGATCTAGTCTGCGTCGCGGCGCCCAATGACGTGGAGAGGGCCCGGGAATGACGCTTTGGTCATGCCTGTGCATCGAGTGACCCGTAGCCTTCGACGGACGGGGGTCGAACAACATGGAGAAGATCAAGTCAGATCCGGTCGATGACCGTATCCGCTTCTATTGCACGGCCCATCAGACGCAGCTGCCGATCGTGACGATGCACGAGCGACGATGGGCCTACTGCCCGGGTGGCTACTTTGCCGCCCACGACGGCCATGCCTGGGTCGCCATCGAGCCGACCAGCGTCTACCAGGTCAAACCCCAAGCGTTTCGGTCACCGACGGTGAGGTTGACCCGAACCGCATAACGCCTCCGTACGCGGCGGCCCACACTCGTGGGATGCGGGATACCGGCATCCTGGCGGTCGACAGCGTCGCCCGCCGCCTCAACCGCGAGAGTTTCCTCTTACTCGGTGGGGCTGCCGCGCTCCTGATGCAGGTCGCGCATCCGCTCGTCGCGGCGGGTGTGGACCAACATTCCGACTTTCGTCGCTCCCCGGTGCGCCGCCTCGTACGCACGGTCAACACGACGCTCGCAGCGGTCTACGGTGAACGGGCCACGGCCGAGGGAGCGCTCAAGCGGATCGGCCGAAGCCACGCACCGGTGCGAGGCCAGGCTGCCGACGGGCGCGCGTATCGCGCACGCGATCCAGAGCTCATGTTGTGGGTTCAAGCGACGCTCGTCCTGACGTCGGTGCGGTGGTACGAAGCCGTCATGGGTCAACTGAGCGAGAGCGCACGCGACGCGTACTGGGCGGAAGGGCAATTCTTCGCCGGCGAGCTCGGTGTCCCGAAGGATCTTTTCCCGGGGACGTACGCGGACCTCGAGCGCTACGAGGCGGAGATGCTCCGGACCGCGGTCGTCCCGGACCCGACCGCGAGGACCGTGGCGCACGACGTGGTGCGTCCGTATCGGTGGCTTCCTGAGATCGGGTACTGGCCGACCGACGCGCTGTCGGCCGCGCTCCTGCCGGGTCCTCTTCGCGAAGCGTTCGGCCTTTCCTTCGGCGTCCCGCAGCGTCTGTTTTATCGAGCCGTGATCGTCGCGATCCGCGCGCTTCGTCCGGTCTTGCCCGAATGGATCACCGTCGTTCCGCAGGCGCGCCGTTTCGAGAGGGCGATGAGCGAGCGTCTCAAGGCCGCATGAGGCTCGTCGCCGCGATCGCCCTCGCGATCGTCATCGGAGCGTGCGGCCAGACTGCGGCTCCGACTCCGCCACCTGCGACGAACGTCCCGTGCGGTCCGAGCGAGGTCCTCATCCGCCACGAGCACGCGCACCTCACGATCCTCATCCGCGGTCAGATCAAGACCGTGCCTGCCTTCATCGGGATCACGGCCACGCAGATCTGCTGGCTGCACACGCACGACACGAGCGGGATCATCCACCTCGAGGCTGGCGACGACCGAACGTTCACGCTCGCCGACTTCTTCGCGGTCTGGCGCCAGCCGCTCGGCGCGACCATGATCGACGGTGAGCGCGTTGGCAGTGGCGAATCGATCCAGGCGACGGTGAATCAGCAGGCCTACACGGGCGCACCGGAAACGATCGTGCTCAAGGATCACGAGGACATCGTGCTTCAGCTCGGGCCGCCGTTCTTGCAGATCGCGCCGTACGTCTGGCCGCCGGGTTACTAAAGGCGCTGGACTACATCCCCGGCGGGTTGCCGCTTGGGTCGAGCGAGACGAAGTAGCTGTCGCACGCCATCTCGATCAGGTCCGGCGTGAGCTGCGCGGGCCGACCAAGGAAGCGGGCCGTGTCGATGAGTTGCTCGACGATGTCGCGGGGATGGCAGCTGCGGAGGCCGAGGTTCTTCTTGCGGTAGTGCGCGAGGATCTGGCTCATCGCCTCGGTCTTGTAGTCGATGCCCTTGCGGGTGCAGATCCGCTTGAAGATCTCGTCGTACTGCTCGACCGACGGCGCCTCGATGCCGATCTTGTAGCGGATGCGGCGGAGGAAGGCCTCGTCGACGAGGTCGGCGGGGTCGAGGTTCGTCGAAAAGATGATGAGCATGTCGAACGGGATCTCGATCTTCTTACCGGTGTGCAGCGTGAGGTAGTCCACGCGCTTTTCGAGCGGGACGATCCAGCGGTTGAGGAGGTCCTTCGGCGAGACGCGCTGCCGGCCGAAGTCGTCGACCATGAAGATGCCGCCGTTCGCCTTCATCTGGAACGGCGCCTCGTAGAACTTCGAGGTCTCGTCGTAGATGAGGTCGAGCGTCTCGAGCGTGAGCTCGCCGCCCGTCATCACGATCGGCCGCTTCGACACGACCCAGCGGTGATCGAAGCGCAGGCGCTCCGCAACGACCGGATCGAGCGCGACGCGGTGATAGACCTGGTCGTACACCTTCACGACCTGCTGATCGACCTCGACCGCATACGGAAGGACGACGTCGCCCTTCATCAGGGTGGCGAGGACTTCGGCGATGCTCGTCTTGCCGTTGCCGGGAGGGCCGAACAGGAAGATCGACTTTCCTGAGTTCACGGCCGGTCCAAGCTGCGCGAGGGTCTCGCGCGGGATGACCATGTGCGCGAACGCGCGCACCAGATCGTCCTGCGTGACGTGCAGGTTCGCGATCGACTGCCGCTGAACGGCCTGGATGTACATCTGGAGCGGGACCGGCGCCTTGCCAACGTACTGGCTGCGCGCGAGCGCTTCCTGCGCCTTCTCGGACCCGCGGTCGATGATCACAAACTGGTAGTTCGCCTGCGAGAGGCCCGCGCCGCCGCGGATCTCGACGAGGCGTTCGGTCTTCAGGAAGTCCATCACGCGCTCGGTGACGTTCTGCATCGGAAGACCGAGCGCGCTCGCGATCTCGGCCATCGTCATCTGGCCACGCAGGTAAAGCGTTTTCAGCGCGAGGTCGGAAAGGAACCCGAGCGTGAGGCCCGTCTGCTCGAGCGTCTGCGGCTCGGGCGGGAGGGGAATCTCCGGGGCCGCAGGCTGCGGTCCGGTCGGGGTCGCCGGCGGCCGAATTTGCGTCGGCGCTTGATACATATGGCCCCTTTCCCTTCGCGAGAGCTAGGGCAGCATACCGTCGAAGGTGTCCTCGTCTACGACTCTGACACCGATTTTGTTGGCCTTTTCGAGCTTTGATCCCGCACCGGGACCCGCAACAAGGAGATCGGTCTTCGCGCTGACCGATCCGGTGATCTTTCCGCCGAGCGAACGGACCAGAGCCTCGGCGTCTTCGCGCGAACGACGCTCGAGCGTCCCCGTGAAGACGACCGTCTTGCCCGCGAACGGCCCGGCCGGGGCTACCAAGCGCGGCGTTGGCATCAGCGGCGTGATTCCGGCGCGCACGAGCTTGTCGAGGAACTCCTGTTCCTCAGGACGCGAGAAATACTCTTTGATGCTCTCGGCAACGACGCCGCCGATGCCTTCGATGGATTGCAGCTCGTCCACCGAAACCGTCCGCAGGACGTCGAACACGGCGCCGAGGTCCGCGTCCTTCGGAAGGCGCGCGGCGAGCCATCGCGCGAGGTCGTCCGCGGTCGAGTCGCCGACATGGCGGATGCCAAGCGCGAGCAGGATCCGCGATAGGGGACGCACCTTTGCCGCCTGGATGCGGTCGAAGATGTTCGTCGCGCTTTTTTCGGCGAAACGATCGACCGTGAGGAGCTTCTCGACGGTGAGGTCGAAGATGTCCGCGGGATCGCGAACGAGGCCGACATCCATGAGCGCCTCGATCGTCTTCCAGCCGAGCCCTTCGATGTCCATCGCTCCCCGCGAAACGAAATACCCGATGCGCTGTCCGCTCTTTGCGGGACAGACCGGATTGCCGCAGTAGTACGCGACCTCGCCCTCGGGGTGGATGACATCGCCGCCGCAGACCGGGCATTTCGCGGGCATGTCGAATTCGGGGTACTTCGTTCCCTTCTCGCGCGCGTCGACCTCGACGCGCACGACCTCCGGGATCACGTCGCCGGCGCGCTGGATGATCACGCGATCGCCTTTGCGGACATCGAGCCTGCGTACCTCATCGAGGTTGTGGAGCGTGGCGCGCTTCACCGTCGTGCCGCCGACGAGGACGGGAGCGAGCGCCGCGACCGGCGTGAGCGTGCCCATCCGACCGACGTACACGAGGATGTCCTCGATCGTCGTCGTCGCCTGCTCCGCCGGAAACTTGAAGGCGGTCGCCCAGCGGGGGTTGCGCGCGACGTATCCCAGGCGCTCCTGATCGGTGACCTTGTCGACCTTCACGACCACGCCGTCGGTCCCGTACTTCAACGTGTGACGCTTCTCCTTGCACTCGGCGATGAACTGGATCACCTCATCCAGCGTCTTGGCGGCACGCCGGTCCGGATTCACTCGCAAGCCCAGCTGATCGAGTCTCTCGAGGAGCTCGGACTGCGAAGCGACCTCGAGGCCCGCGGCGCTGTACGCCCACATCGCGAGGTTTCGCTTCGCGGTGGCTTTCGGGTCGAGTTGCCGCACCGCGCCCGCCGCCGCGTTGCGCGGATTGGCGAAGAGCGGCTCGCCGCGCTCCGCGCGCTCCTTGTTCGTCGCCTCGAACGACGCCGTCGGAAGGTAGACCTCGCCGCGGACATCGAGCCGGCCCTTCACGGGCTCGCGCAATGAGAGCGGCACGGACTTGATCGTCCGCAGATTGGCTGTGACGTCCTCGCCGACGAGACCATCGCCCCGCGTCGCACCCTGTACGAACTTGCCATCGATGTAGGTGAGGTTCATCGCGAGGCCGTCGATCTTGAGCTCGCACACGTAGCCGACCTCGTCGCGGCCGAGAAGCTTTCGCACGCGTTGATCGAACGCCCGCAGCTCCTCCTCGTTGAACGCGTTGGACAGCGACAGCATCGGCGCGGCGTGCTGTACCGGCGCGAATCGCGAGGATGCCGGCGCGCCCACACGCTGCGTCGGCGATTCGGGCGTGACGAGCTCGGGATGGGCGGCCTCGAGCGTCTGCAGCTCGCGCATGAGCGCGTCGTACGCCTCGTCCGCGATCGTCGGCCGATCGAGCACGTGGTACTCGTAGTTGGCCTTCTCGATCTTCTCGCGCAGCTCGGCGGCGCGCTTCTCAGGCTGGACCGTTGCCATACGGTGTCGATTCTCGCTGACCGCGGCCTTATTGAGTCTCTTGGCGGCCCGCGGGCGCGGCAGACTGTCGGCGATGGACCCGAGCGCAGCGAGTGTGTCCTCGACGCCGGTCGGCGGAGCGCTTCGGATGCTCGGCTCGAAACCCGCTTGGATTGCGATCGGCGTCCTCCTCATCAACGACATCTATCTCAAGTACGCGTTCCCTTCGGCGGTCACGGGCAAGTTGAGCGATATCGCCGAGCTTTTCGTCCTTCCTTTGGCCACGACCGTCGTCGCCCTGGCGGTCGCGACCAGGCTCCCTCGATTTGCCATCGCGATCGCCGTTGGCGTCTACGCCGCGATCGGTGCCCTGTTCATCGCGATGAAGACCGACGTCGGGTTCGCAACCTATGTCCGCGCGTCGCTCGGTCCTGTCACCGGCGGCGGGATTGTTGGCGTCACCGATCCAACGGACCTTCTTGCGCTCGCTTCGCTGTTCTCATCGTTCGCATTGATCTATCGCGGCCTGCGGTCGCGGGCCACCGTCTCAAGACGATGGAGCGCACTCCCGGTGCTCGGCCTTGTCGTTTTCGCGTCCGTGGCCAATACGCCCGGAGTTCCACCAAACGTTCAGCTGATCGCAGACCCGACCCAGGCGGGAACTTTCTACGCGTTGTACGTCGATGAGGATTACTACGGCGGGACGTACCCGCGCGGCATTTATCGGACGAACGATGCCGGGCGCTCCTGGAACCGGGTAGCCGACGGCGCCCAGAGATTCGCGCTCGACCCAGACGTACCCGGTGGACTCCTCACGCTCGACAGGGACTCTGTCTTCGCCGTCGCGGCGGATCAACCGACAACGCGGACGTCAAAACCCAGCCCCGCCACGCAGGAGCTCTACGGCGCACGTCGTCTCTTTGTTGTGACCAGCTGGTCGAGCCGCGACATCTTCATCGTGCGTGACGGTTCGTTGGTTCGGTCTCAGGATCGGGGCACTGCGTGGGTCACTCTCCAGAGCGCCGACAAGCTCAGTGACGTCGCGGCGGCGCGCGCAGAGGGAACGCTCTACGAAATCCAGAACCGGCGCACTCTAAAGAGCACCGACCGCGGATCGACTTGGCGTGACGTCGGCGCCTTTCCTGCCGAATACGTGCGGCTCTCGATCGACCCCCACGATGCTGAGCGCGTCATAGCCGCGACAAACAAGGGGGTCTACGTAAGCGTCGACGGCGGAGGCACCTGGCGATCTGCCTGGAGCAAGAAGACGATTGCCTATGGACGCGACTTCAGCGGTGGCGCCGTGTTCGACCCGGATCACTCGGAAAGGGTGTACGCGACGTTGGGAGCCGGCGTCGGGTTACTCGTCAGTAGTGACGGAGGCGTGACGTGGGGTGAATCGGAGCTTCCCGCGCTCGCCGTCGCCGTCGGGCGAGAACCTGGTCCGCGCGTTTTCATCCACGCGGATTACCGCGGCGTCTTCCAAGAGAGTCGTCCATGGCCAGAACTCGAGCCGTGGATCAAGTCGAGCGCCGGACTGCCCTTCCACTGATGCGTCAGATCTCTGCCGGGCTCATGGTCCTCCCGCTTCTTGCTGGAATTGGCGCGACGATCGGAATGAGCGACGATCTGCTGTACCCGCCTGGGGACATCGAGCGCCTAGTGACCGCACGTGTAGGCGCCTGGCTCGCCGGCGTCGCGCTCGTCGTGTTCGTCAGTCTCGAGGCGTTCCCCGCCGATCGCAGGGGCGCATCCGGACTCATCTTGGCGGCGAGTGCGGCTGGGGCGGCCGTGGCGATCGGACATGACACCCGAGTGGGCGTGGGCTTGAGCCCGGTCGTGGTGTTCTTCATCCCCGCGGTGATCTTCGCAATGGCGAACCTAGTCTCGTTTGCTCCGGTCGAAGGCAACCGGAACGTGCTGGTGGCCGCGCGTCGAAAGCTCGCGGTGGTGGGATGCGCCAGCGGTTTCGTCGCGGCCTACATGTATTTCCTCGCCGGCACCCGCGGACTCGTCGTTGACTTCGTGATGCTTGCCGCCGCCTTGGCCTGTGGGATCGCGTTACTCGTCTGCGCCCTCGTTGTCTGGCCAGGGGACATGAGGCCGGCGGCTCTGGTCACGATGATCGCGGTCGCCGTCGGCCTCGTAACTCTGCGCGACTACTTCATCTGGCAAACCGCCGTCCTCGCCGGCTCCGCTTATCTCTCGCATCGCATCGCGCAGACCGCCGACGCGGCGTCCTGGGCCGCCGGACTCACGCCGATCCCTCCGACGGCTAAATCGGCCACCACCAGCTCAAGGTGAACCGGTCGCGCCTCCGACCCTCAGCACCGTCGGACCCATCGGGGCGTACGTCATCGGATCGACGAGCACGCCGTTGGTCCGGGCTTCCCAATGCACGTGCGGTCCCGTAGACACGCCGCTCGATCCGACTGACGCGATCCGCTGCCCGACGACGACGCGCTCGCCGAGCTCGACCTGCGTCGCGGAGAGGTGGTAGTCGCACACCTCGAGGCCCCAGTCGAGCAGGACGCAGACCGAGAGGCCACCGGGGCCGCGCCAGCCGACTTCGGTGACGGTCCCGGAGTCGCTCGCGACCACCGCCGATCCGTACGGCGCCGCGATGTCGATGCCCGTGTGGATCTGCGAGAAGAGCTGCGTGACGATCCCCTCGGTCGGCCAGCGGATGCGCGGCGCGAAGACGCGCGGCGCATCTTTGACGACGAGTCGAAACCCGGGATAGCGGCCCTCCGGCATCGGGATAAGGAGGACGCGGCCCGCGGTCACGTCAGATGGCTCGAATGCGACGCTGTTGACCGTCCGCACCGCGTCCGGGTCCGCGCCGAAGCTGGCCGCGATACCGGCGAGCGTCTCGCCGTCTTGAACGACATGAATGGCCGCATCGATCGGCGGGATCACGACCGACTGACCCGGTCGGAGCTCGGACGTGTCCTTGATGCCGTTGTTGTAGGCGAGCGTCTGCGGAGTGATCCCGTAGCTCGCCGCGATCGAAAGGAGCGTCTCGCCGGACGTGACGGCGTGGACCTGCAGGCCGGGCGGGTCCTTGCGAAGCGCGGTGACGGGTGCGCCGCGCGCGACCAGGACAGCCCGGTCGCTCGCGTCCGTGGGCGCGCGCGCGACGAGCACGGGCTCGGGCTTGGCGAGCGCCATTGCTCCGAGGCGCTCGAGCTCAGGCGCGGCGATGACCGTCCATATCGGGATGACGCCGGCGATGACACAGCACGCCGCGGTCATCACGACGCGGGTCCACTGCTTGAGTGCGTTCTGCTTGCGACGCCGTCGCCGCGGCTTCCGAAGAGCGAAACCAAAAGCGATATCAAACGAGCCCGTCAGCGGTAGGCGAATCTCCACACGCGTAGACCTTCGGCGTACCGCTCCCCCAACCTGCGCCATGCCCGAAGTCGGGCAAGCAGCGTGCCGGTTGAGCCCTCAGCGACCGAGCGGGCCCTCGGCTCGCGCGAGTTTTGCGAAGCTCGCCATCAGCTTCTTCACGCCTTTGTCGGGAAACGCGACGGTGACCTCTTCATCGTCGTCGCGCGCGACACTCGAGACCACCATGCCTTCGCCGAGCGACGGATGCAGCACGCGATCGCCGGCGCGGAAGCGCGTGTCGGTCGCGACCGCGGTCCGCTGTTTCGTCGCGCGTCCGCTCCACGAGGGCGGCAGACCCGCGAGCATCGCGTCGCGCCGCGCCTGCTTGCGTTCCTCGTAGCGCGTGCGATCGCGCTCCCAATCAAGATCGGCCCACGAGTCGCGCTCCTCCGTCTCGATGTTCCCGCGAAGCTCGACGCCTTCCGTCGGTAGCTCCATCAAGAAGCGCGACGGCGGATTCATGTTGGTGTGGCCGAAGAGCGATCGCCGACGCGCATACGTCAGATACGCGCGGTCCTTCGCGCGCGTGATGCCGACGTAGGCGAGACGCCGCTCCTCCTCGAGCTCCGATTCCTTGCCGCTGTCGATCGCGCGGATGTGCGGGAAGACGCCCTCCTCCATGCCGGTCATGAACACGATCGGGAACTCGAGGCCCTTGACCGCGTGCATGGTGATGAGGGTCGCAGCGGGCTTGGCGTCCTGGTATTCGTCGACGTCAGACACGAGGGCGATCTCCTCGAGGAAGTTCGGCAGCTGCTCCTCCTGCGGAACGTTGACGTAGTCCTCGGCGAGCGTCCGGAGCTCCTGGACGTTGGCCCAACGCTCCTCCCCCTCCTCCGTCCCGTCCTTTAGGTAGTTCTCGTAGCCGGTGAGCGCGACGAGCTCGTCAATGAGGCGCGGAAGCACGAGCTGCTCGGCGGAGGTGCGCAACCGCGCCATGACCTTGCCGAACGAGATGAGCGCGTCCTGCTGCCGACGCTGCAGGGTGGTGATCAGATGCGCCTTTTCGAGCGCCTCGCCCACGCTGATCTCATGCTCGCGCGCCGTGGCGAGGAGGGCTGATCGCGTCTTGTCGCCCAGACCGCGGGGCGGAGTGTTGAGCACGCGCGCGAGCGCGAACGCGTCCTGCGGATTCCCGATGAGGCGGAGGTACGCGAGCGTGTCCTTCACCTCGCGCCGCTGGTAGAAGGAGACGCCACCGACGATCTGGTAGGCGAGTCCGAAGGCGCGGAAGGTGTCCTCGATCGCGCGCGACTGCGCGTTGGTGCGGTAGAGCACCGCGACGTCGCGCGTGCCGTGCGCCTCGCCCTCGCGCTGCAGGCGCTCGATCTCGCGCGCAACCAGCTCGGCCTCGTGCGATTCGTCGTACGCCTGCATCACGACGATGTCGTTGCCGCCCTGTCGGTCGGTCCAGAGCTTCTTCTCTTTGCGCGCCGCGTTGTTGCGCACGATCGAGTGCGCCGCGTCGAGGATCCGCTGCGTCGAGCGATAGTTCTGCTCGAGCTTGACCACCTTCGCGTTGGGGTAGTCGCGCTCGAAGTCGAGGATGTTGCGGACGTCGGCACCTCGCCAGCTGAAGACCGACTGGTCGTCGTCGCCGACGACCGCAAGGTTCTGCTTGAACCCGGCGAGGTACCGGAGCAGGACGTATTGCGCGCGGTTGGTGTCCTGGTACTCGTCCACGAGGATGTGCTGGTAGCGGTCCTGCCACTTCTCGAGCGCTCGGTCGCTCGTCTCGAAGACGCGGCAGGCGAGCAGCAGCAGGTCGTCGAAGTCGACGGCGTTGTTGTCCCGGAGGAGCTCGTCGTAGCGCTTCCACACGATCGCCGCGATGCGGTCGAGCTGGCCCTTGGGGTTCGTCGCGAGGTCGGCCGGTCCTTTGAGCTCGTTCTTCGCGCTCGAGATCACGTTGGCCAGGGCGCCCGGCGCGAACACCTTCTCGCTGGCGTTGGTCTCGGCCATCGCCTGCCGGAGCACCGCCCGCTGATCGGCCTCGTCGTAGATGGCGAACGAACGGTCGATCCCGACCAGCGGCCCCTCTCGGCGGAGGAGGCGCGCGCAGAACCCGTGAAAGGTCCCGACGGTGAGCTCGGCCAGGCGCTCCTTACCGACGAGCCGGTCGAGCCGCTCGCGCATCTCCTTCGCGGCCTTGTTCGTGAAGGTCACGGCGAGGATCGCGCTCGCCGGCACCGCGAGGTCGCGGATCAGGTAGGCGACGCGATGCGTCAGGACGCGGGTCTTCCCCGACCCGGCGCCCGCGAGGATCAAGAGCGGCCCGTCGCCATGGGTCACTGCGGCCCTTTGCTCGGGGTTGAGCGAGTCGAGGATCGGGTCGGACATCACGTCCATCGTATGAAGGGAAGCGGACTGTTGATTCGTCGTGGATAAGCAGCCGAATTCGTGGACAACATCGAACGCCCCGGTCTCGATTTGGTGGATAAGTTGATTGCCCGTCGAGTGAGCACACCGTATGTTTCCTCTCGTCCCGAGGGGTCTGCTAAAGGAAACGAGTCCGAGATTCCATCAAGGAAATCGTTTCCCGGGAGCGCAACCGGAGATAGCATCAAAGGCGGTCCGAGAGGATATCGAGGATCGGCTCCACGGCCAGGCCGCAGAACTTTGAAGCTGCGGTCGGGCACGGAGGCAGGTCGCTCGGGACGCTTTCTTTTCCCCCCACCCTCCAGCCACATCCGCCCCTGTCCGTCGACCGTACATTTTTGTAGTGGCTGACCAGCAACCGCCCGACGATGCCCTCCTGGCTTCGCTCGCCGCGCGGGATTTGAGCGCCCTTGCCACCCTGTACGACCGCTACGGGCGGCTCGCGTACTCCCTCGCCTACCGGATCCTGGGCGAGAGCGAGGCGGCGGAGGACGTCGTCCAGGACGCGTTCATCTCGGCCTGGCGGGGCGCCGGAAGCTACCGGCGCGAGCGGGGCAACCCCCGGGCCTGGCTCCTGTCGATCGTCCATCACCGCGCCGTGGACATCCTCCGCCGCAAGACGACCTTCCGGCCGGCGCCGCTCGAGATGGCCGAATCCCAGCCGAGCGACGCGGACACGGCGCTGGCCGCCGAGAAGAACGTCGAGAACCGGACCGTACGCGAGGTACTGGAGACGTTGCCCCAGGCACAGCGCCGGACCATCGAGCTCGCCTACTTCGGCGGCTACACCCACGTGGAGCTGTCGGAGCTCATGGGCGTGCCGCTCGGGACGGTGAAGGGACGCATGCGGATCGGCCTCCAGAAGATGCGTCGGGCCCTGGAGCGGACCAGATGATGAACGACCACGTGCTCGACGAGCTCGAGGCGTACGCGCTCGGTGCGCTCGCTCCCGCTGACGCGGAGCGGATCGCGCAGCACCTCGTGGGATGCGAGTCCTGCCGGAGCGACGCCGCGTCTCTCGCCGAGGTCGTCGGCACGCTCCCCGAGACCGTCACGCCACGCGAACCAAGACTGGATCTCCGCGACCGGATCCTCACCGCCGCGCGTGCCGACACGCGTGGACCCGTTCCCGCGCCGGCGCGCCGTTGGACCTTCGGGGCGATCCGGCCATCGCGCGTCGCCTTCGCCGGTCTGTTCGCCTCCGTGATCGTCCTCGGGGCCGCCGACATCGACGCCTATCAGCGCACGACGGCGATCACGTCGCAGCGCGATCAGCTCTACGGACTGATCGAGAGCATGCGGCAGGGTGGTCGCGAGTGGTACATGGCTGGCAAGGATTCCTTCGCGGGCGCGGGCGGCACCCTCTACGACCCGCGCGCCGACGGGAAGCAGCCGTTCGTCCTGTTCCACGACCTGCCGTCGATCGCGGCGGGAAAGGTGCTCACGGTCTGGCTCGTGAGTCCGGACAGCACGTGGGCACGCGCCGCCACGTTCCAGCCGAACGGACAGGACGTTCAGGCCGTGGGAATCAACATGGAGGTCTCCGGGTTCGATCGCTGCGCGGTCACGCTCGAGGATTCAGCGTGGGGCCCGCGCTACGGAGCGGTCGTGATGGAGTCGCGGATCGCGCCACCCCCACCTCAGCAGTAGCCACGCCGAGCGGACCGGGACAAGGGGCTCACGTGCTCGCGGGTCCCTCCCTCGACCACGTAGGGTCTCGGGTCCCACTGCGCGCGTGAGCCCCTTGTCCCGCCCGCTGCGAAGCTTGCGCGATCGCCAGAAAAAGAAGAGGCCCGCTGCGTTTCAGCGGGCCTCTTCGCGAGAGCGTGGTTAGCGGTTTGGTCTAGTACTCGCTTCGCTCGTCTGAGCGTCGTCGCCTCGCCCGGGTGAGCAAGCTCCCCCGGCTCAGCTCCTAGCTCAGTAGTCCATCCCGCCGCCACCGGGCATTGCGGGAGCCTTGTCCTTCTCGGGAAGGTCGGTGATGAGAGCCTCGGTCGTGAGGATCATCGCCGCGATCGATGCGCCGTTCTCGACGGCAGAGCGAACGACCTTGACCGGATCGATGATCCCGGCTTTCGGCAGGTCGACGATCTGACCGCTCATGACCTCGTAGCCCCAGTTCGTCGACTTCGTCTCTTCCTGCTTGCGGCGGACCATGGACAGGACGACAGACCCGTCCTCGCCGGCATTCGCGACGAGCTGGCGGAAGGGCTCCTCGAGTGCACGGCGGAGGATGTTCACGCCGGTCTTCTCGTCGCCCTCAGCCTTGACCTTGTCGAGCGCCTTGATGGCGTTGATGAGAGTGATCTCACCGCCGGGGACCATGCCTTCCTCGATGCCCGCGCGGGCGGCCGAGAGGGCGTCCTCGACGCGGTGCTTCTTCTCTTTGAGCTCCACCTCGGTGGCCGCGCCGACCTTGATGACGGCGACGCCGCCGGCGAGCTTCGCGAGACGCTCCTGGAGCTTCTCCTTGTCGAAGTCGCTAGTGGTCTCTTCGATCTGTGCCTTGATCTGCTTGACGCGGGCCATGATCTGATCCTGCTTGCCGTGACCCTCGACGAACGTGGTGTCGTCCTTGTTCGCCGTGACGCGGCGTGCGCGGCCGAGATCCTGGATCGTTGTCGCGTCGAGCTTGCGGCCGGCCTCTTCGGTGATGACCTGGCCGCCGGTGATGGTCGCGATGTCCTCGAGCATCGCCTTGCGACGGTCGCCAAAGCCAGGGGCCTTGACCCCGAGGATGTTCAGCGTGCCGCGAAGCTTGTTCACAACGAGGGTTGCGAGCGCCTCGCCGTCGATGTCCTCGGCGACGATGACGAGATTCTTCGAGACCTGCACGAGCTTCTCGAGCACGGGCAGGATGTCGGTGATCGCCGAGATCTTCTTATCGGTGATGAGGATGTACGGGTCCTCGATGATCGCTTCCATCCGGTCGGCATTGGTCACGAAGTAGGCCGAGATGTATCCGCGATCGATCTGCATGCCCTCAACGAACTCGGTCTCGAACTGCAGACCCTTCGACTCCTCGACCGTGATCACGCCTTCCTTGCCGACCTTCTCCATCACGTCCGCGATGAGGCTGCCGATCTGCTTGTCGGCGGCGGAGATGGTCGCGATCTGCGCGATCTGCTCTTTCTGGTGCTCGCCCTCCACCTTTGTGGACTGGGCCTTCATCTCTTCGACGACGGCGATGACGCCGCGCTCAAGACCACGCTTGAGGAGCATCGGGTTTGCGCCAGCGGCGATGTTCTTCAGGCCCTCGTGGACGATGGCCTGCGCCAGGACGACCGAGGTCGTCGTGCCGTCACCGGCGATGTCGTTGGTCTTGGTCGCCGCTTCCTTGAGAAGCTGGGCGCCCATGTTCTCGAATGGATCCTCGAGCTCGACCTCGCGAGCGACCGTGACGCCATCGTGGGTGACGGTCGGCGATCCGAACTTCTTGTCGAGTGCGACGTTCCGGCCCTTGGGGCCGAGCGTCGTCTTGACGGCATTCGCCATCGTGTCGATGCCGTTCTTGAGCTTCTTGCGTGCTTCGTCGGTAAAGGCCAGCTGCTTTGCCATGCGTCCCTCCCCTTATTCGGTGACGAGACCGAGGACGTCTTTCTCACTCAGAATGAGAAGCTCCTCGTCGTCGAGCTTGAATTCGGTGCCGGCGTATTTCTGGAACAGAACGCGGTCACCCTCTTTGAGGTCCACCGGAATGCGCTGGCCGGTGTCTGGGTGGCGGTCGCCGGGTCCGACAGCAAGGACGCGGCCCTCCTGGGGCTTCTCCTTGGCGGTGTCCGGCAGGACGATCCCGCTCTTCGTGATTTCCTCACGCTCGAGGGCCTTGATGACGACGCGAGAGCCGAGCGGCTTGAGCTTCGTTGCCTTGGAACTGGGCTTTGAGCTGGGCTTTGACGGTGTTGCGACTGCCATGTGTCTCCCCTCCTTTTGGGTTGTTTCGGGCGCGGCGAATGGCCGCAGACCCACGGATTCGGATTAGCACTCGCCGGGCTTGACTGCTAATGACTCTAGAAGACTGAGAGAAAGACTGTCAAGCGGCACCCTCGCCGTCGCCGGCGGTTACAAGGGCGGTTTCGGCGAGAACGCGGTCTTTGCCCGCCCGCTTGGCCGCATAAAGCATCGCGTCTGCGGCCTCCATAACCTGCTCGGAGCTGCGCCCGGGCCGCCAGGCGGCGACCCCCGCGCTCACCGTGATCGCGATCTTGGGGTCGGCACGCCCCTGGAGCTCGACCGCCTCGCGGACACGTTCGGCCGCGATGCGCGATTCCTCGAGCCCCGACTGCGCCATGAGCACGAGGAACTCGTCGCCGCCGGTCCGGACCCCGACGTCCGAGGAACGAAGCGTTTTCTTCATCGTGTTCGCCAGGCCGCGCAGAGCGAGATCGCCCTGCTCGTGACCGAACGTGTCGTTGACGTTCTTCAGGCCGTCGACATCGAGCGCGACCACGCTGTATGGCTGGCCGTGCCGCACGGCGAGCGAGTGCATCAGCCGGAGCTGCTCGGCGAGGAAATGGCGGTTGTGCAGACCGGTGAGCCCATCCGTCGTGGCCTGCCGCTGCGCGGTTTCGAGGACCCGTCGCGTCGCGAGGCTGAGGGCGACGCGATCGGCAGCAGCGCGGAGGACCGTCACGTCGAGGATCGACTGGGCGTCGGGCTCGAGGAAGAGCGCGCCGACCGTGTCTCCGCCCGCGACAAGCGGGACGCACGAGTAGTGCGAGCGGAACGGCATGTAGGGGCAGACCACCGGATCCTCGGCCGAGGTGACCTCGAAGAAGCGGCCACTTCGGATCGCGGGGCAGCTCGTCGGGCCGTTCACCACCGGATGCGGCGTCGCGCGCCCCGCGGTGCCGACAGGTTCGAGGATCGCCACGGAGGGGTCCGTGAACAACACCGTGGCCGCCGGCAGATGGAAGCCCTGCTGCAGACTGCGCGCGGCGGTCTGGGCGAGGCTCGGCTCGTCGGTCGTCAACGCCAGCGCGTCGACGAGGTTGTCCATGCTCTCGAGGACCTTCATGCGCGCCTCGAGCCGATCGCTCTGGCCGCGGACCTCCTCGAAGGCGAGGAAAGACGCGACGGCAGCCGCGGAAGCGTCGGCGATGACCTCGGCGACGCGTATCTCGTGAGCCGTCCACTCGCGCTTTTCGTGGCTGGACACGGCGATCAGGCCGATGACCTCGCTTCGATGCACGAGCGGCACGAACAGCCCGGCCGCGAAATGCTGGTGCTCGTTGGGTCGGTCCGAGGTCGTGTCGTCGCCCGCGTCGTTCACCGCGACGGTGCGCTTCTCGCGGACCGCACGCCGGCGCGGCGTGTCCTCAGGAAGCGTGGCGTCGGCGTGGAATTCCTCGATCCGTCCGTCCGGCCCGACGGTGAATCCATCGGCGAAGTCCGGCTTTGACGCGAACAGGTAGAGACGGTCGATCGCGAGCGCGTTCTTCGCGGATTCGTAGACCACGCGCACGAGCTCGTGGAGCTCGCTCACGCGCGCGAGGCCGAGGGCGGTGTTGCGCGCGACGGAGAGCTCGGCGTTCTGCGTCGCGAGCTCTTCGGTCCGCTGGCGAAGCGTGAAGCGGGTCTCCTGGATCGTGCGCGAGATCAGCGCTGTCATCGCGATCACCGAGAGGAGCGCGAATAGGCGGATGACGCCCACGTCGATCTGACCGCGTTCGCCGCCGAAGAAGACCTCCGCGACGAGTGTCGCGATGTACGCGACGATCGCGATCGTTCCCGCGAAGAGCGTCCCCGAGATGCGCATCCCGAAGACGGTCGCGAGGATCGGTAAGACGTAGAACGGGAAGTACCGCGAGTCGATCCCGCCGGTGAGGACGAGGAGGACGGCAGCGATGACCTGGGTGATCGCGGTGCCGACCGCGAAGCGGCTCTTGCCCAGCCAGTTGTCGGGGAAGACGTGGAACCAGAGGGTGGCGAAGAGGAACAGCAGGAGCGAGCTCGCGACGAGGCCGATCCGGGATGCCTGGTC
>DATCPK010000123.1:0-10249 GCA_036570125.1 Candidatus Limnocylindria bacterium
TAGTCAGCGGCCTGTAACAAAATGGTTTCGGCGATGCGCGTCGGGGAGGCCTGAACTGTCTACACGGGACATCGTCCACTGGGAGTGCCAGTCGCCTACGCACAGAGCACTTCATTCACGCCACGGCAACGGTGGCCTCACGATCCACGAGGCAGCATGGGCGTACTGCGACGGAGCGGGCGCCGATGACGAGCACCAGTGGGCACCGACGGGTGGCGTCGCATTGGAATCCCTTGTTCGTTGGACCGCGCCGAACGGCGCTGACGCCAACGGCGACCGTCCCCTCGCGGGCGCGACGACGAACGGCGAACCGAAGGGGTTGAGGAAGACGTCCGGAGTGCGCCGGCTCTAGGTTCCGAACACGTGCACGCTGAGCGCGACTTCGTCGCCTCGGTTGTGAAGGTGATGCGTGATCCCGTCGCGCCACGTGACCACCTCGGGATCGGAGAGCGCGATCATCCGCTGGGGTTGTCGCTCGCCGTTGTGCCGCTCGTGCACAGCGAGCTTCCCGCGCACCGCGGCGAACACCGCCCAGCCCTCGGCGTGCGGATGCTGCGCATCCTTCGCGCCGACCGGCCAGAGCAGGACTCGCGCGTCCAGCTTCGCCTGCTTCGCTGAAGCGACCGGCACTTGCAGCTCCCGTTCGAACACTTTTGGCGCCACGGCGAGGTACTTCGGAACACAGCAGGCGCCAAAGTCTTGCGACGCCAGAAGCTTCGCCAGGCCAGCGCGCGCTCGTTCGGCGAGCTGCTCACCGCGAAGACCCTGGCGAGCCTCCTCCGCGAGCTCGTCCACGAGCGCGCCAAGAAGGCATCGGTGTCGGACCGGTATCTCAAGCGCCTCATCCATCAACGAGCAGCAGGCGCAACGCTCGTGCCAGTGCATATTCGTCCTCGCCCGCTTGGGCGGGTGACGGGAGGGGACGCATGGCCACTGCAGATCGCAACGAATTCTTGAGAGGCGCGCTGGCGGCCGGGGCGGCCTCGTTCGCGAGCTCCGTCGCCACCAATTACATCGCTCACCTCGAGCCGTCCTCGGCTGTGCACGAGCTGGCCAACGTCATGCGGCTCCTCGATGCGGCGAGCGACCGTCTGGTCGGAGCGCTGGCCGATGTCAAGGGTATCGACGCGGCCGTGGTCGGCGCGCTCGAGACGATCAACGAGAAGGCACGCCAGATCGCGGGACAGGTGGAGACAGCGCTCCCGCTGGGCTAGTCCTCGCGAACGGGAAGCGCGGCGCCTATCACGTCGCGGATCGATGAGAGGCCCTGTTCCTTGACGTACGCGGCGAGCCCCTCGATCACGCGAAGCGGCGCGAGCGGATCGGCGAACGTCGCCGTGCCGACCTGGACCGACGACGCGCCCGCCATCAGAAACTCGAGAGCATCCTGAGCGCTGGTGATGCCGCCGGCGCCGATGATCGGAATGCCCACCGCCTGCGCGACCTGATACGTGATGTGAAGCGCGATCGGTCTGATTGCTGGACCGGACAATCCGCCGCTCCCGGTCCCGAGGATCGGGCGGCGCCGCCGCGTGTCGATCCGCATGCCGAGCACCGTGTTGATCGCGGTGAGCGCGTCCGCGCCTGCCTCTTCGCACGCGCGCGCCACGGCGACGACGTCCGGCGCGTTTGGCGTGAGCTTCACGATGATGGGTAGATCGGTTTCCGCCTTGACCGCTCGCGTGACCTCCGCGGCGAGGTCCGGATCGCAGCCGAAGAGCATGCCACCCTTCACGTTCGGACACGACACGTTGATCTCGTACGCGACGACGCCGGGCGTTCCGGTCATCTCGTGCACCACGTACACGTAGTCGTCCACGCTGTACCCGGCGACGTTCACGATGACTGCCACGCCGAGCTCAGCCCACGCCTTTCCGTATTTGCGCGCGACCTCGATCGCACCGGGATTCTCCAAACCAATGGAGTTGAGGATGCCGGATGGGGTCTCCGCGATTCGATATTGCGGATTCCCGGGACGTGGCGCTGGCGTGGTGCCCTTATTGACGATCGCACCGAGCCTCGAGACATCGATGAGCTCGGCGTACTCGACGCCCTGCCCGAATGTGCCCGAAGCCGTCATCACCGGATTCTTCAGACGAAGACCGCGCGCCGCCTCGACATATAGGTCAACGCCGAGTTCGGGCAAAGGCGCGGCGTGAGCGTCGTCCGAGCGAGCGGCCCCTGGCGCACCGTCCAGAGCGATCCCACGAGGGGCCGAGCGAGGACGAGGCTCGCGGCGCGCCTCCGCGGCTAAGCGAGGAAGACCCCCACGCTGCTCCTCGTCCGCGAGCGCAGTGCGGAGTCTCTCGCCGAGGTCAGTTGGCGCGCGAGAGTCATCTGCTTCGCCAGATGTGGCCTCGTTGCTCGATGCGTCGTCGAGTTCGGCGAGCTCAGTCGCATCCTCTTCCGACTCGCCGTCGGCGGCATCGTCCAAAGACTCCTCAATGGATTTGCTGACATCGATCGCGCGCTCGACTTTCTTACGAAGACGACGCCACGGCATCAGGAGAGACCCACTGTGGCTGGCTCGCCCTCCGCGAAGTGAACGTCTCCGAGCGCGAGGACTGGACCCTCACGGCAGACGCGAGCGTTGCCCTGATCGGTGACGATCACGCAGGCGCGGCAGACGCCCATCGCGCAGCCCATGTGCTGCTCCACGGCGATCTGCGTTTCGAGCAGCGCGGCGCGGCCGGGATACGTGCCCGCGGCGCGCTCCGCCTCGTCGCGGAGCCGGCCGAGCGCCGCGAGCATCGGCCACGGGCCGCACGCGCAGACCTGATCGGCCCACTCGACCAGCGGACGGATCGCGTCGGTTACGCGTCCCTTGATCCCGAACGAGCCGTCCTCGGTCGTGGTGACGTACTCGACCGACGGCGGAAGGAGATCGCTGGGCCAAAGATGCGCGACCGAGCGGCCGCCCATGAGGAGCGTGACATTACGCCGGCCGGACTCCTGCTCGGCGAGCACGCGCATCGGCGCGATCCCGGTCCCGCCCGCGACGAGCAGGAGATTTCGTGTCGACCGCTGGATCACGAATGAGGAGCCGAGTGGGCCGAGCAGATCGAGGCGGTCGCCCTCGCGTCGCGCGGCGATCCACTCGCCGCCCGCGCCGAGCGCTTTCACGATGAGCTCGATCTCACCGGACGCGCGATCGATCCCGTTGAAGGAGTACGGACGGCGGAGCAGCGGATCGAACGAGGTCCCCGGGCGAACATGCACGAACTGCCCGGCGCGCGCCTGAGCGGCGATGCCGGGCGAGGAGATCCGCAGCACGTTGCCGAGCTGACCGATCTCGACCGTCGCCACCACACGTCCATCCTCGAGGATCACAGAGGAACTCCGACGGCGAAGGTATAGCCATCCGGATCCTCGAGCACGCAGTCGCGCCAACCGTGCGGCCAGTCGCGCACCGGGACCGCCACGGTGAACCCGCCGTCGCGCGCTCGCTGTTCGGCCACGTCCGGATCGATGCCGAGAATGCGTATCTCCGCTCCCAAACCGCGCGGCGATGAGTCCGTGAGCCGCGCGGCCCAGGGCATGCGCGCGTACGTGTGATCCGCGTGCAGCTGGAGCCGCACCCCGTCGCGTTCGAAGGCGGCGAAGTCTTCGTCCGAGTAGAGGCGACGCATCTCGAGCACTCCGGCGTAAAAGGGAACGCTCCGTTCGATTTCACGAACGATGAGATTCACGCTGAGCCCGGAGAGCGTTCGCCCATAGTCGGCGGCGGTCATCCAGGGTTCCGTCTTCCGCTTCTTCACGTCAGTCCGCGGCGGTCGTTGCCACCGGCTCCAGGGCGCGGTACTCGGAAAGCGGCGCGACGCTCGTCGTCACCGCACTCGCGCGAAGGGCCGTGACCACGGCGAGCGCCGTATCGAGCGAGGTGAGGCACGGGACGCGGGCCTCGACGGCGGCGCGCCGGATGAGAAATCCGTCGCGGTCGACGGTCTTTCCGAGCGTCGGCGTGTTGATCACCGCGGCGCATTCGCCCGAGCGGATCAGCTTCAAGATGTCCTGGCTTCCCTCCGCGAGCTTGCGCACCTCCGTGACGTCGACGCCGAGCGATCGGATGAGCGCGGCCGTTCCGGAGGTCGCGACCAGGTCGTATCCGAGCCAGTGGAACCCCTCGATGATCTGGCCGACCTCCGGCTTGTCCTTGTCCGCGACGGTGACGAGTATTTTCCCGGTGCGCGCCGGCGCCATACCCGCGGCGACGAGCGATTTCCAGAGCGCGGGCGCGAACGAGCGGTCGATCCCCATCACCTCGCCGGTGCTCTTCATCTCGGGGCCGAGATACGTGTCGACATCCAGGAGCTTGGCCATCGAGAAGACCGGCGCCTTGAGCGCGACGAGCGATCCGGTCGGCCAGATGCCGTCCGCGCGCGCGTAGCCCTCGGCGGCGAGCGACGAGCCGAGTGAGATCGCGACTGCGAGCTTCACGAGTGGCACGCCGGTGACCTTCGTGAGGAACGGCACGGTCCGGCTCGCGCGGGGATTCACTTCGAGCATCCACACGCGGCCGTTCTCGACGATGAACTGGATGTTGAGGAGGCCCTTCACGGGCAGCGCCTCGGCGATGCGACGCGTGAGGGCGACGATCTCGTCGCGCTCGGCGGGGAGTAGGTTCTGCGCGGGATACACCGCGTAGCTGTCGCCGGAATGCACCCCGGCACGCTCGATGTGTTCCATGATGCCCGCGACGAGCGTCTCGCTCCCGTCGGAGACCGCGTCGACCTCGACCTCTTTGCCGCGCAGGTATTTGTCGACGAGCACGCGACCCGTACCCGCTTCGAGCGCCGAGCGGAAATACCGCTCGAGGTCCTCGGGTCCGTACGCGATCTCCATGCCGCGGCCGCCGAGCACGTAACTCGGCCGGACCAGCACGGGGTAGCCGATCTCCGCGGCCACCGCGAGCGCCTCGGTCGGCGACGAGGCGGTGCCGCCCGGCGGCTGCGGGATGCCGAGCGCGTCCGCGAAGTCATGGAACCGGCGGCGGTCCTCCGCGAGCGCGATTGCGTCCGCGCTCGTCCCCGCGATCTCGCCGCCGATCCCGGCGAGGCGGTCCGCGAGGTTGAGCGCGGTCTGGCCGCCGAACTGCGCGAGCACCGGTATGGGCACTCCTTCGTTCTCGAGGACCGCGGCGATGGATTCCTCGTCCAGCGGATCGAAGTACAGCCGCGCGGACGCGTCGAAGTCCGTCGACACCGTTTCTGGGTTGCTGTTCACCATGATCGGAGCGACGCCTCTCTCGCGGAGCGCTATCGCGGACTGCACGCAGCAGCAGTCGAACTCGATGCCCTGTCCGATGCGGATCGGGCCGCTGCCCAGGATCACCGCCTTCGGACCAGGGAGCGGTGTGGCCTCGTTCTCCTGCTCGTAGGTCGAGTAGAAATACGGGGTCACGGCCTCGAACTCGGCCGCGCAAGTGTCGACCATCTTGTAGACCGGACGGATCCCCCACTGCGTGCGCAGCCGGCGCACGTCGGCCGGCAGCATTCCGGTGAGCGTGGCGATGTCCGCGTCGGCGAAACCCATCCGCTTCGCGGCCCGGAGCAGCGCCGGCGTCGGTGTCCTTCCCTGAAGATCATCCTCCGCGAACCGGACGATGCGCGCGATCTTCCGCAGAAACCAACGGTCGATGCGCGTTCGCTCGTGGATGAGATCGATCGAAGCGCCACGCCGCAGTGCGGCGAACAGTCGCCAGAGTCGATCGTCCGTCGGCTGTCCCGAAAGGAACTCGTCGACGAACTGGGCGGGGTCGGTGACAAGGACCCAGGCCGGCGCCTCCCAGAGCAGACCCTGCCCCTTCACCTCGAGCGACCGCAGCGCCTTCTGCAGCGCGGCCTCGAACGATCGGTCGATGGCCATCACCTCGCCCGTCGCCTTCATCTGTGTGCCGAGCGTGCGATCCGCCGCCGCGAATTTGTCGAACGGCCAACGCGGGATCTTGACCACGACGTAGTCGAGCGCGGGCTCGAAGGCGGCGGTCGTCTTCTGCGTCACAGCGTTCGGTATTTCGTGAAGCCGCTTCCCGATCGCGATCTTCGCGGCGACGCGCGCGATGGGATAGCCGGTCGCCTTTGAGGCGAGCGCCGAGCTGCGCGAGACGCGCGGGTTCACTTCGATGACGAAATACGGCACCTGCGCCTCAGGATCGCTCGAGGGCGAGCGGTCTGGGTCGAGCGCGAATTGGACATTGCAGCCGCCCTCGATCCCGAGAGCACGGATGATCCGCAGCGCCGCCGAGCGGAGCATCTGGTACTCCTTGTCGGTGAGCGTCTGCGACGGCGCGACGACGATCGAATCGCCGGTGTGAACCCCCATGGGGTCGATGTTCTCCATGTTGCAGATCGTGATGCACGTGTCCGCGCCGTCGCGCATCACCTCGTACTCGAGCTCCTTCCAACCAAGGAGGGATCGCTCGACGAGCACCTGGCCGATCGGCGACGCGGCCACCCCACTCGTGACGCGCGCGGCGAGCTCGTCGGCGTTGTTCGCGATGCCACCGCCGGTCCCGCCGAGCGTGAAGGCCGGACGGACGACGAGCGCGTAGCCGACGCGCGCCGCGAACACAAGTGCCTCTTCGACGGAGTGCGCCGTGATCGAATCGGGAACGGGCTCGCCGATCGAGACGAGGAGCTGCTTGAATGCCTCGCGATCCTCGGCCTGCTGGATCGCCGTCAGCGGCGTACCCAGGAGCTTCACTCCATATCGCTCGAGCGCACCCGACTCCGCGAGCTGGACCGCGAGGTTGAGGCCGGTCTGCCCGCCAAGGGTCGCGAGCAATCCGCTCGGCCGCTCCTTTTCGATGATCCGCTCGAGCACCTCGACGGTGAGCGGCTCGATGTAGGTGATGTCAGCGACGCCGGGGTCGGTCATGATCGTCGCCGGGTTCGAGTTCACGAGGACGGTCTCGATGCCTTCCTCGCGGAGCGCGCGACACGCCTGCGTCCCGGCGTAGTCGAACTCGGCCGCCTGGCCGATGAGGATCGGCCCGCTCCCGATGATCAAGACCTTCATACGTCGAGCCACCCGCCACCCATCGCGACACAGCGGCCGCCGACCCGCACGGCCGTGATCGCGGTGCCGGACCTGTCGACCTCGATGTCGAGGATGCTCGGCCGTCCGATCTCGAAGCCCTGCTCGCTGCGGATGCGCGTCGTGGGCGCGGCCTGCACGAGCTCGTGCGCGACGATGTACGCGCCAAGTGGACCCTGAGCCGAACCGGTCGCCGGGTCTTCGCCAACCCCAAGGCCCCCGGCGAACATGCGCCCGTGCACATGCGAGCCGGACCGCTCGGCGCTCATTGCAAAGACGTAGACGCTCGCGTCGAGACCGACTGGCTGGCTCGCCCGGCGGACGGCCTTCATGTTCGACAGCGGTATGAACAGGAACGGGACGCCTGACGATCCGATCTGGATCGGCACGTCGCTCCGCACCTCTTCGACCGCGAGACCGAGCGCATCGGCCGCCGCTTTCCGCGTGATCGTCGTCCCGCTGAACGTGGGGAGCGGCTGCACCATCTGGACGAATCCGTCGCGCAGGCTCACGTTGATGACGCCGACACCCTCCTCGAGCCGCATCGCTCCGTCCTTGCCCTCGGCGAGGACGAACGCCGTCCCGAGGGTCGGATGGCCGGCGAATGGAAGCTCGGCGTTCGGCGTGAAGATGCGCACGCGGTGATCGGCAGCACTGGAGCTCGGTGGCAGCACGAATGTCGTCTCCGACAGATGCAGCTCCTTCGCGATCGCCTGCATCGTCGTTGCGTCCAGCTTTCCGGGCTCGCGGAAGACCGCCAGTGGATTGCCGCCGAACGCTTTGTCGGTGAAGACGTCAACGGTCCGGTACTCGTAGCGGGTCATCGGCTGCACCAAGTCAGTGCGCGCCACGGTGCCGAGGGCCCCCGCGCGATGGGGCACCGGCCGAAGGCCGGGGGGACCCTGTCGCGTTGAGAGGGTTTCGGCACCGTGGCGCCGCTCACTTACGTGCAACCGCCTCGCGCACGTCGTCCATGAAGGCGTCGAAGACCGGTTCGTTGTCCTTCGGTCCCGGCGCGCCTTCGGGGTGGTACTGGTAGGTGCGGATCGGAAGACGCTCGTGCGCGAGACCTTCGACCGAGCCGTCATTCAGGTTCCGCGACGACACGACGAATCCCGAGTCCCTTGGGATCGACGCTTCGTCGACCTGGAACTCGTGGTTCTGACTCGTGATCGCGACGCGCCCGGTGCGGAGGTCCTGTACCGGATGGTTCGCGCCGTGATGGCCGAACGGCAGGCGCGACGTGGTCGCTCCGATCGCGCGGCCGACGAGCTGATGGCCCAGACAGATCCCGAGGATCGGAAGCGCGCGATTCATTCCGCGCGACGCTGCCGCCTCGATGAGCGTGCGGGTGGCGGCCGCGATCAACGGGATCGCTGATGGATCGCCGGGACCGTTCGAGATGACAATCCCCTCCGGCGACCACGACAGGATCTCGCGAGCCATCGAAGTCGCCGGGAACACCCTTACCGTCGCGCCCTTTTGGACCAGGCAACGGATCTGGTTCTCCTTCACGCCGGTGTCGAGCAGCGCGACCTTGGGACCGCTTCCGACCTGCCGCTCGAGCCCGCTCGCCTCGACCACCAGCGGCTTCGTGGCAAGCGCCGGGATCGAACGCGCGGTCGCGACCGCCTCGCGCGCGATGTCCTCGCTCTGCGAGCGATGCGGCGGGACCTGCAAGATCGCGCCGCGAAGCGTGCCCTTCGCGCGAAGGCGACGGACGAGGGCGCGCGTGTCGATGCCGACGAGTCCGGGGACGCCGTACGAGCGCAGATATGCCTCGAGATCGATCGTCCCTTCGCGGCACGTCTCGACCAGTTCGCGGACGATGAGCCCCTCGACCCACGGGCGGCGGCTCTCGGCGGCGCGCTCGAAGGTTCCATAGTTGCCGATGAGCGGATAGGTCAGCACGACGATCTGTCCGTTGTACGAAGCGTCGGATGCGATCTCCTGGTAGCCGGTCATCGCCGTGTTGAACACGACCTCGCCCGACGCCGGCGATCCGTCGCCGAACGCCTCGCCCCACCATGTCGAGCCGTCTTCCAGCCCGAGGACCGCCGCCCTGGTCATCGGTGCATAACTATACGTTTCAGATGCATAAAGATGCAATTGTCCTTCGAGCTCAGCGACGGCCGACCGCTTCCGCATTTCCCTCCCGCCTTTCACCGAGCTTCGTCTCGCCCCCGAGCGAGACGTGGACGACCCGACCGATCACGGTGCGACCGAGGATCGGCGTGTTCTTCCCTTTCGAAACGAGCTCGTCAGCGGTCACGAGCCACTCCGCATCCCGGTCGATCGCGATCCAATCGTCGTCCACGAGCTTTATCCCGAGCACGCGCGCAGGACCGATCGTGAGCGCGTCGATCACCGCTCCCAGCGGCGCCCAGTGCACACGCACACCGCCGAGGACGAGCGCGAGCGCGGTCTCGAGGCCGGAGATCCCGAAGGCGGCCTGATCGAACTCGACGTCCTTCTTCACCGACGCGTGCGGCGCGTGGTCGGTCGCGATCGCGTCGACCGTCCCGTCCGCGAGACCGGCCCAGAGCGCCCGCACGTCGGCATGACTGCGAAGCGGCGGATTCACCTTCGTCGCCGAGTCGTAGGGAACGCCTTGCAGCGCCTCGTCCGGAACCTCCCACGCGAAGGACCGCGAGCCCGCGACCCAGTCGTCGGTCATCGCGAGGTGATGCGGCGTCACGTCGCACGTGATCGCTGCGCCGTCGGCCTTTGCGCGTCGGACGAGCTCGATCGATCCGGCCGTCGACAGGTGCGTCAGGTGCAGACGTCCACCGGTCATCTTCGCGAGCGCGATGTCGCGCGCGACCGCCGTCTCTTCCGCCGCGGCCGGCATCCCGGGAAGGCCGAGCCGCGCGGAAACCGCGCCTTCGTGCATGACCCCCTTCGCCGAGAGCGAGAGGTCCTGCGAGTGCTCGATGACGGGTCGACCGGTCACCCGCGCGTACTCGAGCGCGCTGCGGAAGAGGCGGCCGTCCTCGACCGGCGATCCATCGTCCGAGAACGCGACCGCACCAGCCGCGGCGAGCTCGACGAGGTCGGCGAGCTCGCGACCATTGCGGCCGCGCGTGATCGCGGCGACGGGCAGCACACGGGCTGCGTCCGCGACTCGGGCGCGCGTGATGAGCTCGGCGACGAGTCCCGGAGAATCGATCGCGGGCTCGGTGTTCGGCATCGCGCACACCGTGGTGAATCCGCC
>DATCPK010000124.1:0-15395 GCA_036570125.1 Candidatus Limnocylindria bacterium
CCGCTGCGCGAATCGGGCGCGTGATCGCCGGCGTCTGCGCCGACTGCAACGCGGGCTGGATGAGCGGTCTCGAAGACAGCTTTCGCCGCACTCTGTTCGCTCGTCCGCGTGTCGGTGAGGTGCAGCCTCAGGACCGAATCACGCTCAGTCGCTGGTTCACGAAGACCGCGGTGCTGCTCGCCGAAGCCAGCGGCGGTGCGCTGATCGGAGCGGCGCATCGCCGGCAACTCGTCCGAGGCATGCCCGACGACATCGAGGTGTTCCTGGCGCGGCGCCGTCGGCCACGGCAGCAGCTGGATTTTGCGCTCGACACGATGGCTGATGACGAAGGCGCGCTGCGGGTGCGATCGGTTGGGGTCCTCGTCGACGACCTCATCGCACACGTCGCGGCACGCGGCACACTCGCGAGTCGTCACGGGACGAGGCTCTGGCCGCTGCGCTCCCACACGCTCAGGTGGGAGACGCTTCCGGTTATCACATCGTTCAGTCAGTAGCGACGCGGGTCTGTGCTGGGGAGGGTGGATTCGAACCACTGATTACCTTATGCAGAGTCAGGTAACGAAAACCTCGCGCGCTCTCACGAGTTCTGACGCAAATTCGAAGAAACGCGGAGAGCGGGTCGTTCGATGTAGCAAACGCCTGCGTCCCTCTTGATCGGCCGTAGGCTTGCGCCATGAGCGGACGGCCCGTTGTGTCTTGGGATGAGGTTGAGCGTCTCTCTAAATGCGCCGAGGAGCGCCTCAAGATCGCTAGGGCGGCCTTTGAAACGGATGATCGAACCGACTGGCTCAGAAACAACGACTTCAAGGAAGCTCTAGGTAAGGCGGTGCACGACCTCGAATTGATTCGGGAGAGAGATTGGGATACAGCTCAGCGGCTCATGAAATTTTGCGGCGAGCTGCCTCGATGGGCACCGCCTACGACGACGTAACTGGCGCGGGGCGCCTCGCCAACGTTGTGACGGCCGTCACGGAGGCAACTGAACTTTCCGTTTCGGAGAAGTCGCACCTTCCCGGCGATCCAACGATCGCCGTACTCGCAGTCGGATTGGCCACTAAGAAGGACGCATGCATAGATCCTCGCTGGTCTATGTACGTGTCCAGGTACCAGAGCATCGAGAACGGGGTGTAGCCTCGGGTCCGTGTCCGAGTGAGTGCGGTCGCACCGCCTGCGCGAGAGTCCGACGGCGCACCGCGCGCTCTTGTTGTGCTCGGGGACCGGGCGCTGGCGAACACCGTCGATTTCACCCTCCGGCATGGAGGCTATGCCCGGCGATGCGAAGCGACGATGAGCAGCGCCAGGACGGCGATCGCGGAGTGGAAGCCGCATCTGCTTCTCCTTGACATTGACCTAGAGGCAGGTGCCGGCATTCAGCTCATCGATGAGGCGCGCGCCGGAGGGCCGATGGGTGTCATCGCGCTGACCCGGCGCAGCGATCTTCGAGGGAAGCTTGATGCCTTCGAGCGCGGCGCCGATGACTACATCGGTATTCCCTTCGTTCCGGACGATCTTGTAGCGCGCGCACGGGCAGCGCTCCGTCGGACCCACGGCAACGCCGGGGAGTTCGTCCCACGCCTGCGTGTGGGCGACCTGGAGTTCGATGTGCTCAACCGAAAGGTCATCGCCGCGGAACGCGAGGTACACCTGAGCTCGCTCGACCAGGCGCTGCTGTACCTCCTCGCCGCGAACGCCGGAACCGTGCTCACGCGGGAGCAGATCCTCGACGCGATCTGGGGCACCGACTTCGTCAGCGAGAGCAAGGTCGTCGACTGGCACGTGCGTGCTCTTCGCGCGAAGCTGCAAGACGATTGGCACAAGCCGCGGTACATCGAGACCGTGCCCGGGACCGGATATCGATTCGTCCCCGCCTCCGGCGCCGAGGCGAACTGACCCGTCGTTGCTCCGTACCCCAGCTGCAGTGGGTCTGCTGACCTAGGCTTTTCCACCCCGCGAACGGCGGACCCGGCGCTTCACACGTGCACCGACTTGTTGATGGATGATCCCTTCACGCAAATACCGGGGCAGCGGTGGCGCCGAAGGGAGACCTCTGATGCACAAGATCGTTCGCCGTGAAGAGGTGCAGCGACTCATGCGGGACGGCGCGCAGATAGTCGAGGTCCTCCCGCGCGAGGAGTACGAAGAGGCGCACCTTCCCGGCGCGATCAACATCCCGCTGAAGGAGCTCGACACCAAGACCGCTTCGTCCCTGCGGAGGGACCGCGCGGTCGTCGTCTACTGCGACGACTTCCAGTGAGACATGAGCCCGCGGGCCGCGTGGCGGCTCGAAAGCCTGGGGTTCACCGAGGTGTATGAGTACTCGGCAGGGAAGTCCGACTGGGGTGCCTTCGGGCTCCCGCTCGAAGGCACGGCGACGAAGTCGGTCCACGTGAAGAGCATCGCGCGCGCCGACGTCCCGACCTGCGGCCTCGAGGACACGGTCAGCAGCGCACGTGTGCGCGCAGGCGACTGGGGTACATGCATCGTCGTCAATGACCAGCGTGTCGTGTTCGGCCGCTTGTTCAAGGAGCAGCTCGAGGGCGATCCGGAGGCCCGCGTCGGCGACGTCATGCGCCCGGGGACGAGCACCTTCCGGCCGAACGTCAGCGCGGCGAAGATGCTGGACTACATGGATCGCAGACACCACGAGACCTCGCTCGTGACGACCTCGGACGGTCGGCTCGTCGGCCTCGTCCTACGCGAGGACGCCGAGCGCGCCGCGGGCCGGAGGAGTTGACGGACCATGACGTTGTCGTCATGACTCCGCTATCCGCGTCCGTGACCATGCCATGAGAGCGGCCAACCGTGGTGTATGGCTCGCTGGAGGCGTCATGGCGATACAGGAAGAGATGAAGCCGAAGAGCGATCCGAGCGCAAAGCCGTGTGTGTTGCTCGTCGAGGACGAGCCAACGGTCAGCAAGGTCGTGGGTGAGCTGCTCGATGAGGCCGGCTACGAGCATGTCTCCATCGCCGACCACAAGCAGATCGCCGCCGCAGTTGAGCGCTACCACCCCCAGTGTGTGATTCTCGACAGCGAGCCGGGGTCTGCTGGTCATGAGCGCTCCTGGGCCGACGCGGCAGCGATCCGTCGCGCTCATCCCGACCTGCCGGTTCTGATGTTCACCGCGGACCCGGCCGCGACGGCCGAGGCCAAGGCCGGCACGAGCGCCCGGAGCAGATCCGCTCACTACGCGGGCGTGATCGACAAGCCGTTCCTCGTGCTCGAGTTCCTCGCGACCCTGAAGCACGCCGTCGACAAATCGTAAGCGGACGATTTTTTTGCCGACGTGAATCAGCGTGTTGGCACGCGTCGCACAGCGCTGCTAGTGGACCGCGAGAACCATGACGCATCAGTCATCAGCTCCGCGTGACGGGAAGGTCATGACAAGGCGGCCGCCGAGGGTCAGAGTTCAAGACATGTCGACCGAAAATCCAATTCAAGTCCTCGTCCTTGAAGAGTTCCGGCTGCATGCCGCAGACGTCGACGGCACGGCGGCGCGCATCGTCGCGGCGTCGCCCCATGGGATCGAACCCGTGATACCCCTACTCACGAGCATCGACGACCGACGCGACGTCGCGACGCTCCGGGCGCTGCACGCCGGCGACTCGACCGAGCCCGATGCGGCGCAACACGCGGCCCTTCAACCATTGGTCTCGAGCTGGGCGGCGCCGAAGCATTACGGGCCGAGGATCACCGAGCGGTCGCAGAGTGCGCCTTCGTCCTTCCGGCTCGCCGTGACCGAATCTGGTATCAACGCTGGCGGTGCTCCTCCGCCCGTCAGCCCCAGCGAAAAGTCGCCCGAGGCCGGAACCACGAACCGCGCGGTAGGACTGGTCTGGATCGGTGCGCCGGTGGGGACGCACGCGGGTCTCCTGGTTCTCCTTGGTAGCTATGACGATCCAGCAAAGATTGGCAGCGATCTATCTGGCTGGCCACTCCCACTAAGCCGCGACCTCGGAGTGCGCATTTACGAGAACAGCGGGGCCTAACATGTGGCGATGGCAGAGGCCAAGGTGGCCGAGTCGGCCACACGGGGATCCGAGCGCGCGGTTCGCGTGCTCTTGGTGATCGGCGACAAACCGCTCGCGAACACCATCGATTTGACCCTGCGCCACGGACAGTACGTCCGTCGGGTCACGGAAACGGTCAGGGACGCCAAGGCCGCGCTCGCGGACTGGAAGCCACACCTGCTGATGGTGGATATCGACACCGAGGGCGGCGACGGCATCCAGCTCATCGACGACGCCCGAGCGCGTGGACCCATCGGTGTGATCGCCCTCACCCGCCGGAGCGACCTGCGGGGCAAACTCGATGCCTTCGAGCGCGGCGCCGACGACTACATCGGCATTCCCTTCGTCCCGGATGATCTTGTTGCCCGCGCTCGTGCGGTGATCCGCCGGACGCATGGCAGTGCCGTCGAGCTCGTCCCGCGCCTGCGGATCGGCGACCTCGAGATCGACGTTCTCAACCGCAAGGTGCTCGCGGGCGAGCACGAGCTGCACCTCACCTCGCTGGAGCAGGCGCTGCTCTACCTTCTCGCGGCGAACGCCGGGAGCGTCCTCACGCGCGAGCAGATCCTCGACGCTATCTGGGGCACCGACTTTGTGATCGAGAGCAATGTCGTCGACCGGCATGTGCGCGCGCTACGGGCGAAGCTCCAGAACGGCTGGCAGAAGCCTCGGTACATCGAGACCGTCCCGGGCGTGGGGTACCGATTCGTCGCAAGTTCTGACGCCGAAGAGACCTAGGCCCGCATGCGGGCCAGTCCGAGGGGTGGCCGCAAACGGCGCGTCATGCCCCACTCAACGACGGCTGGGGCGGCCGCGGGTACCGCAAGTGGGATCGCCGCAGAGCGCAACCCGCTCAAGAAAGCTGGAAAGATCCTCGGCCCGGGGTTCATCACCGGGGCATCGGACGACGATCCGAGTGGCATCGGCACGTATGCCGTTGCGGGCGCGACCCTCGGTCTGCAGACACTCTGGACGGCGCTCCTGACATACCCACTCATGGCCGCCGTCCAGAACATCTGCGCGCGGCTGGGCATGGTCAGCGGCCAGGGGCTCGCCGGTGTGCTCCGCAATCACTACCCGCGGTTTGTCTTGTACGGCTCGGTGGTGCTCCTTTTCGGAGCCAACACCATCAACGTCGGCGCCGATCTTGGCGCGATCGCCGACGCGGCCCATGCGCTCACCGGCGTTCAGGCCGTCTGGCTCGTTGTGCCCGTATCGCTCGGAGTTCTCGCCCTCCAGATCTTCGGCAGCTACCGACTCATCGCCAACACCTTCAAGTGGCTCACCCTTGCGCTCCTCGCGTACGTCGTCGACGTGTTCATCGTCCACCCCGACCTGCGCGAGACGCTGCGTGCGACGATCGTGCCGACGTTCAGCCTCGACCCGCGGTACGTGGCGACAGTCGTCGCGATCCTCGGCACGACCATCTCGCCCTACCTCTTCTTCTGGCAATCAAGCGAAGAGGTCGAGGAGCAGATCGAAATGGGCCGCAAGACGAAGGCATCCCGGCGCGGCGCCAGTCCGGCGGAGCTCCGTTACTCGGCGATGGACGTGAACGTCGGCATGGGGCTCTCCAACGTAGTCATGTATTTCATCATCTTGGCGACCGCGCTGACGCTGTTCAAAGCGGGCAAGACCGACATCAAGAGCGCGGCCGATGCGGCCGAGGCGCTCAAACCGCTGACCGGTGATTTCGCGGGCATCCTGTTCGCGGCGGGGATGATCGGCGCGGGGCTCCTGGCGATACCGATCCTCTCGGGTTCCGCCGGCTACGCCATCGCCGAAGCGTTCGGCTGGAAATTCGGCCTCGACACCCACTGGAGTCGCGCGAGACCGTTCTATGCGGTCATCGTGCTCGCGACCGCGATTGGCGTCGGGATGAACTTCATTGGGATCAACCCGATCGACGCGCTCTTCTACGCCGCGGTGCTCAACGGCATCGTGGCCCCGCCGATCCTCGTGCTGGTCATGCTTGCGGCACGCAACCCGAAGATCATGGGCAAGCAGACGATCGGCCCGCTCCTCACAACGCTTGGGTGGATAGCGACGGTGGGCATGTTTCTGGCGCTCGCCGGCCTCGCGTACACGACGCTCACCGGTGGCGGCGGATAACGCTCGACAAGCCATGGCGGCCGGATTCGATCAAGACCTGCTCGAAGGCGACTGGCCGCGTCTGCGCTGCCATGACGGAACCGTCACGAAGGATGATCGTGGGCGGGCTAGTGTCGTGATCAGCTCGTGCAATCCCTGAAAGGAGGTCCCGAATATGTTGCTTTTGATCGCCGGCGTGATTTTGGTGCTGTGGCTTCTCGGACTTGTCGCCATACCAGCAGCCGGTGGGCTGATTCACATCCTTCTCATCGTCGCGCTCGTCGTTATCGTTGCGCACTTCCTCGGCATCGGCCGATCGTCCGCAAGCGCGTGAACAGAACGAGCTGATGGCGGCCACGGGCGTCCTGATGGTCGCGCGATCGGGCTGATCGCGACGGCCATCGTCACCCTGTATTGACCACCCGTTCGCTTGGCGGAAGGCAACCATCTTGGCGCGCCGCGGCATCGCTCCGTCGTGACGTTTTCGTCATGCCTTCGCGGCGCGCCCTCGCTATGTTTTCGTGCGCGACCGGGAGGATCGACAACGATGCAGAAGACCCGGGCAGTTCAACTTGGAACGCGGATTCGCTTCCTCTGCACGTCGCATGCGACCGAGGTTCCCACCGTAACGATGCACGAGCAGCAGTGGGCCTACTGCCCCGGCGGCCACATCGCTGCTGGACACGGTCACTTTTGGACTGCGATCGAGCCCGCGCGTGTGTCTGACGCTGAAGCACATCGGGTTCGTGTGGGCGCCAACTTGCGCCGGGGCATCTAGCTGGCTTCGCGCGACCGCATCCTCGCGTGGAATCCACGCGTTAAGGGTTCCCGCCCGACCGCCATCGCTGCCGTCAGCCCTTGACCCGCCACGAACTACACCCAAACGAACAGAACCAACTGACCGGCGGCCCCGACGCCGCGCCGCTACCGACTAGCTGACCCACTCGTTACTTCCGCTTGTAATGCTCGGTCTCTCGGCGGGACACCCGGCACTCGTCCGTCGCCACGCCCGGTACTACTTCGTGCTTCGCGATCGCGCTCGCGTCTTCGCCGGCCGCGTCTTCGCGAGATTGTGCCCGACGGCGGCCTTCACGATCGCCTTGAGCGCCTGTTCATCGAGCTTCTCGTTCTGAGAGACATCGATCGCCCGCGACTTGCCCAAGAGCTGCGCGTTGAAGAGCTTCTTTGGGTCCGGAAGGCTTGAGCCCGCGGAGAACGAGAGCCTCACCCGCTCCTTAAGGATGATCCCGACACACACCATCCCGTCGTGCGACCAGACGGCCGAGCCCAGCGGGTTGCTGGGCCGCTTCCACTTCACATCCTCCGAAATCTCGGGGTCTGCGTCGTGGACGATCTTGCGGAGCTTCGCCAGCATCGCGCCGCGCCAATCGCGCGTCTTCGCAATCAACTCATCGACCGGTCCCGCTCGTGTCATGTCAGCGCCACACTCCTTCGTCTATCGGGTCTCGGCCGTGCCGCGCGCCACGGGGCGGACGTTATCGCATCGCGGCGTGCGGCAATTGACGCGCGAGCCGCGTCGGACGAATTGCTCGCCTGCGCGAGAGATGAACACGGATCTCCGAATACAACTTGCCCGACGAAGGGCTGTGCCGAGGCCCAGGATCGAACTGGGGACACATGGTTCTTCAGACCATTGCTCTACCAACTGAGCTACCTCGGCGGATGGCGCTCGGCTGGTCGGCGCCAATAACTATTGTTCCTTGTTCGCGAGCACTTCGCCAGAGGAGTTGCCGGCGATGAAGAAGATCATCAACGACCCGAACGCCTTCGTCGATGAGGCGCTCGATGGGATTCTCGCCGCCCATCCAACGATGCTCAAGGCAGTATCGGAGGATCGCCGCGCGATCGCCCGCGCCGATGCGCCTATCAAGGGCCACGTCGGCATCGTGACCGGCGGCGGCTCGGGCCATCTCCCCCTCTTCCTCGGCTATGTCGGGGTCGGCCTGTGCACCGCGGTCGCCGTCGGGAACGTGTTCTCTTCGCCGTCCGCCGAGCAGATCCTCGCCGCAACACGCGCATCGGAGGGCGGCGCGGGCGTTCTGTACCTCTACGGGAACTACGGCGGCGATGTCATGAACTTCGATCTCGCGGGCGAGCTCGCGGCTGGCGAGATCGAGACCGAGACGGTCGTCGGCATCGACGATGTCGCATCGGCGCCGCCGGAACGCTCATCCGATCGGCGCGGCGTGGCGGGACTGTTCTTCGCGTACAAGTGCGCCGGTGCGGCGGCTGAGAGCGGCCGTCCGTTGAAGGAGGTCGCCGCGGTGGCTCGGTCGGCTGCGGCGAATACGCGGTCGATGGGCGTCGGCCTTTCTCCGACGATCCTTCCGGCCGCCGGCAAGCCGACGTTCGAGCTCGGGCCGGGCGAGATGGAGATCGGCATCGGCATCCACGGCGAGCGCGGCGTGCGCCGCGGCCGACTCGAGAGCGCCGACCGGATCGCGAGCGATCTTCTCGACAAGATCGCCGTTGATTTTCCTCTCGCGCGCGGCGACAGCGTCGCGGTCCTCGTGAACGGACTCGGCGCGACGCCGCTCGAGGAGCTCTACGTCCTGTACCGACACGTGCGGCGGACGTTGGATGGAATGGGCGTCACCGTGCGGCGGACGTACGTCGGCGAATTCGCGACGAGCCTCGAGATGGCCGGTGCATCGCTGAGCCTCATGCGACTGGACGACGAGCTCGCGAAGCTGCTCGAAGCGCCGGCGCGATCTCCGTTCTTCAGGGAGTGACCGGCGCGGAGCTGCGGGTCGTCCTCGGTCGCGCGCTCGAGCTCATGGCAAAGAACGAGGACGAGCTTCGCGACCTCGACAGCGCGATCGGCGACGGCGACCTCGGGATCACCGTGAGTCGCGGTGCCGAAGCCGCGCGAAAGTCGATCGCGGCGCTACCACCGGCAGCGATGCCTGCCGAGATCATCCGCGCGTTCGCTACGACGATCGCCAGCGCGAACCCATCGAGCTTCTCCGCTCTGGTCGCGACGGGCCTCCTCGCGGCGGCACGGGCCGTCGCCGCCAGCGAATCGTTGACCGCTGCCGATGTGCTGACGATGGCGCAACAGGCGATCGCCGCGATCGCGAAGCGAGGAAAGGCCGAGGTCGGCGACAAAACGGTCCTCGACGCGCTCGTACCGAGCGTCGCCGCGCTCGAAGCGAATCCCCCCGATCGAGCACTCGACGCGATGATCGCCGCCGCACGCAAGGGCATCGACGACACGGCCGGAGGCGTCTCGCGCAAAGGTCGCGCCGCCTGGCTCGGCGAGCGAACGATCGGACATCCCGATCCCGGTGCGACGGCGTATCTCAGATTCCTCGAAGCGCTCCAGGAGGCTTGGGTCCGGCCTTAGGACTTGCGCTCCATCTGAACTCCCGTACCGGCGAAGCACATCACGAACTTGAGTGTCTTGTCGCCGGTGTTGCGGATGCTGTGGAACCCTTCTGCTGGGGACATCACGCAGAAGGATCCGGCGCGGAGTGGACCCGACTGGTCGCCGACGCGTACCTCGCCCTCGCCTTCCAGGACGAAGAAGCCTTCCTCGACGTAGCGGTCGCCCACCTTGTGCCGGTGCACCGGGATCTCTTTGCCGGGATCGATCTCGGCGGCGCCGAACGTGAGCTGCGCCGATCCCTCGGGCGCGTCGAAGTAGATCGCGCGGCGAACGCCGGGGACCACGTCGGCGAGGGGCTTGTCCGCGCGGTTGGTCACACGCATGGATGTCTCATCTCGGGGTCACTCTACGCGAGTGGCATACCCGAATGGGCCTGCCTGAATGGGGACATTGCCCGGCCGGTGTGGCGACCGAATAGTGCGCTGTGATGACTTGGGAAGGCCTCGATCTGCGAATGCGCCCGTTCGTTTCGGTGTCCGTTCGCAACAAGCTCATTCGGCTTCTCATCAAGGCGTTGATGGGAGCCTCGTACACCGCTGGCTTCTAGCGAGACACGGCCCCGGGCGGTGGGCAACGAGGGGATCGAACCCCCGACCTTCTCCGTGTAAAGGAGACGCTCTAACCAGCTGAGCTAGTTGCCCGTTCGCCAATAAGTATGAGGCGCGCGTGTCTTAGGACGCGGTGAGCCAGGGCACAGTGGGCAACGGGAAGAGCCGCACGTTCCGCCCCGCGACGACGAGCGCGTCGGCGATCCCCTCGAGGCGCCCGACCTGCATCGCGAAGTAATCGAGACGCTCGGCCTCCCGCTCTTCCTCGGGCCACGTCGCGCCGCTGCGCCGCGCGATGAGATGCCAGAGCTGGAAGTAATCGCGCGACAGATCGTCGGCGCGCTCCGTGAGCTCGAGGTCGTACCTGCATTGGGCGAGGCGACTCATCGCGATCTCGAACGATCCAAGACGCCCGAGCGCGGCGAGGAAGTCCGCGCGCAGCCGGCGAATCTCCTCACTGGACGGATCCGCGCGCGAGCGGCGGTACTGCCGGCCGCGTGCCTTGGCATGGATCGTCAGCTCGCGGTGACGCTCGTCGAGTCGCTGGCGAAAGCGCTCGCTCCGCACAGCCGTGGTCGTCCAGACGACGGGTGAACGAGGGGGCATGTCGATGCCGATTATCCTGCGGTCAGGATGGGCGACAAGACCTTTTCCTCGCGCGGGTGATGTGAGAAAATGAATGAGTCCGGTCTCATACAAGACCTCCTCTCTTCTACCCGCACCATCGCCGTCTTCGGCTATTCCTCACGCCCCGACCGACCAAGCAATTCGGTTTCACGCACGCTGCGGGTGCATGGGTATCGCGTCATCCCTGTGAACCCGGCATTACGCGGCGACATCGTCGAGGGCGAGCGCTCGTACGAGCGGCTGGTCGACATTCCCACGGACGCCAACGTTGGATTCGTCGACGTGTTTCGTCGCGGCGAATATCTGGACAGCGTCGTGGACGACGCTCTCGCCGCGGGGCTCAAGTCGATCTGGTTCCAGCTGGCTCTTGGCAACGTCGCCGCCGCGGAGCGCGCGGAGGCCGCGGGCATGCGCGTGGTCTGGGACCGGTGCACGGCGATCGAGCTCCGGCGACTGGAGCGCCCGACCTAGATTCGGCTGCGCGGCGTGAGCTCGATCTCCTTCGACGGATCCTCGCCCGCAGCGACGCGCGCCCAGAACGGGTCGAGCTCGACGCGGGCGTTCGCCGAACGCACCAGGCTGATGAGCGCCGTGAAGTCGCGGAGCCGGTATGGCTTGGTGTTCACCTTCACCGTCGAGTCGCGTCCGCGCGCGACGAAGAAGGGCGCCGACACGCCGGAGTGCGCGCCGGGATAGCGCTTCGCGTCGATGCGCTGAAGCCCACCGAGGGGCACGCGGTCCACCCGCGCGCCGAAATTCGTCCGATAGACGAGCTCGCCGTCTTCGACCGCGAGCTTCGTGAAGTACGCGTAGTTGATGACGATCGCCGCGTTCGCGGCGAGCAGGAGGAGACCGATGATCACCATGGTGATGTCCCTGCCGCTCGCGCCGAAGACGAGCACGCCGAGCCCGGCGAGCGGAAAGAACGTGTACGACGGCCAGAGCAACGCGAGATTCGGACGGACAGGACTCACGCGTCGAGTTTAGAAGCGCGTTCGACCGGACCGATGAGGAGCCGTCGTTCGACCTCCTGAAGCGCGCCGGTCACTCGCGGGTCGTCGGGAAACTCGCGTTGGCGCTCCTGGTAGAAGCCGCGCAGGAGACGCAGCGATTCGCGGATCGGGAGACGCGCGTACGGGATGTTCGAGCCATCGCAGGAGATCTGGAACTCGAGCTCCGCGGCTCGAAAGCAATCCCGGCACACGAAGAAGGTCGCGGGCATGCCGTCGGCGAGCCGCCGCGACGGATGAGCGTCGGCGGTGATGTCCTCGGCGAGGCAACGCGGGCACCGCGTGATGCGCACGCCGCGACGATAGCCCGTCGTCAATTTGTGCGACGGAATTCGCACATTTTGACGACAGCTTTCGCGCTCTTGTCACCTTCCCACGGCGATGCGCTTGTGAGTAGATACGCGCGTGAGCAAGGGCTGGGCGAAAGGTCTTACGGCGGCAACGGATCCGCGGATCGCGCGGATGGCAGAAGCGCGCCGCGGGAAACGACGCGGGCCGTATCGCCTACGTCCTGGTTCGACGTGGGAATGGACCCCGAACGTGGCGTATGCCGTCGGACTACTAGCCACTGATGGAAATCTCTCCCCGAGTGGCAGACACATCTCAGTAAGCTCGTCCGAGCTCGAGGTGTTGGAGACCTTCCTCCGATGCGTGGATCGTCGCGCGAAGATCGGCAAGGTCAAAGGCGGCTACGGCACGCGTGGCCTTCGCGTGCAAATCGGCGACGTCGGGCTCTACCGGTGGCTTCAATCGATCGGCCTGACGCCCCGGAAATCACTGACCCTGGGGGCCATCAGAGTCCCAGACGATGTTCTTGCTCATCTCCTGCGTGGCTTGGTGGACGGAGATGGATCGATCATCGACTGCACCTACGACGGAACAGGAAAAGCGCGTGGTCGCCGTTACCGGACACTCCTTGTTCGTTTCAACACCGCGAGTCTGGAGCATGCCCAGTGGGTACGCGAAAGGATCCGGGCGCGGTACGGCCTCACCGGCGGACTCTGGTGTGAGGACGGCATGTACCAGCTCACTTACGCGAAGCGGGCGTCCCGTCGTTTGCTGCCGTTGCTGTATCCAACTGCGGATGTTCCATGTCTGCGGCGGAAGCGCGAGGTCTGGCGAGACTTCGAGCGTGAAGGCGGAAGCCCTGTCACGCTAAACTGCTAGGACACCCGCCCAGGTGGTGAAATGGTATACACGTGAGTTCGAGGGGCTCATGCCCGAAAGGGCGTGCGGGTTCAAGTCCCGCCCTGGGCACCGTAACCAAGCAAGTTACACGCGCACCCTCTGCCAGGCTCCCGAGTTGAACCGCCACGCGAGCAATCCCGCCCGCACGAAATAATCCGCGGCGATCCCGGCCCACACGCCAGTCAGGCCAAGCCCAAGCGGGAACGCGAGAACGTACGCGAGGGGCAACCGAACCAGGAACCAGTTCACGATCGTGGCGACCAGCGGAAAGCGCGTGTCCCCCGCCCCGCGAAGCGCGCCGCCGAGCGTGAAGATCACGGCCTGCGCCGGCTGGCCAATTCCGATGACCGCGAGCGCACCAACGCCCGCGTCGATCACGCGCTGATCATTCGTGAAGATCCCGAGCAGGAACCGGGGTACGACCATGAACACGACGCCCGCGACCGTCGCCCAGAGGAACGCCATCCGCACCGCGGCCCAGCCCGAGCGGACCGCGCGGCGCGGATCCCCCATCCCGAGCGCCTGACCAACGAGCGCGCTCGCGGCGCCGGCGAAACCGATGCACGGGAGGAACGAGAAGCTCTCGACCTGGTTGACGATCTGATGTGCCGCCGACGATTCGGTCCCGAGGCGGAACGCGAACCCTGAAAGCGCCAGGATCCCGACACTGAACAACGCGCTCTCGGCCGCCGACGGAAGACTGATGGCGAAGAGCGACCGAATGAGTCGGACGTCGAGGCCCCACTTGCCGCCACGGATGCTCAGGTCCGCTCGGCCGACCCACAGCAGGTAGAGCGAGATCATGCACACGATGGCGCTGTTGGTCACGACCGCGTATCCCGCGCCGATCGCACCAACATGTAGCACGTCGATGAACAGGAACGCTATCGGCACGGTCACGAAGACCGAGAGGATCGCGAGCCACATGGGCGTCCGGCTGTCGCCGGCGGCGCGGATCGCGGACGTGCTGATGAACCAGACCGTCTGAAAGACGCTCCCAGCCCCCACCAGAGCGAGGATCGGGCTCGCGACCGCGACGACGTCTTCGCCCGCGCCGAGCAATCGCAAGAGCGGCGACGCGAACACGACGAAGCCGACTCCAAACGCGACGCCGAAGATCGCACCGAGAGTGATCGACTGCCGAGCGACATCCGAGGCCTGTCGCGCACGTCCCTCGCCCATCCGTCGACTGACGTGAGCCACGGTCCCGATCCCGAGCGATCGCCAGATCGGGAACATAAGGAACAGAAATTGGAACGCGGCGCCGACGGCCGCAGTCGACACTGCGCCGAGATGACCAACGAACGCGAAGATGGTCGCCTGACCGGCAGCGGCGATCGAGTTCTCGACGATCCCCGGCCACGCGAGCTCGAGCGCCGCTCGTTGCGGGTGCAGCTTCGCGAGCTCGGCGGCTCGCGCACTCGGTGCTGGTGGCGCCTCTTCCGCGACCTCGGCGGTCGAGCTCAAGGAACGACGATGACGCCGCTGCCGGCGGTGACCTCGCCGACCTGCACCGGCCGCACGTCCTTCGCCACACACGCTCGCTGCCAGGCATCGGCGTGGGCGGACGGAACGCCAACGAGGAGGCCACCCGACGTCTGGGGGTCGAGCAGCAACGTACGGAGGACGTCGTCGACCCGCTCGAAGCGGACCTTGACGCCATCGTCGAAGTACGCGCGATTGCGTTCGAGGCCGCCGAAGCTGATTCCCCTCTCAGCATGACTGCGCGCGCCGGGGAGAAGTGGCACGACGCTCGCGCGGATCCGTACGCCGACCGACGACCGCTCCGCCATCTCGTGCGCGTGCCCGACCAGGCTGAAGCCGGTGACGTCGGTCGCCGCGTGAAGCTCGGCGTCGACCGCGGCCCGGGCCGCGTCTCGGTTGAGCGCGACCATCGACGCGATCGCAGAGGCCAGATCGGCCGGCTCGAGGTCGCCGTTCTTGTGGGCGGTCGTCAGGACGCCGGTCCCGATCGGCTTCGTCAGCCACAAGGTGTCTCCCGCGCGAAGCCGCGACTTGAGCAGCATGTGTTCGGGGTGGACCCGGCCGGTGACGGCGAGGCCGTACTTGGGCTCGCGATCGAGGACGGTGTGTCCACCCGCGATGACCGCACCGGCCTCCCCGACCTTGTCGGTGGCGCCCTGGAAGAGCCGCTCGAGCTGTGTGAGCGGCGCATCCTCGGGCCACGCGGCGATATTCAGCGCGAACAGCACCTCGCCGCCCATCGCGTAGACGTCCGACATCGCGTTCGCCGCCCCGATCGCGCCCGAGGCATACGCGTCGTCGACGATGGGCGGAAAGAAGTCGAGCGTCTCGACGATCGCCGTGTCAGGCGCGACGAGGTAGACGGCCGCGTCATCGGTCACGTCGAGACCGACGAGCAGCTCCGCGGGTGTCTTTTGATCGCGCATCGGACGCAGAACCTGCGCCAGCGGGCCGGGGCCCAGCTTGGCTCCTCAGCCGGCGCAGGTTGAGAGCGTCGTCAGCCGGATCTCATCGCGCGTGAACACCGAA
>DATCPK010000125.1:0-47197 GCA_036570125.1 Candidatus Limnocylindria bacterium
AGGTGCGCGCGCATCCGGCTGGTGAGAAATAGGGGAAAGGTTGTGTGAGCCAGTATACAGCGACATGCCCGTCCTGACCACGGCCCAGACCGCCGACCTCACGCTGCTCTCGCGTGACATCCACGCGCATCCCGAGCTTGCCTATCAGGAGCGTCAGGCCATGGGCGCGATCGCGACGTTCCTCGAGCGTAACGGCCACCGCGTCGAGCGTGGCATCGGCGGCCTCGAGACCGCGTTCCGCACGCGGGTCGGTCCGAAGGATGGTCCCGCGATCGCGCTCCTTGCCGAGTACGACGCGCTTCCCGATGTGGGGCATGGCTGTGGTCACAATCTGATAGCGATCAGCAACGTCGGCGCCTACCTCGTCGCCGCGGCAAGCGCCGCGCGTCTGGAGGTCGCGGTTGAGCTCATCGGCACGCCGGCCGAAGAGAACGGCGGCGGCAAGATCGACCTCTTACGCAAGGGAATTTTCGATCGGACCTTCGCCGCGCTCTCATCGCACCCCGCGGGGCAGGGTGCGTGGGTGGTAAGCGGGACGGGCCTCGGCGTCGTCGGAAAGCGCGTGACCTTCCACGGCGTCGCGGCGCACGCGGGCTCCGCTCCCGAGAAGGGGCGCAACGCGCTGAACGCGGTCGTCCGTTTGTTCGTCGGGGTCGACGGCTGGCGCCAACACCTCGACGGCGACGCGCGCGTCCACGGCTACATCAGCGACGGCGGCAAGGCGATGAACGTCGTGCCGTCGCGAGCGGAGGCGATCTTCGGACTCCGCGCGAAGGAACGCGAGACGCTCGACGGGATGGTCGAACGGTTCGGCGACATCGCGAAAGGCGCCGCGCTGCTCACCGGCACGAAGGTCGAGATCGCTGAGTACCTCCCGTACTACGAGCCAGTCAAGGCGAATCGCGTGCTGGGCGACGTCGTCGCGGCCGAGCTCGAGCGCGTGGGTGTCACGCCGATGCGCGGCGTGTTGGTCACCGCGTCGACGGATCTCGGCAACGTCTCGACGAAGGTGCCGACGGACTGGGTGCGCTTCCCGGTGAGCGAGAAGCCCGTGCCGGGACACTCGGTCGAGATGCGCGACGCGAGCGCGAGCGATCTGGCGCACCGGAACGCGACGATCACGGCCGAGGTGCTGGGCGCGGCGGCGGTGCGTGTCGCCACCGACAAGGCACTCCGCGATCGGATCGCCAAATGAAGGACCCGTTCCGCGAGGATCTGCTCAGGCTTTCGCGCGAGATCAACGCGGATCCCGAGCTCGCATATGAGGAGCACCGCGCGGTCGGACGTATCGTCGCCCTCCTCGAAAAGCACGGCCACACGGTCGAGCGCGATCTCGGCGGACTTCCGACGGCGTTCCGCGCGCGCGTCGGCCCGCCCGGCCCGTCCGTCGCTCTGCTCGCCGAGTACGACGCCCTCCCGGACGTCGGGCACGGCTGCGGCCACAACTTGATCTCGATGACCATCGTCGGCGCGTTCCTGAGCGCCGCCGCGAAGGCGAAGGAACTCCAGGTCGGGATCGAGCTCGTCGGCACGCCGGCGGAGGAGCGGGGCGGGGGAAAGATCGACCTGCTCGACAAGGGCGTCTTCAAGGACACGGTGGCCGCGCTGTTCTCGCACCCGGGCGCCGGCGGCGATTGGAGTGTGAGCGAGAGGCTCCTCGGGATCATGGTGAAGCGCGTCATCTATGAAGGGCTTGCCGCGCACGCCGCGGTCTCGCCGGAGGAGGGACGCAACGCACTGACCGCGCTCATCGCGCTCTTCGTCGCAGTCGACGGTTGGCGGCAGCACCTTCCGTCGACGGCGCGCGTTCACGGGATCATCCGCGAAGGTGGCGTCGCCTCGAACATCATCCCCTCGCGCGCCGTCGGCGACTTCGGCATCCGCGCCGCCGACATGGCTTCGCTCGCGGAAATGGTCGCGATGTTCGAGGACATGGCGAAGGGCGCCGCGCTCCAGACGGGAACGAAGGTCAAGATCGAGGACGAGATGCGCGCGTACCTGCCGGTCGAGGCGAATCGGATGCTCGGCGACGCGCTCACGGACGAGCTCGTCCGCCGCGGCAAGGCGCCGTCGCGCGGGCACCTCGTGACCGCCTCGGGCGACATCGGGAACGTGTCCCAGAAAGTGCCGACCGACTACATCGGCTTTCCGGTGAGCGCGCAGCACATACCCGGGCACTCGCACAAGATGCGCGAGGCGTCGGTCAGCGAGTACGCGCACGAGAGCGCGTTCGTGGTCATCGACGCGCTCGCCGCGACCGCACTCAAGGTCGCCACCGACAAGTCCTTCCGCGATTCGCTTCGCAAATGACGAGCGACCACAACAAACGCAACCGCGCGTCGCGAGATCGCCTCGCGGCCGTCGTCGCGCAGCTCGGCGATCGGAGCATCCCGTTGCCCGGCGGCTGGACTGCGGGCGCGCTTCTCGCCCATCTGGCGTTCTGGGATGGATTCGGCGCCGCACGACTCGAGAGGTATCTGGGCGACCGAAAGCCGATGGAGCTCGGCAGCGACGCGCTGACGGAGTTCATCAACGCCGCTGGGTTTGCGCAGTGGGTCGCGACGCCCGTCCGAGCGGCGGGCGGTCTCGCGACCGAGGCGGCCACGAAGATCGATCGACTCATCGAAGGACTGCCGCAGGACGCATTCGACGCGATCCGGGCGATGAACCTGCCCCGCGTTCTGGATCGCTCGCTGCACCGGAAGGAGCACCTCGACGAGATAGAGCGCGCTCTCCGATGAGCGGGCCGGTGACCAACGACGTGATCCATCCGGTCCCGCGCACCGAATTCCCGAAGGGCCGTGCGCTCGAGTTCGACTTCCCGGGACTCGAGATCGGCGTCGCCGAGTACGAGGAGGGGCCGACGGGATGCACCGTGTTCCATTTGGCGAAGGTCGCATCGCTCTCGATCGACGTCCGCGGTGGATCGCCCGGCGTCAACGGGCAGCATCTCGACGCGATCAACGCGATCTGCTTCGCGGGTGGTTCGCTCTACGGCCTCGAGGCATCGACCGGCGTCGCCGCGGAGCTCTTCAGGATGCGCGGCTACTCGACGAAGTGGATCGACATTGCGCTGGTGTCCGGCGCGATCATCTTCGACTACGGCACGCGCCAGAACGCGATCTATCCCGACAAAGAACTTGGCCGCGCGGCGGTCCGTGCGATGCGGCCGGGCCGGTTCCCGCTGGGTGCTCGCGGCGCCGGGCGATCGGCGACGGCGAGCCACGGCGCCGGCGGCGAGCTCGCGGGACAGGGTGGCGCGTACCGCGAGTCCGGACCCACGAAGATCCTGGCGTTCGTGGTCGTGAACGCGTACGGCTGCATCGTCGACCGCTCCGGGAAAGTCGTGCGCGGGAAGCCGACCGGTCCGGTGCCGGGCCGCGTGCCCCGATCCGGTAATACGACGCTGTCGCTCGTCGTGACGAACCAGAAGCTCGATCGCCTCCAGCTCCAGTCCATCGGACGCCAGGTCCACACCTCGATGGCTCGCGGCATCCAGCCGTTCCACGCGCGGTGGGACGGCGACGTGATGTACATGGCGTCGACGCAGGATGTCGCGAACGCCGAGCTCGATGAGGTCACGCTCGGAGAGCTCGCGTCAGATGCGATGTGGGACGCGATTCTCGCGAGCTACGACGCCTGAGGTCGCGGACTCGGGCTAGCGCTCGGCGATCGGCACCCACCGCTTACCGGTCGGTCCGGTGTATTCCGACTCGGGACGGATCAGCCTGTTGTCGCCGTGCTGTTCCATGACGTGCGCGCACCATCCGGCCATTCGGCCGACGGCGAAGATCGAGGTCCCGAGGTCGGCGGGGATGCCGAGGAACGTGTACGTCGTGGCCGCGTAGTAGTCGACGTTCACGATGTTCACCTTATCGGCTGCGGCCGGCGACATGGTCGGCCGGGCTTTCGCGATCGCCGCGACGAGTGCTTCCTGGATGTCGAAGTACTTCGGCCCCTTCCAATCCTTCGCGAGGTCCTGCGCGAACTTTCGCAGGAACTTCGCGCGCGGGTCTTCGGTCTTGTACACCCGGTGACCAAACCCGGAGAACTTGTACTTCGAGGCGATCGCCTTCGCGACCCACGCGTCGACGTGCTCGGGAGTCCCGACCTCGTCGAGCATCTTCATCGTTCCGTCCGTCGCGCCTCCGTGCAGCGGTCCCTTGAGAGCGGCGAGTCCGGCGGTCACCGCGGCGTGCATGTCCGCGAGCGTCGCCGCCGTGATCCGCGCCGCGAACGTCGAGGCGTTGAGGCCGTGTTCGGCCTGAAGGATGAAGCACGCGTTCAGGATCTCGGCCGCGCGCGGATGCGCGTCGTCCAGCCCAGCCATCCGCGCGAAGTTCGCGGCATGTCCGAGCGTGGGGTCCGGTGTGACCGGCTGCTCGCCACGGCGGCGGCGGATGTACGTCGCGAGGATCGTCGGAAGCTTCGCGGTCAACCGGATCGCCTTGCGGTACTCGGCCTCGTGCGAGTTGTCGCCCTCGCTCGGATCCTCGACCGCGGAGGCGGAGATGACGGTGCGTAACACGTCCATCGGCGTGCCGCTCTCGGACATCTGCTGGAGGGTCTCGCGGAGGAACGGCGACAGGGCGCGGTGCTTGGTCAGCTCGGCTTTGAAGTCCCGCAGCTCGTCTTTGTTCGGAAGGTCGCCATTGAGCAGGAGATACGCGACCTCTTCGTACTCGGCCTTACCGACGAGCTCTTCGATCTTGTAACCGCGGTACTGAAGGAAGTTGTCGCTGACCGAGGAGATCGCCGTGGTCGTCGCGACCACCCCCTCGAGACCTCGCGGCGACACCTTTTCCCGCTGCACGGCCATGAGCCGAGTGTCGCACAACCGTGTCGAAGGCCCGGAAATGCCGAAGGTCACAAGCCGTGGGACTTGCGACCCCAAACTGCCAGGGGTACAGTCCCGCCAAGACGGTCAGGCAGGCTAAACCATCCGGGGAGGACGAAACATTCGTCAGGCGCTCGCGTTCAGTTCCTGACGCGCGCTGAAACTGTTAGCCCCTCATCCCACCCACCAGCGGAGGGCGGCGGCCGTAAGGCCGGCGCCCTTTCGCTTTGGTTTCGGGCCTTACTTTTGACACGAGGAAGGGTGCTCTGCTGATCACACGTATGCGCATCGGCCCAAGGCGCCGGGATCCCGTTTCACGCGATCGCTATCGCGCGATCGCTCGGGGTGCGGGCGTGCGTGCTCCTGCGCGGCCCCGCTGGGTGGATGCGTCGCTTGCCGTGACACTTGGCGTCGCAGCGATCATCGTCCTCCCGCGCGCCAGCGGCGCCATCGGGGCCGGCTTCGAGCAGCTCATCTCACAGGTCCAATCGGCTATCCCACTTCTGCAGGGCAGCGGCTCGATCGACCTTCCGGCGGGTGGCAGCACGAGCATCGGCGCCGCGCCGATCGCGGACGCTCTGCCCGCGTACACGCGTGACCCGCAGCTGCAGCTCACTGGGAAGATCCCGTCCTTCGCGGTGCAGGATGGCCGCAGCGTTCAGTTCGTGCTCAACGGAGCGGTCGTCGCCACGACGCTCCTCGATCCGAGCGGCGCGTTCAACGCGACGCTCGCGTTGAAGGAAGGACCGAACACGATCGGCGTCGCGCTCATCGCGGACCGCGACGTCGTCGCGGCGTCCTCGTACAGCGTCGTGCTCGACCGCACGCCACCGACGATGACCGTCGCGCAGCCGGCCCCGGGAAGCACCGTCGACGCGAAGAACATCGTCGTCACGGGAACGACGGAGCCCGGGTCGACCATCACCGTGAATGGACGCATCGTCGCGATCACGCCCGAGGGTGGCTTCACCGATTCGTTCTCCGCGAGCGCCGGCTCGGTGCCGATCACCGTCGTCGCGCGCGATCGGGCGGGGAACGAGACGACGCAGAAGCTCACGGTCACGGCACAGCAGGTGACGACGATCGCGGGGTTGACCGTGACGGTCACGCTCGACAAAGCGAGCGCGCGCGTCGGCCAGGGTGTCCTCGCGACGGTCTACGTGGTGGGCGCGACCGGACCGCGCGCGGGAGTTCTGGTCACGCTGTCGGTCGGCGTTTCGTCGATCGGCACCGCCGTGACCGACGGCTCGGGCACCGCGCGGATCCCGTTCGTCGCGCCGTCGACGGAGGGCGAGACGAGCGTCGTCGTGCTCGCCGCCGGCTCATCGGGGAGGGCCTCGCTCACCATCTCGCGCTAGGTTCGATACTCGCCCGACGTGAGCGACGCCAACCTCGTTCTCTTCTCGCTCCTCGGCGGCACCGCGCTCCTCCTTTACGGAGTGCGGCTCGTCGGCGAGGGCCTGCAGCGCGCCGCGGGAACGCGTCTCCGGCACGTTCTGTCCACCCTGACCGGCAATCGGGTCAAGTCGCTCCTTGTCGGCGCGGGCGTCACCGCCGTGCTGCAGTCGTCGAGCGCGACGACCGTGATGCTCGTGGGCTTCGCGTCGGCAGGCCTGCTCACGCTTCGACAGACGATCGGCATGATCCTCGGCGCAGACATCGGCACCACGGTCACCGTTCAGCTCCTCGCGTTCGACCTTCTTCAGATCTCCCCGCTCGTCGTGTTCGCGGGCTGGCTCCTGTATGTCTCGGGCCGCGGCACGGTGCGGTACGTCGGTCAGGCGATCCTCGGGTTCGGCTTCCTTTTCCTCGGCATGAAGCTGATCCACGACGGCACCTTGCCACTCGCGACCAACGCGCTCTTCGGCGACCTGCTGGGCGCGCTCACCGACCAGCCGCTGATCCTCCTTCTGATCTCAGCTCTGTTCACCGCGCTCGTTCGCTCGAGCGCGGCCGTCATCGGTCTCGCGCTCTCGCTCGCGACTTCGGGTCTCATGCCTCTCGTCGGCGCGATCCCGATCATCTTCGGCGCGAACGTCGGTACGGCGGCCACGGCCGTGCTCGCCGCGGTGGGCCAGAACGCCGAGGCCCGTCGCGTCGCTGCGGCGCACGCCGCGTTCAAGATCATCGGAGTCGCGATCTTCTTTCCGTTCATCGGCCCATTTGCGGACGTGGTTCGCGCCACGTCGCCCGATCTGCAGAGACAGATCGCGAACGCGCACACGATCTTCAACGTCGCGCTCGCTCTCGTCTTCCTCCCATTCGCTGGGCTCGCGGCCGATCTGGTCACGCGCCTCATTCCCGAATCGCGCAGCACCGACAGCGGCCCCATGTACCTGAACCCGGCGGTCCTGGATACCCCGGCGGTCGCGCTCGGGCAGGCGCTCCGGGAGGTGCTCCGCATGGGCGACGTCGTCCTTCAATCGCTGCGCGAGACGCGCATCGTGCTGGAGCGCAACGACGACGCACTCATGCGCGAGATCGTCGCCCGCGACGACCTCATCGATCGACTCGAGGAGGAGATCAAGCAGTACCTCGTCAAGCTCCGCGAGCACGAGCTCACCACGGAGCAAGCTGAACGGGAGACCGCCCTTATCTTCGTCATCGTCAACCTCGAGGAGATCGGCGACGTCATCGACAAGAACCTCATGGAGCTCGCCGAGAAGAAGATCCGCGGCAACCACGTCTTCTCGGCGCAGGGCTGGCGCGAGATCTCGGACCTCCACGCGAAAGTCGTGGAGAACCTCGAGCTCGCGATGGGCGCGCTCGCGTCGGGCGACCGCGAGGTCGCCGATAAGGTGATCCGCCACAAGTCGATCGTGAATGCGATGGAGCGCCAACTGCGCGCCGCGCACATCCAGCGGCTGCACGAGGGACTGCGCGAGTCGATCGACACGTCGAGCATCCATCTCGACCTGCTGGCGTCGTTCAAGCGCGCGAACTCCCTCGTGACGGGCATCGCCTACGCGGTGCTCGGCCAACACGACGCTTGACGCGCTTTGGCTAGCGGACATGCGTTCGTCGGTACCTCGGGCTGGTCGTACAGGAGCTGGAAGCCGGTCTTCTATCCGCCGGATGTGAAACCGAAGGACCTCCTGCGCTATTACGCGACGCGCCTTCAGACCCTCGAGATCAACTACACCTTCAACCACCTGCCGACCGAGAAGAACATCGCGGGCTGGCGCGCGGCCACGGGCGACGGATTTGTCTTCGCTCTCAAGGCGTCACGGCAGATCACGCATTACCGGCAGCTGCGCGACCCCGCCGAGACTCTTCCGCTCTTCTTCGACCGCGCGCGGCCGCTCGGCGATCGGCTCGGACCGGTCCTGTTCCAGACGCCGCCATGGCTCAAGCGCGATGACGACCGCCTCGCTGGATTCCTCGCGTCTCTCCCGCGCGACCTGCGGTGCGCGCTCGAGGTTCGGGATCCCTCGTGGTACGTCGACGAGGTGTACGAGCTGCTCCGAACGGCGGCCGTCGCGCTCGTGCACGCGGAAGGCGAGAAAGCGCCGTCGCCCGCCGATACGCTCGGCACGACGTCGTCGTTCGCATACGCGCGGCTGCGCAAGCGAGAGGGCTACACCGACGACGAAGTCGATGCGTGGGCCGCGCGCTTCCGCCCGATGCTCGACGCCGGGAAGGATGTCTACGCCTACTTCAGACACGACGACACCGGCGCGAACGCGCTCTCCGCTGAGCGGCTGCGCGACCGTCTTGCGGCCTAGCATCGAGCGCGCATGAATCTCCGATGGCTCGCGATCTCGGTCGCGCTCGGCAACCTCCTCGTGCCGCTGAACTCGACGATGATCGTCGTCGCGCTCCCGCAGGTCGCGCGCGATCTGCGGGTCGACGTCGGCGAGACGAGCTGGATCGTCACCTCGTACCTCATCGCGATGGCGGCGCTGCAGCCGATCGCCGGGCGGGTGGGGGACCGTCTCGGCCGCCGCAACGTCATGCTCGCCGCGCTGGTCTACTTCGCTCTCGCGTCTGCCGGCGCCGCCGCGGCGAGCTCGATCCTTGTGCTCGCCGTCTTCCGCATCAACCAGGCGATCGCGGCGGCGGCGCTCGTGCCGAACGGGCTCGGACTTCTGCGCGAGGCGATCCCGAGCGGCCGGCGCGGCGCCGAGTTCGGGATCGTGAGCGCGGCGACCGCCGTCGGCGCGACGGTCGGGCCGCTCGTCGGCGGATTCCTCGCGGCGATCGACTGGCGCTGGATCTTTCTCGTCAACGTCCCCCTCTGCGTCGTCGGGTTCGCGCTCTCGTGGCGCGTCCTGCCTCCGAAAGCCGCTCGCGAGACCGCGCGGTTCGACCTGGTCGGCGCGGTCGGGCTCGGCGCGGTCCTGCTCGCCACGGCGTGGGTCCTCGTCTCGCTCGGGCGCGCGGTCGATCCGGTGACCGTGGCGATCGGCGTCGCGATCCTGCCCGCGGCTGTGGCACTCATCCGCTACGAGTCGCGTCATCCCGATCCGGCACTCCCGCCCTCGCTCTTCCGTATCCGCGCGTTCGCGGCGGCGTGCGCGACGGTCGCATTCCAGAACCTCGCGATGTACGGGACGCTCCTCGCGCTTCCCGTCGCTCTCGCCGGCGCGAGCGTGCGCAGCGGCATCGCGCTCGCCGCGTTCTCGGGCGGCTCGATCATCCTCGCGCCCATCGGCGGGCGCGCCGCGGATCGTTACGGACCGCGTCTGCCGACGGTCGCTGGCGCGCTGCTGCTCGGGGTCGGTCTCATGCCGCTCGCGATCTCCGCCGGCCAGCTTCCGTTGGAGCTCCTCGCCGGGACGCTCGCCTTCGCCGGCATCGGGCTCGCGCTGACGTTCCCTTCGATGCGGCTCGCCGCGGTCGAGGTCGTGCCCGAGCGCTACGCGGCTCTCGCGTCGGGTGTGTTCTCGACGAGCCGATACTTCGGCGGAATGCTCGGTTCGATCGCCATCGCGCTCGCGCTCGGCGGGTCGCCCTCGACCGATTCGCTGCGCACTCTGTTCTGGCTCTTCACCGCGGCGGCGTTTGCGGCTGCGATCCCGAGCCTCGCGTTACCCGGCGAGAGCATGGCGCATCAGGAGCCCATCGCCGAGGAGGTCGCGGGCTAGGCCGAAATGCGCCGCACGATGCCTGCGGATCCGTCGACCTCGAGCGGCTCGCCGTCGACCAGCGTCGAGAGCGCGATCCCTGTGCCGACGACGGCGGGCACGCCGATCTCGCGGGCGACGACCGCCGCATGCGAGAGCGCGCCGCCCACCTCGGTGACGACGGCCGCCGCGCTCGCGAACAGCGGGACCCACGAAACGTTCGAGGCCTGACACACGAGGACGTCGCCCGCCTTGAACTTTCCAAAGTCGGTCTGGTCGCGAATGAGACGCGCAGGCCCGCGCCCGATGCCCGCGGAAGCGGCGACCCCACGCAACATGCGCGCAGGGTCCGTCTGCGTTTCTCGGTACAGCAGGAAGCCCTGCCCGGCCATGCGCGTGCTCGCCTCTCGCTGCCAAGCGGGCGCCGGCGCACCGACGGTCTGGGGTGCCTCCATCTCCGCCCACCTGCGCTGCTCCGCGCGTCGCTCGGTGAGAAGCGCTGCGAGATTGGTGGGACTCCGGAGCGCCTCGCGTATCTCGCTGACGTAGAGAAGAAAGATCGCCTCGGCATCCGGCAGAGCGCCCTCTCGAACAAGACGCGCGCCAAAGCGGCGCACGGCGCCTCCCATTCGCGCCTGATTACGCCGATCGAGCCAGTAGTTGTGCTCTTCGGTGAGCGGGCTCGCCGACATGGCCGCCGCGAGCACTTCCTCGAAACGTGCGAGGTCCGCCGGACGATCCGCGAGGTGCTCGCGCGCCTTCCGCACGATTTCGTCGGCGTCGCGGCGCTGCCGCGAAAGACGCGCGGCGTGATCCGCCGGAGGCTGGAGAAGACGCAAGCGTAAGGAGCCGATCAGGAGCGACGGATCGTCGGACCACGACGGGAGCCCAAGTCCTTCGCTTGGCTGTCCGAGGTGACCGTGACGCGCGAGGAACGCGTCGACCGCTCGGCCAAAGCCAGCATCCATGGCGTTGAGCTCGTCGGGCGTCGCGCCGCGCGCGATCGCCTCGGCAACCAGGCGAGATCCGCGCGCCTTCTCGGTGAGCGCGGCCAGATCCACGTCCAACCGCTGGAGTGCCGGGGCGAGCGCCTGGGTCACTCCGAACGCGTCCAACGCGGGGCCGCCGACGAGCTCCTCGTAGATCTGTCCGAACTCGTCGGTCACCGTGTACGCCGCCGCCGTCACGAGCATGTGAATGGTCCACGCGCGTTTATGCCGGCGCCAGAGGGCGTCCCATGCCGCTGCGGCGTCGTCGCGTCCCATCGGCGCGGGATCGAGCGCGGCCATCCACTCGTACATCTCGTTCAGCTCGGCCAGGAACCGCTCATCCCAATCGCGCCGGATCCGCCGCCCGAGGCGCCGCCGCCGCGCGATCGCGTTCAGCTGGTGCTGTGGCATCTCGTCGAGTGGTCGAAGCGGCTTCGTGCTGTTGTACATGCGCCCGTTGAACGCGCCGACCCGCGCCAGCACCGGTGGGCCGAGCTCGAGGTCGCGTTTGCGCATTCCGTAAGACGCGCCGTGGAGCGTGTAGTCGATGCCGAGAGGGGTGCGCACGCTGGTCTGATGGGCGTCATCGCGGCGCCACACGATGTTCGCGTCGTCGGGGTCCACCCACGTGATCGGAAAAAGCCGTCGGATCCTTCCGGTCGAGCCGTCGACCTCGAGCGGCTCGCCGTCGGCGAGCGTCGAGAGCACGCCGCCGGTCGCCACCACGCACGGCACGCCAAATTCGCGCGCCACGACCGCCGCGTGACACAGCGCTCCGCCGATCTCGGTCACGACCGCGGCGGCCATCGTGAAGAGCGACGCCCACGAGACCGTCGATTGTCGGCAAACGAGGACGTCCCCGGCGCGCATCTTCGAGAAGTCTTCGTCACCGGTGATCAGCCGGGCGGGTCCGCGCGCGACACCGGCCGATGCCGCGACGCCTTTCAGCATGTACGGATCGTCCTGCGCGACGCTGTATTCGAACGAGACTCGCTCGAGAGCGACGCCAGGTGTGACGACCGCGGTCGCACTCGGTGGAGCGCCGATCGTCCTTGGAGCACGGAGGCGTCGCCAACGCGCGAGCTCGTGACGCCGCTGCGCGATCAGCGGAGCGAGCGGCGCCGGCGCGCGAAGAGCGCTCGCGATCTCGGGGACGTAGAGGAGAAAGACCTCGTCGGCTGAAGCGAGCGCGCCGCCGGCCACCAGCCGTTCACCGAACGCGAGGCTGAGCCGGCGCACGAGGGCCTGGGAGACCCGGTCGATCCAGTAGTTGTGCTCCTCGGTGAGCGGGCCGGCGCTGGTCGCGGCGGCGAGGACCAGGTCGAAGGCAGCCAGGTCCTCGGGGCGCGCCGTGACGCGCGCGCGGGCTCGGTCGCGAATTTCAGTCCCGCGCGCGCGCACCCGGACGCCGCGAGCATCGGGATGCTCGCCTTCGGATCGCAGTCGCTGCGCGAGAACGGCCAGGACCTTCACCGGATCGTCGCGCCACGCCGGCGATTCGAGATCGAAGTTCTCCTGCCCGATATCGCCGTGCACGCGGAGAAAGTCCTCGAGCGTCCGTGCGAATTCGGGACCGCCCTCGAGACGAGCGAGCTTGACCAGGGAGCGCTCGCCTTCCACCAATGCCGCCGCGATGGCGGGCAATCGTCGTGTGGACTCGACCAGCTCGTACAGATCGCGCTCGAGCTGCTGCAATGTCGGAGCCTGGCCCTGCGTGATCGCGAGCGCCTCCGCCCCGTTCCCGCCGACGACCTTTTCGTACGCCTGGGCGAGCTCTTCCATGACCGGATATGCGGAGCCCGTGACCATGAAATGGATGGTCCAGATGCGATTGGTGCGGCGCCACATCTCGAGCCATGCCGCGGCGGCTTCGTCGCCGCTCATCCGCGCCGGAGCGAGCCCGCGCAGCCAGGCGTAGTGCTCGTGCAGCTCGGGGAGGAGCTCAGCGTCCCACTGGCGCCGGAGCGTGCGGGCGAACCCACGCCGAAAGTTCAACGCCCGGGTGAGCTCCTCCGCGATCCGCTCCTCGGGCACGAGCGGTTTCTCGCTCGCGTAGTAGCGCCCGTTGAACGCCTGATGCCGCACGAGCAGAGGGAAGCCGATGTCCTCGAACCGCTGGCGGATCCCGTGATCGGGACCGTTGCGGACGAACTCGATCGCGAGCGGCCCCATGACCCGGTCGAAGTGCGAGTCCTCGCGCTCCCAGGTCAGCTCCGCGTCCTCGGGGTCGTCCCACGTGACCGGGAATTCCTCGGGGAGCGTCGTGATCGGGCGGCATTGCAAGAGGTGAAGCACGTCGCCGCGAAGCGCGCACTCGATGTCGACGGGCCCGCCCATCACGGTCTCGAGCTGCATCGCGAGACGCGCGATCGCGGCGATGTCCCCGTCGGAGACGGCGCCGTCCCCGGCGCACGCTCGCGAGGTGATGACGAGGTCGTGCTTGCGCACCGTGTAGCTGTCCGGCGTGATCGTCCCTGACGCGATCGCGTCGCCGAGGCCGCGTGCCGCATTCACGACGACCACGTCGCGTGCGCCGCTCACCGGATCGGCGCTGAACGCGATGGCGGATGCGTCGGCCGGGACCATGAGCTGAACGAGCACGGCGATCCGCGGAGCGCCTGCGATGCCGCGTTCCCTGCGGTACGCCGCGGCGCGCTCCGAGTACACCGACCGCCAGCACTCGAGCAGCGCGTCGACGATCGCGTCGACGCCGCCGACGTCGAGCACCGTCTCGTGCTGGCCCGCGAACGACGCGTCGCCCGAGTCCTCGCCGATGGCCGACGAGCGCACCGCCACGCGCGGCTCGGCGTCGCCCACGCGGCGTCCAAGATCGGCATAGGAGGCTGCAACGAGCTCGCGAAGCCGGGCGCGCGCCACGGTGTCGCCGTCGAGCGCCGGGCGGAGCTCGTCGAACGCCGACACGTCCAGGCAGAACCCCGGCGGAACCCGGAACGACGTCGCGAGGCGACCCAAATTCGCGGTCTTTCCACCGACGGTCGTTGCGTCCAGGGATGCCGGCTCACCCAGCCAGGCGACAGCCATGGCGCGCGAGTCTAGGAGTATTGGTGGGTGAGCTCGACCCTCGCGACGGTCGTGTCCGTCGCCAGCATCGTTACCTTCATGGCGGTCGCGCAGCTCTCTCGGATGCGCGGGATCGCGCGGCGCGGCGAGACCCTCGCGCGGTCACGCGGGCTCGCGCACTACGTCGCGTACTTCTTCTTTGTTCCGTACGTCGTCATCGCGGCGCGTCCTCTCCCGGAGCTCGATGTGCCCGAGCCGGTCCGCTGGGTCGGACTCGCGCTGGTCGTACTCGGCGTCGGCTTCGCGCTCTGGGCGATCGCGACGCTCGGGCGGCACTACGACCTGGAGCTCGAGATCCACCGCGACCATGAGCTCGTCCGCACCGGCCCGTACCGCTTCGTGCGTCATCCCATCTATACGGGGCTCGGTCTGCATTTCGTCGGCGCGTGCCTCGCCACGGGGAACCTCCTCCTCATCGCCGGGACGCTTCTGGTCACGTTTCCGGCGCTGTATCTCCGCGCGAAGACCGAGGAGCGCCTGCTCCGCGAGCGCTTCGGGCCGGCCTACGACGCCTATGCGCGCGAGGTCGGGATGCTTGTGCCCCTGCTCTAGCCTGTGCGCGCACGACACGCGCGGAGGAGGGAAAGTTGAACTGGGTAGCGATCATCATCGCGACCGTCGCCGCAATGGTCATCGGATTCCTTTGGTACGGGCCGGTCTTCGGCAAGACCTGGATGGCCCTCACCGGCCGAGGGATGGCTACGGGCGAGTCGCCCGGTCCGCTGTACGCGCTCACCGCACTCGCGGCGTTCATCGAGGCCGTCGCGCTCAACTGGTTCATCAACGAGACCGGTTGGACGACGGGGGCTGGCGGCGCGCTCATCGGCCTGTACGCGTCTCTCGGGTTCACCGCGACGGCGTTCTTTTCGCAGACGCTCTTCACCGGCAAGGCCGCGAAGCTGTATGCGATCGACGCTGGCTATCAGATCTTTCAGGCCGTCGTCATGGGAGCGATCATCGGATTCCTCGGCGGCGGAAGGCTCGGGTAGACCGCCCGGCGGCCTCCCGCGCGAAGCTTTCGGCTGGTTGGTCGAGTAGTAAGGTGTCTGAACGCTTCGCGCGGGAGGAACCTCGGGCGTGGAGGCGACTCAGGACCGGCTCCTCGATCTTTCGCTGCGGCTTTTGCGGCCCGATTGGCCTTGGCCGGTCCGGTACGGCCTTGCCATCGTTTTCACGCTCGCGATCGCCGGGCTGAAGCTCGCGATCCCGGCATTCGGTGCCCCCGGTCCCGACCTCTTCCTCACGATCCCAGTCGCCGCGAGCGCGGTCCTGGCGGGGTTCGGTCCGGCTCTCGTCGCGACGATCGGGACGACGCTCATCGCCGCCTACTTCACGCCACCCTCCGGGTTCTCGATCTCGCTGAACACGAACGGACTCGACGTGATCGGCTTCTTCTTCGAGGGCCTGATGGTCGCGATCCTCGGCGCCGCGGCGCGCGCCGCGTTCGGCCGCACGGTGGAGAGCCTTCGCCGTCGCGAGGAGCTCGAGGAGGAGCGCAGCGCTCTCATCGCCACCGTGAATCACGAGATCCGCAACCCGCTCGCGGCGCTCTCCGGCCACCTCCAGCTCGCGTCCCGCTACGCCCGTCGCGACGACATGCACGAACGAGTGTCGCCCTCGATCGATGAGGCGCAGCGTCAGGTCGGCCGTCTTCTTCGTCTCGCCGACGATCTACTGGTCATTTCGACCGCTGAGTCGGTATTTCGAGTCGAGCCTGAATCACTCGACCTCGCGGTGGTCGCAGCCTCCGCCGCGCGCCGCGTCGAGGCGCTCGATCCGGCGCGGGTCGTGACGGTGAGCACGCCGGACGCGCTCGTCGTGCACGCCGATCCCGCGCGCCTCGACCAGATCCTCGACAACCTCTTGAAGAATGCCGTCGCGTACAGCCCTCGCGAACGCCCGATCGAGATATCGACGAACGCCGAGGCCGACCACGCGGTCATCCGCGTTCGCGACCACGGCGCGGGGATCGATCCGGCCGATCGCGAGCGGATCTTCGACCGCTTCGTCCGCGGGACGGCGGTCGCGGACCAGCCCGGCATGGGGATCGGTCTCTACGTGAGCAGGGCCATCGCGACGCGGATGGGTGGCCGTCTCTTCATCGAGGAGAGCTCGAGTCAGGGAACGGTGTTCGCCGTCGAGATCCCGCTCGCGCCCGTTGAGGCCCCCGAAACACCCTCGGACCTCGCGGGCATCGGCCCTAGCGCGTTCTAGACGAGGACCGCCAAGGCACCGTCCGGCGCTCTGACCGCGTCCGGGTGGAAGATCGACGCGAGCAACTCGACGCCGTCGACGAGTCGCGGCCCCGGCCGGCTGAAGTAGGCGGCACCGTCCACGCCGACGATCCGTGCGCGGACGGGACCGAGCGCCTCGGCCTCGCGCGCGGCGCGCGCCGCGTCCCAGCCGCACGGCATCGCGATCACGATGTCGGGGCGAGCCGCGATCACATCGTCCCATTCGATCTCGCGCGAGCGCGCGCCCGGAGTTCCAAGCACGTCCTCGCCACCGGCGATCCGCACCTGCTCCGGCACCCAGTGGCCGCCGTCGAACAGCGGGTCGAGCCACTCGAGGCACACGACACGCGGCCGCGCGAGGCCGGCGACCCGCGCTTCGACCTTTGCCAGGCGAGAGCGCAGCTCGCCGATGAGACGGTCGGCGTCGCCGTCGCATCGGAGCGCCGCGCCGACGCGGCGGATGTCCTCGAACATCCCCTCGATACTCGATGCGCCAAGGGGCACGATCTCGGGCTGCCGCTCGAGCTTCGCGGGAACTCGGTCGAGCGTGACCGCGCACACCGCGCAGAGCGTCTGGCCGAGGATCACGTCCGGACGCGCGTCGCGCAGCGCCTGCTCGTCCAGATGAAAGGTGCTCTCGCCGCGCGCTCCAGCTTCGCGCACGTGGGCGTCGATCTCGCGAGCGGTCGCGCCGGCCGGGATGGTCGACCGCGTGACACGCGGAAGATCGAGAACGGCGGGCGGGAAATCGTCGTCGTGCGTCACCGCGACGAGCTGGTCCGTCGCGCCGAGCGCCCAGACGATCTCCGTCGCGGCGGGGACGAGCGAGACGATGCGCATCGTCGATAGGTTATGCCCGTGGACGACGTCATCCTGGAGGTCGCGCGGGCGACGGTGACCGCCTGGCCGGACCTCGCGCTTGGGACGAGGACCGCGCGACCGAAGGCCTGGGGCGCGCTCGCCGGCCGTGGCGTCGCCGCGCTACGCGAGCGACTCGGCCGCCCGCTCACGGACGCGGAACGTCGTGCACTCTGGACAGCCCTGTGGCGCGAGGCTCTCGCCGCGCCCTAGGCTCTCGTAGCGCGCGGCCGATTCCAGAGGGGAGGACCGCGTTCGATGGCGCCGCACGGCCTGATCCTGACGATCACGATCGCGCTCGGCGTCGCGTTCCTTGGCGGCTTCATCGCCGCCCGGTTGCGGCTTCCCCCGTTGGTCGGCTACCTGGCCGCCGGGATCGCGATCGGCCCGTTCACACCCGGCCTGAGCGCGGATCCGGGGATCGCCACGGAGCTCGCCGAAGTTGGCGTGATCCTCCTCATGTTCGGCGTCGGTCTCCACTTCTCGCTCGACGACCTCTGGTCCGTGCGCTGGGTCGCGGTCCCCGGTGCGCTCCTGCAGATCGTCGTCGCCACTGCGGCGACCGCGCTGGTCGTCCCGCTCTGGGGCTGGACGTACGCGCAGGGGATCGTGTTCGGTCTCGCGATCGCGGTGTCGAGCACCGTGGTGCTGATCCGAACGCTCACCGACGCCGGGCTCCTGGAATCGGCGCACGGGAAGATCGCGGTCGGCTGGGTCGTCGTCGAGGATCTCGCGATCGTGGTCGTGCTCGTCCTCCTCCCACCGCTCGCCCCGGTCCTCGGCGGGACCGCGGTTGGTGGCGGAGACGACCTCGTGGTCCGGCTCGCCGTCACGCTCGCGAAGGTCGCCCTCTTCGGAATCCTCATGATCGCGGTCGGTACGCGCGCGATCCCCTGGCTGCTGGAACAGGTCGCGCGCACCGGTCATCGCGAGCTCTTCACCCTTGCGGTGCTCGTCGTCGCGCTGGGCGTCGCCGTCGTGGCCGCGTTCGCCTTCGAGGTCTCGCTTGCACTCGGCGCGTTCCTCGCGGGCGTCGCGATCAGCGAATCGGATCTGAGCCATCAGGCCGCCGCCGAGGCGCTTCCGCTGCGTGACGCGTTCGCGGTGCTCTTCTTCGTTTCGGTCGGCATGCTGTTCGATCCGACCTTCATCGTCCGCGAGCCGCTTCTCGTGGCGGCCGTGGTCGCGCTGATCGTCGTGCGCAAGTGGCTCGTCTCGTCGGCGATCGTGCTGGCCTTCGGCTACCCGATACGCACGGCGCTCATCGTCGGCGCCGGCCTCGCGCAGATCGGAGAGTTCTCCTTTGTACTCTCCGAGCTGGACCGCCAGCTCGGGATCCTTCCCGCGCAGGCGCACGACCTGATCATCGGCGCCGCGATCATCACGATCACGCTCAACTCGCTTCTCTTCCGTTCGATCGAGCCGATCGCCGAGCGCCTGCGCGACGTGCGGCTGGTCCGCGCCTTCGACGATCGCCGCGCGGGCGCGCTCGCCCGTCTCGAGACAGACCGCGAGGAGAAGCTCGGGCGCCACGCCGTGGTCGCCGGACATGGACGCGTCGGGTCACTCGTCACGCGCGCTCTCCAGCGGCGGAATATGGAGGTGCTCGTCGTCGAGCAGGACCGCGGGATCGTCGAGGCGCTGCGCGAAGCCGGGACGCTTGCGATCTATGGCGACGCCGGCCACGCCCTCGTTCTCGAGCGGACGCATATCGAGCGCGCGATCCTCCTCGTGGTCGCGCTGCGCGATCCGCAGACCTCGCGGCGTGTCGTCGAATACGCGCGGCGCACGAACGAGCGCATCGGCATCGTGGCGCGAGCGCACACGCGCGACGGAGCCGATTACCTGCGAAAGGCGGGCGCGAACGAGGTCGTCATCGGCGAGGAAGAGCTCGCGATCGAGATGACGGGATATGCGCTGCATCGGCTCGGTGTTTCGCCGCAGGAGGTCGCGCTCATCGCGCGAGGTTTGCGCGCGCGCTAGTTCGAGTAGACCTGCCAGTCGATCGGCAGAACGTGGACCCACGTCTGTCCGGGCTCCAGATACATCTTGTGTCCGTACTGGTTCGTGAAGACGAACTGGTCGACCAGGTTCGCGCGTGACCATGTCCCGTCTTGGCGCAGGCCGTCCCGGAAGATGGTGGCGGGGCCGCTCCCGGTCATCCGCATGTCGAGGCTCGGCGCGCCGCCCGCGTCGTCGACGACGTTGGTGACCACGACATCCGTTCGGATGATCACGATGTTCTTCGCCATGATCCACGCGCCGTTCGCGGCGTCGACCTCGAGCACGTAGCGCGAGCCGTTCGACTGGTAGCGGAGATAGACGTTGGCGTTCGCGTCGTAGTCGTAGCGCACGCGCGCGTCGGCGCGGTACGGGATCGTCAGCGTGCTCGCGCCGACGCTTCCGAGGAAGCCGCCGACCGTCGCCGCGTGCGCGCCTGGCGCGAGGAAGTCCCAGCTCGGCACGTCGACCGGGCCGCCGCCGCCGACCTCATTCGTCGCGGCGCGCAGCGCGGCCGATGACGTGAAGAGGTTGTGCGGTGCGACCTTGCCGTCGACACCCGATCGGTAGAACGCGTTGCCCTGACCGAGCTGCGGCGACACGCCGACGTACAACCCTGAGGCGATGTCGCCGCGCACAAGGCCTTCCATGAGCTGCGACGCGCCCGAGAAGACGAGCGACCCGCGGACCATCGGCGTCGTGTAGCGGTCCGAGAAGCGCACGCTGCGCACCGCCCCGATCGTCTGCGGGTCCTGCGAGTGGTAATAGGTGGCGAGCCGCGTGATGAAGCCCTCGACGAGAAGCTCCCAGACCATGTCCGCCTGGCTGATGCCGTAGTGCGGCCGCGCGGCGGGCGCGTTGTCGATCTTCACGGCGAGCGGGCGGCGATGCGGGTTGGGCTGCCCCGCGAGCAGGGGCATGCCGTTCAAGGGCCAGCAATTTGTGCATCCGAGCGCGCGCACCTCGGCCGCGGGCGTCGTCCATGCGTCCGGCGCGTACTGGAGCGCGCGTCCCACGCTTGTGAGAAGGCCGATGTGCGTCACGCCGTCCTGGCCCGCGGTCACCGTCGCGACGTCCGATTTGCCGTCCTTGTTCCAGTCGCCGGCGACGATCTGCGTCGGGAGCCAGGGCATCGCGCCGATCGGCCACGCGACGCCGATCACATCGCGAAGCGCGTGACCGTCCGCCGCGAGCATGAGATGGACGCGCGACGAGCCATCCGGGTAGTCGTAGAAGTCGATGATGTCGCTGCGCTTGTCGCCGTCGACGTCACCGGCGACGAAGCGCGCCTTGGTGATGTCGAAGAAGCCCGGCGGTGAAGTCCAGTGCCCGCCGAAACCGCCGCCCTGCGGCGCCAGGCTGCCGCCCGAGTCGAGCTCGAAGATGTGGATCTTGATCGAGCCGTCGTCGTACTGGTAGATCATCGCGACCTGATCGGGGCCGGTGGTCCGCGTGAAGCGGCCCGCGACGAAGCGCGCCTGCGCCGGCCAGATCTGATTCGGGCCCGAGTCGTAGAGGCCGCGGTCACCCGCATAGCGAATGCCCGTGGGCGTCGCCTCGAGGTAGAGGAACTTCAGATCGAAGTTGTCCTGCGCGTAGGGGATCAGGATCCCGGGGAGCCCGCTGTTCGTGAACGTACCGGTGAGGAGATCGCCGGCGCGTTGCCAATCGAAATTCGGGTGGCGCCAGATGCCCTGGTTTCCCTGATACGCAAAGTTCGTCCCCGTCGAGATCCATGACAGAAGCCGCACGGCGTTGTTGCCGTCGTTGTAGAGGACCGCGATGTCGGTCTTGCCGTCGGCATTGAGGTCCAGCGCCGCGACTTTCATCCGTCCCATGTCGAAGCTGTTCGCCGCCTCGAGGAACCACTGGGTCGAGACCATTTTCGGATCGGTGGTCGTGCGGTCCAGCACGACGATGCGCAGGCCGAGGTTGTCGTTCGGGTCGTAGAGCGTCGCGATCTGCTGGTATCCCGCGCCCTTGAAGTCGCCGGCGACCGAGTAGCCCTGCCCGAGCGTCTGCCCGTACGCGATCGACTGCGGCGCGACCGAGGGGATGAGCCACGCGCTCGAGATGACGAGAGTCAGGAAGAACGTCGCGATGCGGCGAAATCTCATCCGCCAGCACTCTACCGGACGAAGTCCCTCTTGCCGACCCTTCACGCGAAGTTCTGAACGCTCGCTAGACCGCTCTGTAACGGTCTCGGCCGCGCTAGCGGCGAAGCGCCTTCTTCACGAGGCCGGGGATCTCGCTCGGCGCGTTCGCGACGGGGATGCCTGCCTGCTCGAACGCGCGCACCTTTGATTCGGCCGTGCCCTGATTGCCCGAGACGATCGCGCCGGCGTGGCCCATCCGCTTGCCGGGCGGCGCCGAACGGCCGGCGATGAACGCGACGGCGGGCTTCTTCCCCTCGGAGCGCATGTACTCGGCCGCGCGCTCCTCGGCGGACCCGCCGATCTCGCCGACGATCACGATCGCCTCCGTCTCGGGGTCCTCGTTGAGGAGCCGCACCGCGTCGGGCGTTGGCAGTCCGACCACCGGATCGCCGCCGACGCCGATGCACGTCGACTGACCCAGACCAGCCCGCGTGAGAAGGTCGGCGATCTCATAGGTGAGGGTGCCGCTGCGGGACACGAAGCCGACGCCGCCGGGCGAGAAGTTCTCGGCGGGCATGATCCCGATCTTGCTCTGGCCCGGCGTGATCGCGCCCGGCCCGTTCGGTCCCACGAGCGTGGTCGCGGCGGTCTCGAGCACGGCCGCCACCTTGAGCATGTCGGCGATCGGGATGCCTTCGGTGATCGCGATCACCAGATCGATCTGCGCATCGATCGCCTCGAGCAGCGCGTCCATCGCCGCGGCCGCCGGAACGAAAACGATCGATGCGTTCGCGCCGGTCTCGTCGACAGCCCGCGCGACCGTGTCGAACATCGGGATGCCGTCGACCGTCGTCCCGCCTGCGCCGGGCTTCGTGCCGCCGACCACCTTCGTGCCGTACTCCTTCATGCGCTCGGCGTGGAAGCGGCCCTCGCGTCCGAGTCCCTGCACGATCACGCGCGTGCCTTTCCCCAACAGCACGCTCACGTCTTCGCGGGCACCTTCGCGAGCCGAACGGCCTCGCTCGCTGCTTCGTCCATCGTCTCGCGCGATTCGAGCGGCGCGTTCTCGAGAAGCTTGCGGCCGGCCTCGGCCTCCGTGCCGGACAGCCGGACGACGAGCGGCACGCGCGGCGGATGCGCCTCGATCACGTCGAGGATGCCTTTCGCGACCTCGTCGCCGCGCGTGATGCCGCCGAAGATGTTGATCATCACACTGCGCACTCGCGGATTCGACAGCACGATCTCGAGCGCGGCTTTCACGACCGCCTCCTTCGCGCCGCCGCCGACGTCGAGGAAGTTCGCGGCGCGGCCGCCGGCGTTCTTCACTGCATCGAGCGTCGCCATCACGAGCCCGGCGCCGTTCCCGATGATCCCGACCTCGCCATCGAGCTGCACGAAGCTGAATCCGAGCGCTCTCGCCTTCTCCTCGGCTTCCTCGTCCGGCGACACTTCCTTGAGCTTCGACAGCTCCGCCTGGCGGAAGAGCGCGTTGTCGTCGATGTCGAGCTTCGCGTCGCCTGCCAGCACCGAGCCATCCTTCTGAACGAAGAGCGGGTTGATCTCGACGAGCGTCGCGTCGGTCTCGCCGTACACGCGATAGAGGCGCCGCGCGATGTCGGCCACCGCCTCGCGCTGCGCGGGCGCGACGCCCGCCTCGAACACGAGCGCGCGTGCTTCGAACGGCAGGAGCCCTAGGAGCGGGCTCGGCCAGCCCCGCGCGATGGCCTCCGGGTGCGACGTGGCCACCTCCTCTATGTCCATGCCGCCGACGGTCGAGAGCATTACCACGGGCCGGCGGCGATCGCGGTCCAGGGTGATCCCGAGGTACAGCTCGTTCGCGATGTCGGCCGCGCGCTCGACGTAGACCTTCGCGACGCGCAGTCCTTTTATGTCCATGCCCAGGATTGCCGCGGCTGCGGCCTTCGCTTCCGCGGGAGACTTCGCGACCTTGATCCCGCCGGCCTTCCCGCGTCCGCCGACGTGCACCTGTGCTTTCACGGCGACCGGCGCCGCGATCGCCTTCGCCGCGGCCTCGGCCTCCTCGGGTGACGTCGCGAGGCGGCCGTCCGGAATGGGTATGCCCGCGCGCGCGAGGATCTGTTTGGCCTGGTATTCGTGCAGCTTCACGGGGTTCCGAACATAGCACCGCCGATGGTCAGCGCGCTTCTGACCTCGCCGGCAGGGCGTCGGCCATCCGCTCCGCGCGCTCGCGAAGGTCGCGATATCCGCTCGGCGCGAGAAGTGTCGTCGCTTCGCTGATCAGGCTTCGCGCGTCCGCCGTCTGCTTCTCCGTGAGAGCCACGGACGCGAGAGCAAGCAGAGCCTCCGCTCGTGTCTCGACGTGCGGTCTCGGGGCGATGCGCACCGCGGTCGTCGCCGACGTGCGTGCGGTCTCGATATCTCCGCGCGCGAGGGCGACCTCGGCGCGGCGTGTCTCGAGCCGCGTGATCACGTCGCGTTGGACCGTCATTCGCGCAGGATCGAGCTGCGCGAACGTCTCCTCGAGCACCGTTCGCGCGCCTTCGAGATCGCCGCTCGCCTGACGCGCGAGGCTCGCGATGTGCGCTGCCTCCGCGAGCGCGCCGGGCCCACCGATCTCCCGGGCATGGACGAGCGCCTCCTCGGCCGCGGCCAGCGCACCGGCGTCGCCGCTCGCGAGCAGGCTGATGGCAAGGGCGTACGCGGCTCGCCACCGATCCATTCGGCGTCCGCTCGCGCGAGCTGCGGCGATGGCCTCGTCCGCGACCGCCCGAGCGCGCGCGTGGTCACCGCGCGCGGCAGCGTTCACGCAGATCTCGCTGAGACAGCCGACCTCGTACGGCGCCGCGACGGCGCGGATCTCCTCGAGCGCGCGGTCGAGGAGGGTCGCCTGTTCGTCGAGTTGCCCGGTCAGCCCGAGCGGTTCGGTCGACGCCCATACGGCGTATGTGAGGATCTCGCGATCGCCGGTCTGTCGCGCGACGGTGATGGCTTCCTCGAACTGTCGCTCCGATTCGGCGATGTCGTCGAGGATCGTGACCGACGACGCGCGCCACACCAGAAGGCGCACCAGCTCGGCGCTCGGTCCGAGGGTGCGCGCGGCGTCGATCGCGCGATCGAGCTCGGTCACCGCCGCGAAGTCCGAGTCGAGCCGCAGCTTGACGATCGCCCCGAGCGCGCGCGCCGAAGCAAGCTCCGCGGCAGGAACTCCGCCGCCGCCCGCGACCACGAGCGCGCGGTCGTTGAGCTCGCGCGACGCTCTGAATTCACCACGCGCGGACGCGCCGGCGGCGCTATGCGACAGGAGCGTGAAGGCGCGCCGGCCGAGGTCGCCGGCGCTTCCCGCATCGAGCTCGTGCGCGAGCGCGAACGCGCGCTCGGCGTGGTACGCGACGATCTCCGCGTACTCCTGCGCGCGCTCGCCAGTCGCCGTCTCGAGCCAGCGCGAGTAGTGGTCGTGCACGCGCGTTCGCTCGGCTTTCGACAGAGACGAGTAGGCGACGTCGCGGATCAGTCCGTGGCGGAAAACGAAGGTGGGGCTGCCGGACGGACCACGCCGCGCGCGCCGCGAGATCAGCCCGCGCCGTTCCGCCTCGGCGACGTCCGTGGCGGCGGGCGCGGTGGGCAGCGCGTCGAGCCAGAAGTCGCGCCCGATGACGCTCGCCTCGTGCAGCAGCCGCTTCACCCCGGGCGTCGTCGCGTCGATGCGCGCCGCGATGACGCCGTGAAGCGTCGGCGGAACGATCGCGCGCGAACCCTGATCGGCGAGCATGTGGACGTACTCCTCGACGAAGAGCGGGTTTCCCTCCGTCCTCGCGACGATCTCGTCGACCGGCTGATCCGGGCCACCCGCCAGGAGCGCGTGCACCAGCTTCGCCGTATCGGGGACATCCAACGGCTCGAGCGCGATCGCCATCGCGTTCGTGCGTCCCGATCCCCAGCTCGGTCGTCGCTCGAGAAGGTCCAACCGCGCGAGACACAGAAGGAGAAGCGGCGCGTGCAGCTGCTCGAGAAGCTCCTCGAGCAATGCGAGGAACGGCTCTTCCGCCCAATGCAGATCCTCGAGCACGATCGTTCCCGGCGTGGATCCGAGCCGGGCCTCGAGGTATCGCGTCATCCCGAGAGCCAGCTCGCGGCGCCGCGCGTCCGACGTCAGCTCCGACTGCGGCGTGTCCGCGTCGGCAAGGGCGAGCGCGGCGAGCTCGCGCGCGATGGCCCGCGCCTCGAGCTCGTCGAGGCCCTCCATGCCCGCGACCCGGGTCTCGATCTTCGCGCGTGCGGCCTCGCGCCCATCGGTCGGTGTGATCGCGGCCTCGCCGCGGATCAGCTCCTGCAGCGGCCAGTACGTGATCGCGTGTCCATACGGCAGACACGCAGCGCGCGCGATCGGCTCGGCGGGATCGAGGCGCCGCAGGAACTCGAGCGCGACGCGGGTCTTACCCATTCCCGCGTCGCCGTAGATCGTGACGAGATGCGGTCGGCCGGTCGACGCGACGCGCCGATGCACGTCCTCGAGGAGGCGCATCTCCGATTCCCGTCCCACGAAGGGACCAGGCGTGTGTTCGGTGTTCGCGCCGAGTCCGACGAGGCCCTCGGCCGCGGCGACCTCGATCGGCCCCATGCCTTTTGTCTGGAGGGTCCGCACGGGTCCGTAGCTCACGCGGCCGCGCGTGATCTCGCGCGTCAGCGGGCCGACGAGGATTTCCCCGTGCTGAGCCATCTGCTCGAGTCGCGCCGCGACGATGACCGGCTCCCCGGTGACGAGGAACTCAGCGCCTTCGCCGTCGCCGGTCACGACCTCGCCGGTGTTGATGCCGATGCGAAGCGTGAATCCGGGGCGGCCGTCCTCGCGATTCGGCGACACGTCCGCACGCAATGCGAGCGCGGCGCGCACCGCTCGTTCGGCATCGTCCTCGTGCGCCATTGGGACGCCGAAGACGGCCATCACCGCGTCGCCGATGAACTTTTCGACGGTGGCGCCGTGACCCACGAGGATCTCGCGCGTCCTGGCGAACATGCGCGCGAGTGCCGCGCGGAGCACTTCGGCGTCATACGACCGGGTCGTAGCGCTCGAATCGACGATGTCCGCGAACAGGACGGTGACGACCTTCCGTTCCTGCGGCACGGGCCGAGTCTAGGAGCGGGTGGGGTAGCCGACTTGACTGCCTGAGGAGTATCTCCGTGGTACGTGCCCCGCTGGGGGCAGGAGGGGAAGCAACGTGGGACATCACCGCTACATCAATTTCAGCCTCGGGATCGACGTGGATCCGACCGGCGGGATGAAGGGCGGCGAACTCGACAAGAAACCGACGCCCGAAGAAAAGGCGCGGGTCCTCGCAAAGGCTAAGAGGAAGATCGAGCACATGAAGCTCGAGGGCTACATCGTCACGGAAGTCGCCGACGACCTCCCCGACGCTTAGCGGCCGGCCAGAGATCTGCCTCGCGTCTCGATAGTCGGATCGACCGGCTCAGGCAAGACCACATTCGGGCGTGACCTGGCGCGTCGGCTCGGCGTTCCTCACGTCGAGCTGGACGCGCTCGCGTGGAGTCCGAACTGGACGCTCGTTCCCGTGGACCTCTTCAAGGAGCGCGTAGCGGGCGCGGTCGAAGGCGACGCGTGGGTGATCGACGGGAACTACGGCGGTCGCGGCGCGCGCGACCTGGTGTGGCCGCGCGCCGACACCGTGATCTGGCTCGACCCGCCGCTGCGCGTGATCTTCGCGCGCCTCTTCGAGCGCGCGGTCCGCCGAATCCGAAGTCGTGAGGAGCTCTGGCCCGGGACCGGCAATCGCGAGACGTTCCGGAACCAGTTCCTCTCGCGGGAGAGCCTTTTCTGGTGGGCGCTCAAGACGTACCGGCGCCGCAGGCGTGAGCTACCGCTGATCCTCGCGCGTCCGGAATACGCGCACCTCCGCGCTCACCGATTTCGTCGGCCCGAGGAAGCGAGAGCGTGGCTCGAGAGTCAGCCTGCGACCGCAGGCCCTTAGAGGACCGGTCAGTTCTCGAAGACGCGACTCTGTCTGATCTCGTACCCGCTCGCGAGGCAATCGCGCTCCGAGCGAAGCGCGTTCGGGACGTAATCGCGCGTGACGATGACGTAGTTGAACTGCCAGATGGGGCTGTACTTCTTCATGCCCGGGATCGAGTCGTAGATGTTGAGCTGTCCGGGGACGCGATCGGGTTCGCGGACGAGCGTTCCTTTCGCGTTCAGCTTCACCGCGTAGACGATCTGATATTCCTGCGCGACCTTGACCTTCTTCGGATCGACATCGACCTCGCCTTGCTCCGTGGCGAAGATGACTTTTCCGTCGAACCACACGCGCTCGACCTTGTAGCCGTACGGGTTGTTGTAGTGCAGGTCCTCGACTCTGCCGATCCTGCGCTTGCCCTTCTTCGCGCGGGGAACACCCGCGTGGATCTCCCACACGCCCTCGGTCGGTTCGGCCTTTTTCGCCATTCGCAGGAGACTACGCCGCTTGGCCCTGTACTTGCGCTGAGCACGAACATGACATTCCGAGGTAACGCGCCTCTCGATCCATCGCAGGTCGAGGATCAACGAGGGCGTGGCGGAATGGGCGGAGGACTCGGCAGCGGCGGCCTCGTCGTCGGGGGCGGCGGGATCGGCCTCGTCATCCTGATCATCGCGATGCTCCTCGGCGTGAATCCGCTTTCCGACTACAGCGGGACGAACCCGCCCATCGATGGCGCGCCCTCGGTACAGGATTGCCAGACGGGCGCCGACGCCAACAAGCGCGATGACTGTCGCATCGTCGGCTTCGTCGACAGCGTCCAGAAGTATTGGACCGACGAGTTCACGCGACGCGGCGATACCTATCTACCGGCGAAGACCGTTCTCTTCACCGACTCGATCCAGGGCGCGTGCGGAATGGCGGAAACGGCGATGGGACCGTTCTATTGCCCCGAGGACCAGAAGGTCTACCTCGACATCGCCTTCTTCACCGAGCTCACCCAGCAATTCGGCGCGAAGGGCGGCCCATTCGCGCAGGGGTACGTCGTGGCTCACGAGTACGGCCATCACGTGCAGGACCTGCTCGGTACCCTGTCGTCGAGTGACACCAGCAACGCGGCATCGATCCGCATCGAGCTGCAGGCCGACTGCCTCGCGGGCGTGTGGGCGCGGCACGCCGCGGACACCGGCTACCTCGAGGCGCCCACCGACGCGGAGATCGCGCAGGCGCTCGACGCTGCGGCTTCGGTCGGAGATGACCGCATCCAGCAAGAGACGCAAGGACGCGTGCAGCCGGAGCAGTGGACGCACGGCTCGTCCGCGCAACGGCAGCAATGGTTCACGACCGGCTATCAGACCGGCGACCTCGATCGCTGTGATACGTCTCACGTTTGACCTTCGGTTGGGAATTGGCCGCTCGCTCGGCGTGTTCCGTTTGCATGAACGCCTACCTCTGGCATGTCGACGGGAACGTGAGGCATCACCTGCGCGCGCAGACAGTTGCGGAGGCGCGTGAACGGATTGCGGCCACGCACGGTGACGAAACCGCACAGCACGCGGTCATCCGGCCGTTGAAGACGTCCCGCGCCGACAAGTCCCAAGCCGCCGCCGCCTGACGTGAGCCAGCAAGAGCGCGAGCGGTTCGTCCGCGAGATCGGCGCGTTCTCCGCCGCCGGTGTGGAGCGGGCGGCGTGGGGCTGGGATCGGCACACCGCCGCAGGCCTCGACTCGTACCGGAAAGCGGAGCGGGCGGCGCTTCACGCGATCGAGAAAGCCGACCTCGGTCCCGGGTGGGAGGATTTCCGCAGATCGATCTTCGATATGACCGAAGGACGGAAAGCGCTCGTCGCCTGGCAGTACGAGCACGGCGAGACCGGACACAAAGCGGAGGGCGCGGCGTTAGGCGCGGCTTTGGCGTTGTTCGCCCGCGACCACATCACGCGCGATCAGTTCGCGACGCTGGCGCGTCCGATGGACGAGGCGCTGCCTTGGCTCCTGCCAAAGGAGCCGCCACATCCGTACCCTGAGCGCTGATCGGGAGGTGTGACATGGCGGCGACCAGAGAAGCACGCGCTGTTTGGAACGGCGATCTGATGAGCGGGACCGGAGCGGTGAGCGCGGTGTCGAGTGGGAAGTTCAGCGATCTGCCGGTCTCGTGGAGCGCGCGTACCGAAGCGCCCGGCGGGAAGTCCAGCCCCGAGGAGCTGCTCGCGGCGGCGCACGCGTCCTGCTTCGCTATGGCGCTCTCCGCCGGACTTGCCCGAGCGGGCACGAAGCCGAACCGCCTCGAGGTGCGCTCGAAGGTGACGTTCGACAAGGTCGGCGATGGCTGGAGCGTCGTCTCGAGCGAGCTCGAGGTGTCCGGCGACGTCCCCGGCGCCGATGCCGCGGCATTCACGCGCGCGGCGGACGACGCGAAGGACAACTGCCCGATCTCCCGCGCGCTCAAGAACAACGTCAAGCTGTCGGTACGGGCGAACCTTTCGTCCTGAGACGGCGGGCCGCGGTCCGGACGATAAGAAGAAGCGACTCTCGAGTGAACGGCTTTTGCAATAGCGGGCCGTCCAGCTTGGAATCGCGCATGACGAGATCCTCGCTGTACCCGGTCATATAGACGACCCCAAGATCGGGAAGCCCCGCTCGAAGCGTTTTGCTGAGATCGCGCCCCGACATTCCGGGCATGACCATATCGGTGACCAGAAGATCTATTCCAGGTTCGGACCTGGCGAGCTCGATGGCCGGCGCCGGACTGCTCGCCTCAAATACGGTGTATCCCCCGGCGCGCAGGATCCTGACGGCCGCTGTCCGCACGGCCGGCTCGTCCTCCACCAACAGGATCGTGATGTCGGTGCGCTCGGCGACATCGTCCACCGATGGCGTCATGGGGATGGGAGCGACGGAGAGGGCCGCGTTGAATTGCGCGGGCAGCAGAACTCGGACCGATGTGCCCTGTGCGACCTCCGAATAGATCGACACGTTGCCACCGGCCTGCTTCGTGATGCCATACACGGTCGCGAGACCGAGGCCGGTGCCCTTGCCCGTCGGCTTCGTCGTGAAGAAGGGCTCGAACGCGTGCTCGACGACTTCCTTTGTCATTCCCTCTCCGGTGTCGGTCACGGTCAGGCGCACGTACGGTCCCGGGAGGAGGTTCGTCAGCTGAGCCGCTGATTTTTCGTCGTACCGCGCGTTGGTCGTCTGGATCAAAAGCGTCCCGCCTTTCGGCATCGCATCGCCCGCGTTCACGACGAGATTCAGAAGCAGCTGCTCCAGCTGTCCCGCGTCGGCCCGCACCATCCACAGATCCGGGGCGAGGCGAAGCTCGATCGCGATGCTCTCGGGGATGCTCCGATGAAGCATCTGTCGAAGACCGGGGATGAGATTGTTCAGCTGAAGGTCTGTGACATTCACCGGCCGCTGGTGCGCGAAGGTGAGGAGCTGCCGCGTGAACACCGCACCGCGCTCCGCCGCCCGTTGGATCTGCAAGAGATCGTCTCGGAGCTCGGCATCGTCCGGCAGCTTGTCCTCGATGAATGCTGCGTAGTTCAAGACCACCGCGAGGAGGTTGTTGAAGTCGTGCGCGATCCCGCCGGCGAGAAGGCCGACGCTCTCGAGGCGTTCCGACTGCCGCAGGCGGGCTTCGAGGTCGGCCTCGCGAGCTCTCGCCGCGACCTGTTCGGTGATGTCTCGAGCGAATGTCGCGACGCCTTGGATCGTCCCGTCCGCGTCGCGGAGCGGGGCGTATCCGAGGGAGACGTTGATATGGGTACCGTCCTTGCGGACCCGTTCTGTCTCGAACGGCTCGATCGACTCTCCGGCGCGCATGCGCCGCAGCAGCTCCGGGCTTTCCCCGGCGTGATCGGGTGGCACGACGACGAGATTTCTACCGACGGCCTCGTCCGCCGTATACCCGTAGATTCGCTCAGCAGCGGGGTTCCAGTCGGTGACAAGTCCGTCCATCGACGATCCGATGATCGCGTCGGGCGACGACTCCACGATCGTCGCGAGCCGCGAGCGGGCGGCCTCACCGAGGCGGCGCTCCTCCGCGGTAAACCGGCGCACTTCGGAAAGGAGCTGGCTGTTCTCGACCGCGATCCCGATCTGATCGGCGAGCAAACCCAGGAAGGCCGCGTCGTCCCGCCCGAAGAGCGAAGGGCGACTGCTGTGCACCGCGAGGACGCCAAACACCCGGCCCCGAACGATGATCGGCGCGCCGACGATGGCTTTGACGCCGATCTGCCGATACAACTCGGCGCCGCGGGGATAGTCGCGAGCCGGATCCTCGCTCAGGATCGGTCGTCGCTCCTTTATGACGCGGCCACTGAGTGTGTCGGTCGTCAGTGTGTCGACCGTATGGGCCTTCCCGTCCGAAGTCGTGAAGTGAAGCTGCGCCTTTGCTTCGTCCCACACGGCTATGACCGCCCGGCCGCCGGCGGTCGCGGTGCCGGCCGCGATTTCGAGGCGGCGCATGACCTCGTCCACGCTCCCCGCTTCAGGGATGCGGTTCATCTCCTGCATGAATAGCCGTAGGGCCGATTCCTGCCAGAGTCGCTTGATCAGAGACGGCGGCGCGAACCCGATGAAGTACGACACCCCGGCCCCCAGGATCACCAGCTGGGTGAGCAACCGTGTGAGGTCGGCGCCTCCCGGGAGGACGAGCGGAAGACCCACCGCAATGGCGAGCACGATCGAAAGGAGGCCCGAACCGACGGCGACGGCGAAGAGACGCGCCGCCACCAGACCCGGCGCGCGCCTGCTCTCCCGCAGGAAGCGCACGGCGCAATAGGAAAGGGTCACCACGAAGTAAAAGACCAGGGCGAGCGTGAGCGCCGCAGGGATCGGGCTCGGGACAACGATCATCGAGCCGATCGCGAGGACGAGACCGCCGACCGCGGCGCGCATCGTCCACGTGGCGACGCCGACGAAGTCGTCGAGAAGGCGCAGCTGGACGTACGGCAGCCCCAGCAGCAAAGCCGCGAGCCCCAGGGTCACGACAGGTGGGAGCACGAAACCGAGCTGGCCTGAGAGGCCGCTGATCTCGAGGATGAGGGCGATCGCGGTGAAGAAGAGCGCAGTGTCGATCGAGGTTCGGCGCGAACGCTTGATGGCCTCTGCGATGACCGCGACCGCCACAGCGAGATAGACGAGCGCGTTCAGGACCTGAAGGAACGCAGCGGCGGTCACCGACGTAAGTGGACGGCGGCGCCGCTCTCGAATCCGTAGTCAGCTTCGGATGCGCGTGAGGGTGAGCGCCTGAACGAGGACGGCCCCCAAGACGGCTACGACGAACGCTGGAAGCACCCCCGCGCGGTCGACGAGTGCGCCGACCGCGAGGAAGAACGTCGCGAACGCGATGATCCCGTAACAGAGGCCGCGTACCACCTGCATCGCCGCCGCGCCGCCGCGCTGCGAGTGGGCGAACACGGCGAGCACGCCCGCGTACACGGGGTACGTCGTGAGCAGTCCGGAGAGCTGCGGACCGAGTAACGGAGCGGCGCTCGTGATGACGACGACGAGCGCAGTCGCGACGACCATCCGCACCGGCAGGTCCCAGCGCGGAGGCTCGGGCGCCGCGTCGAGCGCACGCGGCGGTGGAATGAGGCGGATCCCGACGATCGCGGCAGCGACGCCGCCCGCGTAGAGCGCGAGGAGCGGAAAGGGAAGGCCGCTCCCGAGCGGCAGCGCGCGCAACGCGATCACGGCGACCGCGAACGCGAGGCTCGCGACCGCGAGCGAGGCCGGCCACCGGAAGCGGCGCGCCATCGCGGCGTACGCGACCGCGAACACCGAAGAAGCCGACACGCCCGCGATCGATCCCGCCGCGGCGGCTGCTGCGAAGCCCGTGCCCTGTTCGAACGCGAGAAACAAGGACACCGGGCCGGAGGTGAACGGAAGGCCGACGAGCCATCCGCTGATCGACGGTCCGAAGCGGCGACCGACGACCGTTGCGACCGCGATGAGCGCCGGGGTCAGGATGAGCTTGAGCGCGAGGATCAAGGGCGCAGCACCGCCCGTGTCTCACGCTCGATCTCGGCGGCCAGGCGGCGGCCCTCGGTCACACACGTCTCGAGCGCCTTCGCGATGGCGAGGCGATAGCGCGGCTCGATCGAAGGTGGGAGGTCTTCCTCATCGAGCACCTCGATCGCTCCCGATGGACGGATGATCACGTCGACGACCAGGTCGCGATAGCCGATCGCTGTCGAGTCGATCGTCGTGTCGGTCGCGATGTTTACGTAGAGCGCCACGGTCTTGGCCCCGTCGAGCCAGTGGTAGACGTTGTACGGACGGTCCGTCCAGAAGTGACCGACCGTCACGGTGCCCTTGCGGAGCACGAGATCGGTGCCCTCTATGGGCCGGTCTGCCGATGTCACGTAACGCACGACCGCGCGCCGACCTTCCTCTACCACAAGCGGTTCGCAGGCGTATTCGACGACCGAACCGTCGAGTCGGGTCTTGCGCTCGGTGATCGTCGCGCGCGTTTGACTGCCCACTACGCGCCGGTAGCATGACTGACGCCGCTGATGAGAGAGCTCTACCAGGTCGTAGAGGTCGGCCCCGCCTGGTACCAGGAAAATATCCCGTGCCAGGAAGCCTGTCCTGTGAAGACGAACTGCCGCGGTTATCTGAACCTCGCGGCCGCCGGCGAGTTCGAAAAGGGCTGGGAGCTCGCCCTCGACCCGAACCCCATGGCGTCGATCTGCGGATCGGTGTGCGCCGCGCCCTGCGAGACGGCGTGCCGGCGGAAAGAGATCGATAAACCCCTCTCGATCCGCTACGTGAAGAAGTTCCTGTCGGACTGGACGCACCAGAACGTCACCGTCGACGGCCGCGCGTACACGCAGCCGCCGGCGCCGGTCTTCGGACCGCCGCGCGGCACGGTCGCCGTGGTGGGCGCGGGCTGTGCCGGCCTCGCCGCGGCGAGCGACCTCTCCAAGCTCGGCTTCGGCGTGACCGTCTACGACGCGCTCGACCAGGCCGGCGGGACCACGCTCGCGGGCGTGCCGCCGTTCCGACTGCCGCGCGAGGTGATCGACCGCGACATCGCCGGCATCGTCAACGAGAACGTCGACCTGCGCCTCTCCACCTTCGTCGGTCGCGATGTGTCGCTCCGAGAGCTGCACGACAAGAACGACGCGGTGCTCATCGCCGCCGGTTGCTTCGAGCCGAACTACATCGGCATCCCCGGTGAAGAGGCCGACGGCGTGATGGCTGGCATCGTCTTCCTCGAGCGCGCGTATCGCGGCCGGCCCGTCGAGGTGGGGAAGAGCGTCATCGTCCTCGGCTCCGGCTACACCGCGATGGACTGCGCGTCCACCTCGTGGCGTCTCGGCGCCGAGCACCTCTACGTGACTGTCCGTCGCAGCCGCGAGGAGATGGTCGTCGACGAGGAGGAGCTCACCGAGACGGAGCGCGAAGGGATCGAGTTCATCTATCTCGCGTCGCCGGTCGAGGTCCTGACCGATCCGAATGGCCACGTCCGCGGCGTCGTCTTCATTCGCAACAAGCTCGGCGATCCCGACGAGAAGGGACGCCGGAGCCCCGTCGCGATCCCCGGCACGGAGTTCGAGATTCCCTGCGACACGGTGCTCCTCGCGCTCGGGCAGGCGCCCGAGACGAGCTGGCTCTCGAAGGAGTTCCCGGAGTTCCGCGTGAAGCGCTGGCGCGACATCAAGGTCGACCCGGAGACGTACCAGACGATCGTGCCGAAGATCTTCATCGGCGGCGACTACCGCACCGCGCCGACGACGATCATCGAAGCCGTCGCCGACGGCCGCTCCGCCGCGCAGCAGATCGCGCGGTTCCTCGACGAGAACGCGATCTCGGTGAACGTGCCCGAGTACCACGAGGTCGTGACGCTTCGCCGTTCGTCCACGCCGGACAACATCGGCCTCATCTCGCTCGAGGGCGAACTGGCGCGCGTCTACCACAACATGTCCGTCGACTACGACCGGATCCCGCGGCAGGAGATGCCGAAGCTCGCGAAGCAGGACCGACGAGGGCTCTTTCTCGAGATCAACCAGGGCTACACCGAAGCGCAGGCCGTCGCCGAGTCGGACCGCTGCCTCAAGTGCAACTTCAACATCGAGATCATCGGCGAGCTCTGCATCATCTGCGGCGGCTGCGTCGACGTGTGCCCGATGGACGTGATCCATATGGTCGACATGAGCGACATCGTCGACGACGGGTCGATCCCGGCGGTCGGCGAGGCGAAGAAATGGCAGAACGGCGTGGCGTTCTTTCTCGACGAGACCGCCTGCATCCGCTGCGCGCTCTGCATCATCCGCTGCCCGACCGACGCGATCACGATGAACCGCTACGGCTCAGTGATGCCCGCGGTCGGCAACGTCCTACCGAAGGAATCGATCGACGACGAGATCCACCTGGACCTCACCGTCGCCGCGAAGAAAGCGGTGCGGCCGCTGCCGCAATACGATCCCCACCTCGCGCCCGGATTCAAGCCCGTCGAGAACGGACACACGAACGGCGACTTCAAGCACGCGCACGCCCCGGATGTGAAAGAGAAGGAGCTCATTAAGCACTAGTGCTCGAGATACCGGCCCAGATCTGGCAGAAGACGAAGACGAGCTACATCTGGCGGTCGCTCTTCCGTCACGGCTACCCCGATTCCCGCAAGAACCAGTCGCTCGCCGTCTTCACCAACGTTTTCCTTCACCTCCACCCGGTGAAGGTGCGGCGGCACGCGCTCGCGATCCCCTACACGTGGTGCATGGGTGGGCTCTCGTTCTTCCTGTTCCTCATCCTGACGCTCACCGGCACGCTGCTCATGTTCTATTACCACCCGTCCGTGGACGGCGTGTACAACGCCTACGGCGACATCAAGGATCTCGAGACCGTCGTCGTGTTCGGCCAGCTGCTTCGCAACATGCACCGCTGGGCCGCGCACGGCATGGTCATCACCGTCTTCCTGCACATGATCCGAGTCTTCTACACGGGCTCGTACAAACCGCCGCGTGAGTTCAACTGGGTGATCGGCACGTTGCTCTTCCTCTTCACGATCCTGCTGTCGTACACGGGCTACCTGCTTCCATGGGACCAGCTCGCGTTCTGGGCCGTGACCGTGGGTTACGAGATCGCGCGCGCGGCGCCGTTCATCGGTGACGAGTTCAGCTTCGTAGCATTCGGCGGATTCCAATTAGGCCCCAACGCGCTGCTGCGCTTCTACGTGCTCCATGTCGTTGGGTTGCCCCTGGCGACCGGATTCCTGATCGCCATCCACTTCTGGCGCATTCGCAAAGACGGCGGCATCACGGGGCCGCTATGAGCAGGGCGTGGGCGCGGGGTTCGGACGCGCGGAGTGGCGGCGAGCCCTCGACGAGCTTCTGCGCCCAGCGCGCCCGAACGCATCGCGCGCCGCCGAGGGCGGGCGCGCGTAGCCAGTTGCTCGGAGAGGGCTCGCTGCCGCTCCGCGCGGCTCCAAAGGACGCCGCATGACGACTCCGCGTGGTCCCCAGCCCTTTCAGGGACAGGAGAAGCGGCTCCGATTGCTCGCGTTCGTCAGACAGGACTCGATCGTGCGCGTCGACAAGCGCGTCGAGGACACCGCGATGGTCTGGCCGCATCTTCTGACCATCGAGTTCATCGCGGCGATGCTGTGGTCGATCGGCCTGTTCGTGATCGCCGCCGCGTTCAACGCGCCCCTGCAGGACCACGCGACGCCGGACTGCACGCCGAACCCCTCGAAGGCGCCGTGGTACCTGTTGAATCTCCAGGAGCTCCTGCTGCACATGGACAAGGGCCTCGCCGGCGTCATCGTGCCGACGGTGTGGCTCACGTTCATGGCGGTGATCCCGTACATCGACCGCAGCCGCGAAGGAGTCGGGATCTACTTCACGAACGCGAACGGCAAGCGCATCGCCATCTTCGCGGCCATCTACGCGACCGTGCTCACGTTCACGCTGATCTTCCTGGACGCGTTCCTGAAACGGCCGGAAGATCAGGGCGGCTTCGGCTATATCGAAAAGGCCAGCCGCTACCTGCCCGGGGGCAAGCAGCTGTTCCCGAACTACATCATCCCGGTCGTGTTGATGCTCGGCCTCTCGGTCCTTCTCGTGCTGCTCGTGAAGCGTCTCTACTCGGCGAATACGCGCGAGTGGATGATCGCGATCTATACCGGATTTGTGGCGGTGTACCTCGTGCTCACGGTCGTGGGTACCTCCATGCGCGGGCCCGGCATGGATCTCTTCGCGCCGTGGGCGGTCCCCTCGACGCACCAATGCTTCGAGCCGTCGTCATGATCCGGCCGCACACCGACTCGACCCCGCAGGGACTCATCGGCCGCATCAAGCGGCGACATCTCTTCAGGCTGGGCTTTCTCGCCGGCACGCTCCTCGCGGTGACCGAGATATCCGCCCTCGTCGTCCCATTCATCAAGGTGAACAAGATCCTCGGCCTGGGCGCGAAGATCGCCGTCGGAACGAAGGACAGCGTCCTCGCCACCTTCAAGACGACGAACGACGTCCCGATCCTCAACATCGAAGGAAAGTTCTTCCTGCTCCACGCGCCCGGCGGGATCGTCGCGGCATATCGCAAGTGCACCCATCTGGGCTGCAGCGTCCCGTGGAACGCGGCCGAGGACCAGTTCCATTGCCCCTGCCACGGCTCGCTTTACGACAAGCACACCGCGATCGTGAAAGGCGGTCCGGCGCCGAAGCCGCTCCAGCTCTTCCACATCGTGCCCGACGCGAGCGGGACGCTCATCGTCGACACGAACCCGCTGAACGTCGTCGACCGCCAGGCCAACGCCTGGGATCCGAAGGACCTCGCCGCAGCCGGCGTCTCCGAGACGTAGATGCAGCTCGACCTGAACTTCGTCCTCGCCGCGGTAAGCATCCTGATGTTCCTCGGGTTCCTCGCGTTCTTCGGCTACCTGATCTTTCACCAGCAGTCCATGGAGCCGCGCGAGAAGACGGGCGCCGAGATCATCGAGCAGCACTACGCGGCCGGCGAGACGATCGAGCAGCCCACGCCGTACTACGTCGCGCCGATCCCCGCGGCGCCGGACCCGCTCGAGATCAGCGCCAACCTCGACCGCAAGATCCTCCTCGGCGCCGGAATGCTCTTCGCGGTCTTCGCGCTCGTCGGCGGCTATTTCTTCACTCTGTTCGTCGTCCGCGCCGACGCGAGCAGCGAGCGCTGGCGTGACAAGGTCGCCTCGCAGCAGCAGCTCGACAAGGCGATCGAACGCGGGCGCAACCTGTACGCGAACTTCTGCTTCGACTGCCACGGCAAGACCGGTCTCGGCAGCACCGACCCGACGCGGACGGATCTGCCCGGCCTTCCCTTGAACAAGCCGGCGTTCAAGTACGACAACATCAAGGACGATCCGACGAAGCTGAAGGCGACGCAGGACCTCATCACATTGACGATCGAGCGCGGCCGGGCGAAGCCAGCCCCCGCCATCTCGATGCCGGCATGGAGCGACCACGAGGGCGGCTCCTTGAACGACGAGCAAGTGCAGCAGCTCGTCAGCTTCATCATGTACGGCACCGATCAGGACTGGGCCGACGTCGTCACCGTCCGTCTCCACACCGCGGGTGCCGAGGATGGCCATCTCCCGCTCGAGCCGAACCCTCCGAAGCCTCAGGTGCTCACTGGCGTCGTGCTCGGGAAGCAGCTCACGCTCGCCAACCCGCAGGCGGCATGCGTTTCGTGCCACAGCTTCGACCCGAACACGACGAGCCCGCTGCCGACCGCGCCGAACCTCGGCCACTACGGGACGCAGGGGCCGCTCAACAACGAGAACAAAGCGAAGCTCGCGGCGGGAGACTCGGATTACCTGCTGCACTGGATCCAGAACCCGCCCGCGATCAAGCCCGGTGTCGTCATGCCGGCGTTCGGGACCGCCGCGGGCGGCACGCTGAGCGACGAGCAGATCCGGGCCATCATCGAGTATCTTCAGAGCCTGAAGTGATCGCCGAAGTCAGCGAAGCCAACGAGTTCTACATGGTCCTCGTGACCGTGTTCATCCTCATCGCCGCCATGTACTTCCTGCAGAAGTGGTGGACGAGCTATCGCTGAGTGAGGGCGAGCGGCGCCCGCTCCCTCGGCAGAAGACCCTCGCGCTTCTCGTCGGTCGCATCACCACGATCAAGTTGGCTTACTGGGCGGCCTTAACGCTCATCGAGCTCGCATTGCCACGATTCCTAGACCGACCCTTTGACGAGCGCTTTCCGTTCTCTCTCGCGCTCGCGGCGGTCACATCCTTTGTCGCTCTCGCGTGGGCCAGGTGGCAGGCGCGCGTGATCGATCGTCATGCGGGCGGAATTGAACGCGGATTCGCGACGATCGCGACGACATTCGCGGCCGCTTCCGTCGTCGCGTCTCCAGGAAGCCTTCCGCTGCTGCTGGTCGAGCGCGCGCGATCGCTTGAGGGATGCGCGCCCGGGATCTCGTGCCACCTCGAAGCGATCTTGTTATGGGTCGCACTGTTTGCGGTCGGCTTCGTACTCATTCCGGCCGTCTTCGCATTCTCACTACGCGGCTCGCACTAGGCTCGGTTGAACGCCGACCCACGGACGTGTGGCAATCTAACCCGCGAGTGGCTGGGAAACGTGTGCTCGTCGTGGACGACGATCCCGACATCCGGGAGCTCCTGTTCACGGCGTTGGAAGACGAGGGCTTCGAGGTCGTTCCGGCTGGGAACGGCCAGGAGGCGCTCGCGATCATCAAGACGTTCCGACCGGACGTGATCGTGCTCGACCTGATGATGCCGGTCATGGACGGCTGGCAGTTCGCCAAAGAGCTGCGCGCTCGCGATGAGGGAGACGAGGAGATCCCGATCGTCCTCCTCTCCGCCGCACGGGATCTCAAAACGCACGCCAAGGCGCTCGCGGCGGCGGACATCATCGAAAAGCCCTTCGACCTCGCCGAGCTTCTCCCCAAGATCGCGCGCGTCGCCTCCGCCGCTTAGACCCGCCCGCACTACCAGCATCACCCGCGTGAGCGCGTCGCCTTTTCGGCCGCTCGCGGTGATGGCCGCGGCGCTCCTGCCCACAGCTCTGCTGGCGTGGTATCTCCTCGCGGGATGGCTCGACCGCGAGCGCGACCTCGCAGCCACCTCGCAGTTGTCTCGCGCTCGCGGGCGCGCCGATCGAAAGGTAACGAGTCGCCGTTAGGAAATACGCGGACGGACCGAAACAAGCAAGTCGGACGAGACTCGCCGGGAGGCCTCGCGACACCAATCGTGCACGACGTTCTTCCGTCGAAGCTCAGTGCTAAGCACGTCCTCATTTGGGGAACGAGCGGGAACTCCGAGGCCAAGGCGCTCTACCTCAACGCTGGCCTCGGGACCCGACGCGTTCTCCGCGATCATCGCGTCGCGCTCACTTGCTGATTACTGTGCCGGCACTACCACCCACACCGCGCCGAAACCGGTGCTGCCCTGGCCCTTCGTCTCTCCGGGAGCCTTGTCGTTCGCGTAGAGGTACAGCGGATGTCCGTTGAACGTGACCTGCTGCGCTCCATCCTTGCGCGCGCTCGTACCGAACTTTCCCGCGGTCACGCCGTCTGCGGCGACGGTCTTGGCTGTCGTGACGAGAGGCGGCCAGAAGGTCGCGCACTGGTCGTAGCACTGGCTGTTTTCATCGGTGTCCTTCGCCCATGTGTACAGGGTCTTGCCGGTCGCACTATCGACGAGGATCTTTCCAAGCTTCGCGTCGGTCGTGAGTTTCGCGACGATCGTCGGCGCCGGGGTTGGCGATGCTGACGCGGTCTGCGTCGGTGACGGACTCGACGTTGCGGAGGTGCCGCCGCACGCCGCGACGAGCAATGCGGTCGCGAGGCTGAGTGCAATGGGACGCATCGGGGTCCTCCCAGTTTGGTGTTGTATCTCTCAATACGCGTGACCTCCCGCCGTGGATGCCGAGATTCGCGTAATCTCAGAAAAGTGCCCTCGCTCGCCGCGATCGGAATCGTCACAAAGGACATGAACGAGTCGGTCCGTTTCTATCGGTTGCTCGGCCTCGATGTGCCGGACCCCACCGGCGATCATCTGGACGTCACGCTGCCAGGCGGCATCGCCGTCACGTGGGACACGCTCGAGCTCATCAAGCAGATCGACCCTGACTGGACCGAGCCTTCGGGTCATCGCATGGTCCTGGCCTTTCAATGCTCGTCGCCCGGCGACGTCGACGCGATGCACACGCGCGTCGTCGCGGCCGGCTTTCGATCGAAGAAGGAACCGTTCGATGCCTTCTGGGGTCAGCGCTACGCGCAGGTCATCGACCCCGATGACAACATCGTCGATCTCTTCGCGCCGCTTCCCACTCCGACTGCGTAGATACGGAAAAAGGGGCCGCTTTCGCGGCCCCTCCCTTTGATCAGCCCGTCAGACCTGGCCACGAGGATCACGATTGCCGTCCAGATCCACCCGCGGCCCCAGAAACCGGCCATGAACGCGGCGAGGATGCCCGCGCCGAGCAGGACGTACATCGCGACGTACAGGCCCTGCGTCGCGAGCTTCGATAGGTCGAGAAGTGCCTGCACCCGCGGCACCTCGCGTTCCTCGCGGAGATTGAACGCGACGCGCGCGGACACCCCGTGCGCGAGCGCGAAACGTGAAGCCGCCCACGATGTGGATCCATACGATCCAGTTGTGGCGAGAGTCCACGCCGCGAGAGGCTACCCGTTACAAGGCTATGTGCAACGATACGCGCAACGGCGTGAGTCGGACTCGCCCGGCTGACGCGCAAGCTCGAATTTCGGGGAGGTTCTCATGCGTCGCCTTACCTACACGAGCGTCTTCGTGGTCATCGCAACCATTCTCGCGGGCGGTCTGGCCTTGGCGGCGATTGTCACAACCGTGAATGCGAGGGGCACGCTGACCGACAAGGTGAAGGTGAATATCCCGGGTCTGGCGAAGTTTGAGAACAAAGCACCGGTCGACTTCGTCCACGCCTCGCTTACCTTCCAACCCGGCGACAGAACGCCGTGGCACTACCACCCGGGTCCGACCTTCGTCACCGTGCAGCAAGGTCAGATCACCTTCCAGGAGAGTGACTGCAGCACTCGGACATACACCGTCGGCCAGTCGTTCGTCGAAGGTGGCGCAGACAACATCGGTCGCGCTCAGAACACGGGAACAACCCCCGCAACGGTCTATGTCCTCTTTGTGACGCCCGTCGGCTCGGCAATGACGTTCCCGGTCACAGGCCCGGCCTGCCCGTAGCTCGATAGCCGTGCGTGGGCCGAGGCTCGGCCCCACGCACCGGCACTTCACTAGCTTCTCGGGTCAAGCACCGTCAGTCCCGGCGGCCGCGTGCGCAGCCAGTCGCGCGCGCGCACGAGTCCCCGGACGGTCTCGACGAACTCGCGTCCGGCGCGCGAGAGATGGCGGTCGCGACGGTTCGCGAAACCGATCGTGCGCGTGAGCGGTTCCGCGAGGCGGACCGCGCGCAAGGGTCCCGTGGGGTCGATCACCAGGCTCGGGACGACGGCGACGCCGAGGCCCGCCGCCGCGAAACGGAGCACGCCGTCCATCTCGCCCCCTTCGAGCGCGAAGACCGGGTCGAATCCGGCGCGGCGGCACGCGGCGACCGTCGCCGCTCGCAGGTCGTAGCCATCGCGGAACATCACCAGTGGTGTGCCCTTGAGCTCGGCGATCGGGACCGTCTTCCGCGACGCGAACGGGTGACCGTGCGGGACCGCGACGACGAGCTCCTCGCGAAGCAAAGGCGCCGTCTCTAGTGATTCATGCCGCAGCGGCATGATCACCAGCGCGACGTCCAGTGCACCCTGCTCGAGCTCCGCGACGAGGTCGCGCGATCCGGCTTCGTGCACGACGAGGTGGATGCCGGGGAACGCCGCGTGGAACTTCGCCAGCGCCGGCGGAAGGACCGTGATGGTAAGCGACGGCGTCGCGCCGACCGCGAGCCGTCCACGCCGGAGGTCGGCGAGCTCGCGGACCTCGCCCGTCGCGCCGTCGACGTCGACCAGCACTCGCCGCGCCCACGGCATGAAGATCTCGCCTGCCGGCGTGAGCGCGACGTTGCCCTTCATGCGGTGGAAGAGGGGAGTGCCGAGCTCCTCCTCGAGCACGCGAATGGCGCGCGACACCGAGGGCTGCGCGACGCCGAGCCCGCGCGCGGCTTTGGTGAAATGGCGTTCTTCGGCCACGGCGACGAAGTAGCGGAGTTGGTGGAGCTCCACGTCTCATAGCCTATCGCTATCAGAGCGAGCGCCTTAAGACCTTTGCGTTCTGGCTGCAGCACGCCCACCATCGCCGGCGGTGGCACAAGCGTCGGCGGTCAAGGTTCGCGATCGACCGCACGAGCGAGCGGATCTCTGGTGGGTCGAGCCTGTCGTCATCGTCGCGGTGCTCGGCGCGTTCGTCCTGTACTCGGCGTGGGCCGGGCTCGTCGGCACCAACTATTACTTCGAGCCCTATCTCTCTCCGCTCTACTCCCCGTGTCTCACCGCGAACTGCGTGCATCCGACGCTGCCGATCATTGGCTCGTACTGGAATCTGTCGCCCGCGATCCTCATCGTCGCGTTCCCGCTCGCCTTCCGAGTCACCTGCTATTACTACCGCCGCTCCTACTACCGCGCGTTCTTCTGGTCGCCGCCGGCGTGCGCCGTCCCCGACGCGCGTAGCAGATACGCCGGCGAGACGCGGTTCCCGTTCCTCGTCATGAACCTCCACCGGTACGCCCTCATTTTCGCGACGACACTTCTCATCTTCCTGTGGTGGGATGTGATCCTCGCGTTCAACTTCAACGGCCACTTCGGCATCGGGCTCGGCTCGATCCTCATGCTCGCGAACGTGATCCTTTTATCGGGCTATTCGGCGAGCTGCCATTCATTGCGCTACCTCGTGGGCGGCTACCTCGATAGCTTCCACCAGAAGTCCCTGCGATTCCGTCTGTGGAGCTGGGCAAACTGGCTGAACGCGCGGCACGCCCGATGGGCATGGGCGAGCCTCCTCGTCGTTGGCGGCACCGACGCGTACATCCGGCTCCTCGCGATGGGCGTGCTGCACGATCCGAGGATCGTGTTCTAAAGATGATTCGAACGACGAGTGGCTTTGCCACGAGGAGTGAGTCGATCAGCCCTGAGCGCGTCTCCTTGCCGGAGGCAAGAGATTGAGCGGGGGCGATATCGAACGTCACGAGTACGACGTAGTCGTTGTCGGCGCGGGCGGCGCGGGATTGCGCGCCGCGCTCGAGGCGCACGCGCGCGGCGCGAAGACCGCGATCGTCTGCAAGTCGCTTCTCGGTAAGGCGCACACGGTCATGGCCGAGGGCGGCATCGCCGCGGCGCTCGGCAACGTGTGGCCCGAGGACAACTGGAAGGTCCATTTCCGCGACACCATGCGCGGCGGCAAGCTCCTGAACAACTGGCGCATGGCGCAGCTGCACGCGCAGGAGGCGCCGGATCGAGTGCTCGAGCTCGAGGAATGGGGCGCACTGTTCGACCGCACGAAGGACGGTCTCATCCTGCAGCGCGACTTCGGCGGGCATAGGTATGCGCGGCTCGCGCACGTCGGCGACCGCACCGGCCTCGAGATGATCCGCACGCTGCAGGACGCGGCCGTCGCGCAGGGCATCGACGTGTTCATGGAGTGCACGCTTCGCCACCTCATCACCGACGGCGAGCGTGTCACGGGTGCGATCGGCTACTGGCGCCAATCCGGGAAGCTCGTCGCGTTCGCCGCGAAGGCCGTCGTGCTCGCGACCGGCGGGGTCGGCCGGGCGTGGCGGGTGACCTCGAACTCGTGGGAGTACACGGGCGACGGGATCGCGATGGCGCTCGAGGCCGGCGCCGATCTCATCGACATGGAGATGACCCAGTTCCATCCGACCGGAATGGTCTGGCCTCCCTCGGTCCGCGGCCTTCTCGTTACCGAGGGCGTGCGCGGCGACGGCGGAACGCTGCGGAACAAATCCGGCGAGCGCTTCATGTTCAACTACGTCCCCGCTTTCTTCCGGGCCGAGACCGCCGACACCGAGAAGGAGGCGGACGCGTGGTTCGAGGACAAGAAGAACAATCGCCGAACGCCCGATCTTCTGCCGCGCGACGAGGTCGCGCGCGCGATCAACTCAGAGGTGAAGGCCGGACGCGGCACCGAGCACGGCGGCGTCTTCCTCGACATCGCGACGCGTCGATCGGCCGACTACATCAAGCGCCGCCTCCCCTCGATGTACCACCAGTTCAAGGAGCTGGCCGACGTCGACATCACGAAGCAGCAGATGGAGATCGGTCCGACGCTCCACTACATCATGGGCGGGATTCGCGTCGACCCGGACACGGAGGCCGCGACGGTGCCGGGGCTCTACGCCGCGGGCGAGGTCGCTGCGGGAATGCACGGCGCGAACCGCCTCGGCGGGAATTCCCTCTCGGACCTGCTCGTCTTCGGGCGGCGCGCCGGCGAGGCCGCGGCCGAGTACAGCAAGAAAGCGCGCGCGACGAAGATCGACGACGCGCAGCTGAGCGCGTTCGCGCAACGGATGGAAACGCCGTTCGAGAAGCCGGGCGACGAAAACCCGTACGCGATCCACTCGGAGCTGCAGGACATGATGCAGGAGCTCGTCGGGATCATCCGGAAGCGCGATGAGCTCGAGGAAGCGCTCGCGCGCCTCGAACGGCTCCGTGCGCGAGCGGCTCGGGCCAGCGTGACGGGCTCGCGTATCTACAACCCGGGTTGGCACCTCGCGCTCGATCTCGAGAACCTCATCGGGGTCTCGGAGGCGGTGACGCGAAGCGCTCTCGTCCGCGAGGAGAGCCGCGGCGGCCACACCCGCGAGGATTTCCCCAAGCCCGACGCGGAGTGGGGGACTAAGAACGTGGTCATCCGCAAGCGCGACGGCCGCCTCATGATCACGACCGAGCCGATCCCGAAGGTGCCGGCGGAGCTGAGCGCCCTTCTGGGCGAGGACAAGCCGTCGGGCGACGCCGCCACCGGCGCCAAGGCAGCCGTTGCCGCGGCGGGCGACGACTGATGGCCGAGCTTCAGGTCTGGGTCTGGCGCGGCGACGCATCGGGCGGCGACTTCATGCCGTACACGGTGGAGGCCGCCGAGGGCATGGTCGTGCTCGACGTCGTCCACCGCATCCAGGCGGAGAAGGCGCCGGATCTCGCGGTGCGCTGGAACTGCAAGGCGGGCAAATGTGGTTCGTGCAGCGCCGAGGTGAACGGACACCCGAAGCTCATGTGCATGACGCGGATGAACGAGTTCGAACCGGGCGAGCACATCACGATCTCGCCGGTGAAAACGTTCCCGGTCATCAAGGACCTCGTCACGGACGTGTCCTTCAACTACGAGAAGGCGAAGACGATCCCGCCCTTCAAGCCGAAGCCGAAGGATCCCGACGGCAAGCGGCGCATGTACCAAGAGGACATCGAGCGCGTGCAGGAATTTCACAAGTGCATCGAGTGCTTCCTCTGCCAGGACGTCTGCCACGTCATCCGCGACCACGAGGAGAACAAGCAGAGCTTCTCCGGTCCGCGGTTCTTCGTGCGGCTCGCGGCGCTCGAGATGCATCCGCTCGACGCGAACGAGCGTGTCGACCTCATCCGCGCGAAGCACGGCCTCGGGTTCTGCAACATCACAAAGTGCTGCACCGAGGTGTGCCCCGAGGACATCCACATCACCGACAACGCGATCATCCCGTTGAAGGAGCGCGTCGTGAGCGCGCACTACGACCCGATCGCGTGGGCGCTCCGCCGCATCCGCGGGAAGAAGGACGATTTCGCGCCGCCCGAGCCGGAGCCACCCTCAGCGTGACCATGCGCGTCGTATTCATGGCGACTGCCGCGGCGGTCCTGACGCTGCTCCTGTTCGTCGCGGTGATCCGCCCGGCGATTGACCGCGGCGGCCTGGGGGAATTTCTCGGCATCGCGGCCCTGTTCGTTGCGATCCTGCTCGGCGAGAGGTGGCTCCGCTCGCGCTAGCGCGATGAGCGCTAGCCTTACGGCGATGCGCGCTTGCCCCTTCTGTGCCGAGCAGATCCAAGACGCCGCGGTCCTCTGCCGTTTTTGCGGCAGGGACCTTCCGTCGAGCGCGAGCGTAGGGTCGACGATCTCATCGACGAAGCCCCGCTTGCCCACCCAGCGCTACGCGATCGACGAACGGGT
>DATCPK010000126.1:0-2897 GCA_036570125.1 Candidatus Limnocylindria bacterium
CCCACGGCCTGGAGCGAGCGCGAGACCGCTCGAGTGCCGCGCGTCGCTCTCTGGCGGCCGCGGCTGGCAGCCCGGCTCAGCCGGACCGATCGCGAAGACGATGGCCGCGAGAATGGCGATGGCGAGGAAACGCACGGTCACTGAATGACAATGGCGGCGCGCAGTTCGCTCGGCGTATCAGAGGAGTGCCGCGGCAAGCCAGCGGTGCCGTTCGTCGATCCAGCGCAGGAGACGGAGCCCGGCCGCGGCGAGGTCGGCGAGCATCTCGTCGTCGGTAAGGATGCGGGCGCCCTGCAGGTCGACCATCCAGCGTCCGCGCACGCCGGCGTCGTATTCGATCTTTTGGTACAGCAGCTTCCCCTCGCGGTGGATGTCGAACGCGCGGATGGTGATTCCGTACCGCTGGTGTTCCGTAGGCGTCGGATCCTCCCCCGCGCCGGGGTCGTAACGCTCGATGAGCGCAACGCCGTGCGCGCTCAGGTGGCGCTGGATCGCACGTAAGAGCGCAAGGCGCTCGTTCGGATCGGAGTTGTTGATCAAATTGCTCATTAGGAGCACGCCGCCGAAAGTTCGGCCGAGGTTCAGGTCCTGGATGCGGGCTTCGACCTTCTCCGCCCCTTCAATGAGGTCGAGCATCTCGGGATTGAAGTCGACGACGACGACGCGCCGACCGAGCGCGATGAGCGGATGCGTGATGCGGCCGGAACCCGCGCCGAGCTCGAGGATCTCCGCGTCCTCGGGCATCTCGCGGTCGATGAGCTCGGGCTCGTCGGCTGCTTCGAGCAGGCGGTACAGATCGACGGGAGCGCCAGGGTCGCGCACGCAGTCGAGTGTGGCAGACGGCAGGACGGCGAGCGTCAGCCGGCGAAACGAACTAGATCGACGAGCAGCTCCGGCGTCACCCGCTGCGCTCGGCTGACGACCGCGCCCGTCTCGTCGAGCACGCGGTAGCCGTTCGCGATCGGCGTCACGTTGTCAGGGATCACCGTGCGCACCAGGTCGCCGTGGTCGTCGAAGACGAGATAGCTCGGTGTGTAGCGGCATTTGTAGAAGTCGCCGATCGCCGCGCCCGCCGCGGTCGGCAGTTCCACGCGGACGAATCGGCACAGGCCGCTGAGACTCGTCGCCGCGATCTTGATGCTCTGCCGGTTCGCCATGCAGATGAGGCAGAAGTTCGAATACAGCTCGACGACGACCGGCTTGCCGCCTTTCACAAGGCGCGCGAGCTGCTCCGGTGAGGTGATGTCAGCGCTACCCGGCCGCATCGCGAGCCAGATCCCACCGAAGACAACGAGATCGATCGCGAGTGTGGCACCGATCGCCGGCAGCGCGGCCGATCCAGCCGGCGCGAGAACGATCGCGATCCCCACGATCGTCGGGAGCGTGACAGCGAGCGCGAGAAGGAGATAGCTGAAGTGGTTGAGCGTCCTCAGCGGTGGAACTCTTCGTGGATAAGGCGGACCGCCTTCTCGCGGTCCTTCTCCATCACGACCAGCGAGATGTTCAGCTCGCTCGAGCCTTGCGCGATCGCGACCACGTTCACGCTCGCCTTGCCGAGGGCCGTGAACACCCGCGCGGCCACGCCGGGCGTGCCGCGCATCCCCTCCCCCACCGCCGCGACGATCGCGACGGGGCGCTCGACGTCGATCTTCTCCACATCGTGGCGCCGGAGCTCCGCGTTGAACATCCGCTCGAGCGCGCCCTTGAGGCGGTCGGTCGCGTCGTCGGGTATGACCAGGCAGATCGAGTTCTCGCTCGACGATTGGCTGATCATCATCACGGAGACCTTCTCGGCCGCCGCGGTGTCGAACACGCGCGCTGCGAAGCCGGGTACGCCGCTCATGCCCGCGCCCTGCACGGTGATCATCCCGAGCCCGCCGAGCGACGTGGTCGCCTTCACGACACTGCCGTCCTTGTCGGTGTTGTTCGTGATCGTCGTCCCCTTGTCCGACGGCGCGAACGTGTTGAGGATGCGGACGGGAATGCCCGCCTCGACCGCGGGGAGCACCGTGCGCGGGTGGATGACCTTCGCGCCGAAGTAGCTGAGCTCGGCGGCTTCGGCGTACGACATCGAATCGAGGGGCTTCGCGCCCTTCACGACGCGGGGATCGGCGCTCATCACGCCGCTCACGTCGGTGTAGATGCGCAGATCGTCCGCCTTCGTGGCCGCGGCGAGCACCGCAGCCGAATAGTCGGACCCGCCCCGCCCGAGGGTCGTCGTGACCCCGTCGACGGTCGAGCCGATGAAGCCGGTCACCACCGGTACCACGCCGTACCCGAGCCGCGAGTCGAGCTCCTTCGATGCGCGTGCGCGGGTCTCGTCGACGATCGGATTGGCGTGACCGAACGCATCGTCGGTGATGATGAGTCCTTCAGCCGAGAGCGCTTCAGCCTTCGTGCCGGTGTGGTTCAGGACCGCGGCGACGATCGGCGCCGAGATGCGCTCGCCGTACGAGACGATCGCATCGAGCGTTCGCGCGGTGCACTCGCGGAGGATCGCAACGCTCTGCAGGAGCGCGGTGGTGCGTTCGGTAAGGTCGGCGATCTCCTTCAGCACGTCTGCCGATTCGAACCCGAGCGCGTCCGCAACGAGGTTCCGGTGCTCTCCCGACAATCTCAAGATCGTGTCCTGCGCCGTCTGCGCGTCCCCGCCTTCTGCGGCACGGGCTGCGCCGATGAGCGCGTCGGTGGTCCCCGCCGTGGCGGAGACCACGACGATCCGCTGGCCCTTCGTGCCTTTCACGATCTCGGCGACGCGCAACAATGCGGCGGGCGACGCGACGGACGTCCCGCCGAACTTGAGAACCGTCCGCACTATGCGGTGTGCCGCGCGATCTGGATCACGTCCCCGAGTATCGCGGACGCGGTCGCATCTCCGCCCGCCCCGGGGCCGCTCC
>DATCPK010000127.1:0-14438 GCA_036570125.1 Candidatus Limnocylindria bacterium
TCGCGGTTCGGCTTCGAGAAGTAGTCACCGTCATTGCCGACCGCGACGCGGTTCGGCGCGCCGGTCAGCGTGCGCGGCCCGACGTCGAGATCGTCGATCGCGCCCTGCGTCTCGACGACCTCGCGCACGATGTATGCGGACGCTCCACCGGGCACATCCTCATCGACAACGAGCAGCGCGCCGGTCTTCTGGATGGATTCCGCGATCGCGTGATCGCGGTCGAACGGCAACAGCGTCTGCACGTCGACGATCTCCGTCTCGATGCCGAGGGCCGCGAGATCGCCCGCGGCCTCGATCGCGATTCGGCACAGGGCGCCGTACGTCACGAGCGTCACGTCCGAACCCTCGCGGATCGTCTCGGTCACGCCGAGCGGGATGGTGAACTCGCCGATGTTGTCCGGCAGTCGTTCCTTCAATCGGTAACCCGAGAGCACCTCGATGAGAAGTGCGGGATCGTCCCCCCGGAGCAGCGTGTTGTACAGGCCGGCCGCGCGCGTCATGTCGCGCGGCACCGCAACGTGGAGCCCGCGCAACGACGAAACGATCGTCGCCATCGGAGATCCGGTGTGCCAGATGCCCTGCAACCGGTGGCCTTTCGTGCGGATGAGGACAGGCGCCTTCTGGCCGCCCCCTGTGCGCCAGTGCAACGTGGCGAGGTCGTCGGACGCGAGCTCGAGCGCGTAGAGGAGGTAGTCGACGTACTGGATGTCGACGACCGGACGCAGGCCCCGCAATGCGGCGCCGATCCCCTGCCCGAGGATGGTCGCCTCGCGGATGCCCGTGTCGATGACGCGCTGGTCGCCGTGTTTGGCCTGCAGACCCTCGAAGACGAGGTTCACGTCGCCGAGCTTCCCGACGTCCTCGCCCAGGATGAGGAGGCGCGGATCGCGCGCGAGGTTGGCGTCGAAGCACCGCAACAGGATCATGCGGCCATCCACCGTCTCGGCGTCCTTGGCGTAGACGGGCGCTACGGCGCCGATGCGAAGAGGTGACTCCTCGGATCTCGAGTACAGGTGCGAGTTGAAGAGCTCGTCGTTTTGTTTGCGATACGACTCGACGAACGTGGCCAGCTCCCGTGACGCCTGCCCCCGCAGGGCGACAAGCGCGCGGCGCGCGGTCGACGCGACGAGCCGTCGCGTCGGCGGCTCCGTCGAGCGCAGCTCGGCCACGATCGCATCGAGGTCCGCGCCGGTCTCCGCGGCGCTCTCCTCGATGATCTCGAGCGCGTGTTCACGATCGGCGTGGATGGGGGCGACATACGCGTCGAAGGCCGCCTCACGCGTCCGCTCGACCTCGGCGCGGGCTTCGCGCTCCAGCGCGTCGAGCGCCGTCGCGTCGGCGATCTCTTCGCTGATCATCCATTCGCGCATGCGGCGGATCGGATCGAACTCGATCTCGAAGCGGAGCCGGTCTTTCGACTTGTAGCGCTCGTGCGAGCCGCTCGTCGAGTGACCTTGCGGCTGCGTCATCTCGGTGACGTGCACGACCGACGGGATGTGATCGCGGCGCGCCCGTTCGACGGCGATCTGATAGACGTCGCAGCACGCGACGTAGTCGTGGCCCTTCACGGTGTAGAGGTCGAGGCCGGACCCATTCTTGTCGCGCCGGAAGCCCTCCAGCACAGCCGAGATCGACCCCTTCGTCGTCTGGAACTCGTTCGGAACGGAGATCCCGTAGCCGTCATCCCATACCGAGATGACGAGGGGAATCCGCAGCACGCCCGCGGCATTCAGGCTTTCCCAGAAGACGCCCTCGCTCGTTCCGGCGTTCCCGATGGTCGCGAAGCACACTTCCTCTCCGTTGTGGGAGAAGCCGCGCGCGACGGTGCGCGGCGCGGGCGACTCGCGGTAGAGCTTCGACGCCCAGGCCAGCCCGACCGATCGCGGCATCTGCGCGGCGACCGGCGATAGCTCCGAGGCGGATTGCCCGGACGCGAGTAGGTCCTTCCATCGCCCGCGTTCGTCGAGGATCCGCGTCGCGAAGTGGCTCAGCATCTGGCGGCCCGCCGAGTTGGGGTCGCGGACGACGTCGGGATCGGCGTAGAGCTGCGCGAAATACTGGGGCAGGTCGGCCAGCCCCACAGCGAACATGAATGTCTGGTCGCGGTAGTAGCCGGAGCGCCAGTCCCCCGCCCGGAACGCCTTGGCCATCCCGAGCTGGGCGATCTCCTTGCCCTCCCCGGAGATGCCGAAGGGCGCGTTCCCGACCAGGACCTCGCGCCTGGAGAGCTCGCTCGCCGCCCGGCTGCGCACGGCGAGCCGGTAGTCGGCGATGACCTCCTGAGCGCTGAGGTTGAGCTTCGCGTTAGGGGTAGTGACCGCGATGTCGGGGCGTGTGCCCGTCTTCATCCACTTCAATGGTGCCAGTTCCGCGCCACTACGCCGCCGCGGCTTGCTCCGCCCGTTCGAGGAATGGCAGGGTCGCGGCAAGGAACTCCTCGGGGCGCTCCGCCTGGGGCATGTGGCCGCAGCGCTCGATCAGCGCGACCTGCGCCTGCGGTAGCGCGGCGTGGACGTCCGCGAGATGGCGCAATGGGAGCACGAGGTCCTCCCGGCCCCATACGACGAGCGCCGGACCGCAGTACGCCGAAGCACGCGCGATCCACGCGTTGCGCAGTGAGCGGCGCACGCCCCGGATCCCGACACCGGCGGAGAGAGCGCGCACGAACTCCGGGAACGAGCTGTTGCCATAGAGCTCCGCTTCCGCGTAGAGCTCCGGCGTGATGCGCGCCGCGTCGTAGAAACATGTACGCAGAACTTCGCGCGCGGCGCTGCGGGGTCGAGGCAGTCGCGCAACGAGACCGAATCCCGGCAACGAGCACGCGCGCAGGAAGAACGCCACGTCGCGCCCCAGGCCACCCGGCGCGACAAGGACGAGCGATCGCGTCCGCGAGGGCGCGGTCACGGCCGTCATGTACGCGACCGCGCCACCCATCGAGTTCCCCGCGATGTGCGCGCGCTCGATGCCGAGGACATCCATAGCCGCGATGACGAAGCGCGGATAGAACGCATCGTCAGGCCCGAAGTAGCGAACGCGCCGCGGCTTTTCGCTCTGCCCGAAACCGGGAAGGTCGAGCGCGATGACCTGACGTCCGGTCGAAGCTAGGGCAGCCATGACCGGCCGCCAGTTCTCAGCCCAGCCGCCGACTCCGTGAATGAGCACGATCGGCTCGCGCGCCGCGCCGGCTCCGTCCTCGACGAGGACGCGGGTGCGCAGCCCTTCGACGGTGATCGTGCGCGGCTCCATCTCTGGCTATCCTGCTCCCCACATGCTTTTCTACTACCTCTGCACGGTCGGCGAGAAGCTGCACCGGGAAGCGTATCCCCAGGGCGCCCAGTCGAAGGACGCGGACGTCTACAAGTGGGTGACGCTCCACTCAGGCTCGCCCGCCGTCTGCCAGAGGGAACACCCCGAGATCCATCGCTGGCGTCCGGACGAAGGCGGCGACGAGGAGCGCGTCGTGCGCAGCTACGCCGTGCTGCAGTGGGACAAGGAGGGTTTCGACCTCGCGAAGAAGAAGCCTGAGGTGGGCGAGCGCTTCGACTCGCGCTGGGGTCCGTCGGTCGTCGTCGACCGCTCGGACGACCCGACCACCGGCACCTACCTCCTGCTACGGATCTTTCCCCATGGCTACGAGGGCAAGCCCAGCGAGATCGGCCTCGACCGACACGACGTGCCGCGGGAGCTCGTCGGGAAGGTCTAGCTCGCGTGCTGACGGTGCTGCACGTGATGGACGTGTTCGTGCGCATCCTCCGCCACCTTCGGCGGGTAGAACAGCCCCGCGACGTAGAGCTTTGTCGGGGCCTGCGCATACGCCGACAGCAGGAGATGCACGTCGTAGCGCTCAGCTAACGGAGCCCCCCAGGTCTCGCGGAACTTCGTCGCCCACGACGGTCCGTACTTCGTGCGCGTCGCCTGCGCGAGCGAGTGGAGCTCCCAGTCGAGCACCGGCAGCTCGTGCATCGTGTCGCAGTCGTCGCTCGCGCAGCGGAAACGAAGGCGGAGCGGAAGCTGAACGATGTCGATGTCCGGCTGGGGCCGAACGAATCCCATCGTCGTCGACCGCGCGCGCGAGAGCTCGACGAGCGCTTCCACGGATCCGCGCAGGTGTGGCCGCACGAACGGCCAGCGCAGGCGCCACCCTTCCTTGGCGTCGACGTAACCGGTCGGGAGGATCTCTCCCTGAACGGTGTGGGTCTCGGGACGCGGGTCGCGCTCGTCGGGTGTGGCACCGAGCTGCAACCACGACCAGCGTTGGACCGGCGGATCCGTATCGGCGCCCTTCCATGGAAACGGTGCGAGTCGGAGGAGAGCGCCGCTCGCGCGGTCCTGCGCGATGACACCCGGACGCTCCACGGGAAATTCGTTCGCACCGATCGTCTTCGCCAACACGAGCACGTCGCGCTCGCTACCGGTCTGCAATGTCATGTGGCCAGAATAGGCGGGCGATGATCGACGGACTGCGAGCCGAATTCCCGCGGGTCTTCGAGCTTGCACGCCGCGTCCCGAACCCCCGATTCGCGCCGGCATCCCCGATGTGGGGCGTGCTCGCAGCTTTCGGGGCAGGCTTCTTCGTCTCCGCGGTGCTCGTCGTGGTCCTGACCATGATCGCCCGCGTGCTCGGCGCACCGCTCGCGTGGGTCGGCGGCGTCGCGACGCTCGCCGCGACCGCGACCGCGTTATCGGTCGCGTTCAACGTCGGAGGCCGAGGTGCGGTCACCGTGTACGCGGGGATCGTCCTGATCGAGAGATTGCTCGCGCTTCCCTCGCTCGTGCGCTTTTGTCGCGCGATCGTCTCCGAATCGTCGGTCTGCTCGCCCTTCTCCTATGTCCTCGCTCTCTGGCCGGAAGCGCTCGGCGTCGCGGCAGCGTACTGGCTCGTGCGCTGGATTCGCACGGCCGAAGGCAATGGCAACCCGATTCTCGAAGCAGCGGGGGCGCTGGCACTCACGCAAGGCATCACCTCCGCGATCCTGGGAGCGCTGCTTCTGTCGGCGACCGCAGTCGCGGCGGGCACGCTGCTCCTCCTGTCAGCGGCCGCGGGCGGCGTCGCGTGTGGCGTCGTGCTTCTGCTGCGCGTCGTCGAGGCACGCCAATGGCGCACCCTCGCGATCATCGCGATCGTGGTGGTGGGCGTCTGGCTTCTTGTGAGCGTGCCGCTTTTCGCTGGTCAGGTCGGGATCGGCGGCGCGATCGCCATCGGCGGACTGGACCTCATCGGCTTCATGTCGCCGCTCGTCGAGGTGGGCGCCGCAGCGCTCGTCCTCTATATGGCGGCCGCTCGAAGGGTCACGGCGACCGGGACCGCCTAGCGCTTCTTGTCGGGCCTCGAGATGTAGATATTCGGAGCGATCTTCGCGCGGTCGACCCAGACCGATGGCTCCTGTTCCTCCGCTTGAGCGGGCGCAGGGGCGGAGGCCGGCGCGGGTGCGGGTGCGGGCTGCAATGGGCGTGCTTGCGGCGCCGGGGCGACCTGCCGCGGCTGGCTCGACGTGGTGCGCCCGGTGGCGACGAAGACGAGCGCTTCCTTCATCGCGCCCTGGAATCCGGAGCCGGCACGGTCGGTCAGCTGCCACGGCGAGATGCGCGACACGCGGACGGCGAGGGTGTCCTCGTCGCCATGCACCTCGTGCGTGCCTACGACCACGACGGCGAATGGCCCGAGGTCGGGGACCGCGGTGTGACCGGCCAGCTCGTCGTCCGAAAACCGCACGAGGACCTCGCCGGCTCCACCGCTGATGCGGAGGTCGCCGCGACCCGTCTCGACCTGGTCCGACCCACTCGAGGCCGACTCGGCGTCGCGCCAGCTCCCGGCCGCGCTCCTCAGGGCGATGACCTTCCCAAGCCCATCGCGCTCACCGACGGCGCGCGCGCCGCGGAGGACGATCTCGTCGTACGGCCCGATCCCCATGCCGCCTGGGCCGGACGCGTCAGGGCCCCCATCGAATGCGAGATAGACCCCGGCCGTCTCAACTGCCATGAACCAACGGTAACAGCCGATTACGGTTGGTCATCTCATTCGGAGGGAAGCGCCCTGGACCTGATCCCGGTCCGTACGATGGGACGGTGATCGGCACGAAAGAAATTGCGCTCGCCCGCGAGCATCCGCGCGGCACGGAGCGGCGGCGGCTGCTCCCCTACCGCGATGCGCTAAACGACCTCGGGGCCTATGCGGCGCTGCCTGAGCCCGATCGCGATGCCATCGTGCGATGGGTCGAGACGCGGCGGCGGATCAAGGAGGACTACGGGATCGATCACGACCCCGCGAACCTCGCGGACCCGCTCCTACCGGCGGAACGCCTTCGCGCGCATGTGCTCGCAGGGGAACGCGCGGCCGCGGGGCGGACCGATTTCGTCGACCCGGGCGGCGATCTCATCGCGGCGATCGCGGGGCTCCGAAGGGGCTAACCCCGGGCGACGAGAGCTGCGACCACCAGACCGAACCCATTGAAAAAGCCGTGAAGCGCGATGCAGGGAAAGATGCTCCCGGTCGAGGCGCGCATGTAACCGAGACCGATGCCGGTCGCGAGGATCACCGGGATGTCGACGATCACGCCGTGCGCGAGCGTAAACGCGACCGCCGTGATCAGGACCGCGGCCAGTGGGCCGAGCGGCTCGAAGAGCGCATAGCCGAGTCCGCGACAGAGCGACTCTTCGAAGATCGGAACGAACACCGCAATGGCGAAGAGGCTCGCGGCCCACGCTCCGATGCGCGTGGGATCCCAGAACTCGGGCACGCCCTGCTCCCGGCCGGCGCCCGGAACGATCGCGACCTCGAGGAACGAAAGCGCATACGCGGCGACCAGGGTCGCGAGGCCGATCACAAAAGCGCGCCGCCACGAGGTCGGCGCGCGAAGCGCGAACGTCTCGCGGAACGGGAGCCCGCGCGCGACCACGAGCACGATGAGAAGCAGGACGGCATCGGAGGAGACCACCACGATCGCAGTCGAATATTTGAAAAAGTCCTCGGCCCCGATCCCCACCGGTGTCCCTCCGAGGCGGAGCACATAAGTCGGGACAGCGAGGAACGCGATCAGAATGATCCACGCGATGATCCGGCCGCGGTGAAGGGGTCGCGTCAGGCGACAGCGTGCGCGACGCGAAGCGGTTCGAGCAGCGCGAGCGCGCGGTCCATCTCCTCGAGCGTATTGAAATAGTGCGGCGAGAGACGTATCAGACCGGGACGGTAATCGCAGATCACTCCGGCGGCGCGCAGCGCGTTCACCACCGAGGACGGATCGGGATGCTCGAGCGTGACGATGGGCGTGCGCTCCTCGGGGTCGCGCGGACAGCGGATGGTCCACCCCTGATCCAGAGCGCCATCGACCAGGCGCTGCGATAGGAGCTTGTGTCGTTCGCGGACCCTCTCGATCCCGATCTCCGCGAGGAGCTCGAGGCCCGCGCGCGCCGCGTAGATCGCGGCGACCGCCGGCGTGCCGTACTCGAAACGCCGCGCGCCAGTGCCGTAGTCGAGGTGCTCCACGTCGAACGCGAAGGGCTCCTTCACGCCCCACCACCCGACCGCGCTCGGGCGCGCGCGCTCGGCGACACCGGCGCGCGCGTAGAGGAACGCGATCCCAGGCCCGCCCATCAACCACTTGAGCGTGCCACCGACGAGATAATCGACGCCGCTCGCCGCCACATCGAAGGGGAACGCTCCGATCGACTGGTACGCGTCGACGACGAGCAGGGCGCCCTTGCGATGGCAGATCTGCGCGAGGGCGCGGACGTCCTGGATCCAGCCGGTCGTGAAATACACGTGCCCGGTGCACACGGCGGCGGTGCGCTCGTCCACGGCACGCTCGAACAACTCGAGCGGCACGCGGACCCGATCGGGGCTGCGCACGAACTCAACGCGGGCGCCGCGGTCCGCCACGGCGAGGAAGGCGTGACCGTCGGTCGGGAAGTCGAGGTCGGACACGATCACCTTCGGCCGTTTCGAGTAGTCGAACGTGCTCGCGATGCCGACGAGGCCCGCGGAGACGTTCGGCTCGATGGCGATCTCGTCGACCGATGCGCCGAGCACCCGCGCAAGGTCCTCGCGGAATCCTTCGTACTCGCCGATCCAGTGGTCGTACCACGCGCGGCCGCCCTGCTCGGTCCACTCGTCGAGGTAACGCTCGACGCGCTCGCGGCCGCGGCGATGAAGTGGGGTCAGCGAGCAGTTGTTCAGGTAGTTCAGGCGCTCGGTGATCGGGAACTCCGCGCGCCAGGCTTTCTCGGCTTCCTCCATCACCAACCCGCCACGTAGCTCTCGCGGCGCGGATCGGCGCCGCCTTCGAGCGTGCCCGTGTCGAGGCGCCGCACCGCGCACACGCCCGCGGCGGCCGGGGAGAAGTCGGGAAGCATGCGGATGATGTGGCCGCGGCGTGCGAGACCGTCGCGTATATCCGGTGCGACGCGCGCTTCCACCGTCAGAACCCCGGGCTCATACGCGTGCGGATGGAACGTCCATGGGAATGAGCGCGAGATCACGCGCGGCGCTTCGATCGCGGCCTGCGTGTTCATCCCGAAGTCGACGATGTTGCAGACGACCTGGACCATCGCCTGGCACTGCGCGTCTTCGCCGGGGCATCCGAACGGCATGAGCGCCCGCCCGTCCTTCATGAGAAGCGCGGGGTTGGGTGTGAGACGCGGTCGCTTGCCGGGCGCGATCGCCGAGGGATGGCCGGGCGTCGTCCAGAGCTGCGCGCCGCGTGTCGACACGATCATCCCGAGTCCTCGAACGAGCGGGGCGCCGAGTGCGGGATCCGACGGCGTCGCGGCGAAGGCGTTGCCCTCCGCGTCCATCGCGCAGGCGAACGAGGTGTCCGGGGCGCCCACCCCCTCTGCGACGCGCGGCCGATAGCCCGCGTGACCGGCGCGTCCCTCGAAGCGCCATGGGTCACCCGGCGCCGGCAGCTCCGGGTCCGCGCGGTCGGCGTCGATCAGGGCGCGGCGCTCTTCCGCGTAGCTCTTCGTCAGTAGACCGGCGATCGGAACGTCGACCTGCTCGGGATCGCCGAAGAATCCCTCACGGTCGGCGGCGGCGAGCTTGAACGCCTCGACGTAGCGGTGCAGGAACCCGAGCGAGCCCGGACCGAACGCGGCGACGTCGTAGCCCTCGAGGATGTTCAGAGTCATCGGAACGAGCGGGCCCTGCGACCACGGGCCGCAGGCGTAGACGTCGATGCCGCGGTAGGTCGAGTGCGCAGGCCCTTCGATGCGGACGCGTTGCGCGCGCAGGTCGTCTTTGGTGATCGCGCCGCCCGTCTCGCGCATGAACGACGCGATCTGCTCGGCGATGTCGCCGAGATAGATCGAGTCGCGCGCCGCCATGATCGCGTCAGCGCGGCCGGCGCTCTGGTGGGCGCGCTCGATCGCCGCGAGGCGGCGGAAGAGCGCGCCGAGATCGCGCTGCACGAAGATCTCACCGACGCGCGGCGGCCGTCCGTTCGGGAGGAACACCTCCGCGCTCGTCGGCCACTCCCGAAGGCGGTCGGCGAGGCGTTCGATCGCCGCGGCGAGACGCGGGTAGACCGGGAAACCGTCGCAGAGCTCGATCGACGGAGCGAGCACCTCCGCGAGCGTGAGGCGCCCGTGCCTCGCGAGCGCGGTGAGCCACGCGTCGGCCGCGGCCGGAGTCACCGAGCGCTCGACGCCGATCGGCATGTCGTCGCCGTGCCGCGCGCGGTATGCGTCGAGGCCGAGCGATGCCGGCCAATGCCCGAGCCCGTCAATCGTCTCGGGCGCCGCCATTCCCGGCCGAAAGACGATGATCGGAGCGACGCCGCCGAAATCCGTGAGGTGCCGCTCGAGGACATTGAGCGCGATGCCCGCCGCGACCCCGGCATCGATCGCGTTGCCGCCCAGCTCGAACATGCGCGCCCCGGCGAACGTCGCGAGGTAGTGGCACGAGCTCACCATGTGCCGCGACGCGAGCAGCGCGGGCCGGCCCTGCGTCACGGCGATCGGCGGCGCGGTGTTCTCGATCGGGATCTCGCGCACGAGGCAACTTTAGTGGGTAGGCTCGGACCATGCGGATCCTCAAATGGCGCGTCCCGCCGTACGACAACGGCACCTACGTCCTCGTCGACGATCGTGGCGATGCCCTGCTGATCGATCCCGCGATGGGCGAACGCACCACCCTCGACGCCATCAAGGAGCAGGGGCTGCGCCTGGTCGAGATCCTGAACACGCACGGCCACCCCGATCACATCTATGGCAACGCCGCGGTGAAAGAGGCGACGAACGCGCGTCTCGCGATCCATCGCCTCGACGCGTATCGCCTCGGGCCGGACCGGCCGCCCACGAATCTACCCATCCCGCCATGCGACGCGGACGACCTCTTCGACGAAGGCGCGCTCGCCTACATCGCCGACCTCAAGCTGACCGCGCTGCACACGCCGGGGCACACCGAAGGCTCGACGTGCTTCTACCTCGAGAGCGAGAAAGTCCTGTTCTCGGGAGACGTCCTCTTCCGAGGGAACACCGGCCGATGGGATCTTCCGGGCGGCGATCGCGAGCAGATGGAGCGGAGCCTCGAGCGTGTGATGACGCTGCCCCCGGAGACCATGGTCTACCCGGGCCACGGCGCGGCGACCACGATCGGCGACGAGCTCGCAAACCTGCGGTCCCTCCGTGAGGCCGGGATCCTCCCGGGTCTTCGCGTCTGACGCACCGCGTCCGACTCTTCGCGGACCGTGACTACCCGGCATTCGTTCGCATCAAGAGACTCGCCGAGCAACGCGACATCTCGGTCGCGACGGCGCGCGAAGACGACGGGCGGTGGGACCACGCGCGGTACGAGCAGGTGCGCGTCGTCGCCGTCGACGAGGAGGACGCGCCGCTCGGGTACGGCGAGATCTACCACGAGCCGAGCCGCTTCGATCCGCGCCGCTACTTCGTGCGGCTCGCCGTCGATCCGCGGCTGCGCCGGCAGGGGATCGGCGCCAAGCTCTGGACGCAGCTCCGCGCCGAGCTCGACGAGCGTTCAGCGAAGGTCGCATCTCTGTGGGCCGACGACGGCACGGCCTGCCGCGAGTTCATCGTGCGGCGCGGCTTCATCGAGGTCGTCCGCTCGTACGAGCAGGTCGTCGCGCTCGCGACGGCGCCGCTGCAGCTCGGTGCCGCGGAGGACGCGGTGAGGCCGCGAGGCATTCGCGTCGAGACGCTGACGGAGCTACGCGCGCGCCGCGGCGACGAGGCACTCGAGATGGTCCACGAGCTCTACACGACGTCGCGCGTCGATCAGCCCACTCTCGGCAAGGTCACCGCCCGCCCATTCGAGGACTGGCGCCGCGAGGTCTTCGATGAGCTCGGTGGGCTACCCGACGCGTACTTCGTCGCGAGCGATGGCGAGCGCCTCGTCGGGTGCTCCGGCGTGCACGAGTCCAGCGAGGACGTGCTGCGGATCCTTATCACCGGCGTCCTGCCCGAATATCGGCGGCGAGGCATCGCGCGACTTCTGAAGCTTCGCGTGCACGCCTGGGCGCGAGCGCACGGCTACCGCGAGATCCACACGAGTACGGCGAACGCCGCGGTGGTCGCTCTCAACACGGCGCTTGGGTACGCGATCGTTGGCAGCTGGGGAGGCTACGAGCTCGCTATTCGGTGACCCCGAGGATGTTGAATCCGTTGTCCGCGAAGATGGTGTCGCCCGTCACCGCGCGGGACCAATCCGACGCCAGAAAGACGGCGACGTTGCCGACCTCTTCCTGCGTGATGTTCCGCCGCAGCGGCGCCTTCTCGACCATCAGGTCGCGCGCCTGCGAGACGCCACGGACGGCGCTGCCAGCGAGGGTCTTGAGCGGCCCGGCCGAGATCGTGTTCACGCGAACGTTGTGCGGCCCGAGGTCCGCCGCGAGGTACCGCGTCTCGGCCTCGAGCACCGCCTTGGCCATGGCCATCGAGTTGTAGCTCGGCACGACACGATCGACGGCGTTATAGGTGAGGCTCATGACCGATCCGCCGCCCGCCTTGTCGAAGAGCGGCAGCGCGGCGCGGCTCAGAGCGACGAGCGAATAGGCGCTGATGTCGATCGCGGTCTTTAGGCCATCTCGGCTGATCTCGTGGAACCGGCCCTTCAGATCCTCTATCGCCGCGAACGCGATCGAGTGCACGAGGATGTCGAGCTTTCCCCACTTGCGGTCGATCTCGGCGAAGAATGCGTCGATCTCTTCCTGCTTGGACACGTCGCACGCGCCGACCGGTATGGACTCATGGTTCGGGAGCGTCGCGACGAGCTCGAGCACGTTTTCCTTCAGACGCTCGGTCGGCCAGTTGAACGCGAGGTCCGCGCCCTCGCGCTGGAACGCGGTGGCGATCCCCCACGCGATGCTGCGCTTGTTGCCGACGCCCATGACGAGCGCCTTCTTACCTTCGAGCAGACCCATCGCTGTGAATCATCCCAGATGTGCGGCCTGCGCGTCGGATGGTTTGGTGCATCACGTCTGCAGCGAATTCAGCCCGGCCGCGGTGATTCGCATCAGGAATTCCGGATCGGTCTCGTCCGGCACGTGCACCTCGCGCAGCGCGCGGAATCCCACCTTCTCGTAGCTGCGGATCGCCGCGAGATTGTGCACGGACGGACCGATCACGCACACGTCGATGCGGTGGAACGGGAACGCGACATCGCGCAGGAACTGCCGCAGCATCGCGGGTCCATGGCCGAGACCGATGAGCTCCTTCTCGCCGATGAACAGATCGACCCCGACGGCGTCCTCGCCGAGCGCGAGCGCTTCGGCGTACTCAGCATCGTCTCCGATTCGGTAGTGCTGGAACATCCCGGCGGGCCGGCCGTCGATCGTGGCGAGAAAGTGGTAGGTCGGGTCCTTGCCCTGGATCGCTTCGCGGTACTCCTCGATGGCGGCATCGGGATACGGGCTCTTCACGCCGTCGTCCCACCACCGCTTTACGTGGGGCTCGAGGAGCCATCGCCGGACGAGCGCGAGGTCCTCCTCGCGCAGGGGCGCGAACGCGTAGGTCGCGCTAATTCAATCGGCTCGGACGGTCGTCGTCATCGATCCGCCGCCCGCGCCAATACCTGATCTCACCGCGCCGTCCGCCGCCGGTTGGGCGGGGAGCATCGAAGCCCTGGGTTAGGACATACGCGATCGCTCCGAAGAACAGACCAAACCACATCACGATGTCGTAGGCCTCGAGCTGATAGGCGATCGTCTCGCCGGCGGCCGCCGCGACGCAGATGACAAGAAGCCGCCAGAGCGCGTACGTCACGAGCGGCCGTTCCGGGGCAGGAACGATGCCTCCTTCGCCCACGCGCCGCATTCTTGGAGCTCGTCTTTCGTGACCCAGCCGCTTCGTACCGCCAAACGCAGCTCGTCCCGCAGCGTGGTTTCGAGCATCTCGGGGCCGTCGGTGTTGAACGAGAACCGCACCTTGTGTTTCTTGAAGACTTCGATGTACTCGCCGAGCTCGTCTGCGTCCTTCACGACCTTCGAGTCCAGGTTCGACGACGGGCAGATCTCGAGGAGGACGCCGCGCTCCGCGAGCCGCCTGCACAGAGCGGCGTTCCGGGCGGCATGGATGCCGTGGCCGATGCGATCAGGCTCGAGATACTGCAGCACCTCGTCGACGCTCTCCCAGTCGTCGTCCTCGCCGGCATGCACCGTGACGCCAAGTCCGGCCTTGCGGGCCTTCTTGAAGAGCGCCGTGTAGTCGCGATAGCGGAAGTCCGGATTCTTGCCGCCGGCGATGTCGATGCCGACGACGCCGCGGTGGCGATACGCGATCGCCTTCTCGAGGATGATCGAGTTGAGCGTCTCGTCGAAGGTCCGGTCGAGGCAGAAGATGAGTCCAGCCTTCACGGGGTACTCGAGGAGCGCGCGGTCGAGGCCGCGGATCGACGCCATGATGATGTGGTCGAGGTCGCGCTCGCCGCCGCGGTTGCGCTTCATCGGGTTGTACCTGAGCTCTAGCGTCGTGATGTTCGCCTTGCGATAGGCGCCTCCGACGACGTGGTACACGGACTGCTCGACCGCCAGCGGGCTCGACTGGACGAGCTCCGTCCAGTGATACAGCGCGAGAAAGTCCTCGAACGACTTCTTCTGCTGCTTGCGCACAGTGATCAGATCGACGAATTCCCAATAGTCCTTCGTCGGAAGACGGATCCCCTGGTCGTGCGCGATCCCCCACATGGCCGCCGGGTCCACGGCACCGCCGAGATGTACGTGCAGCTCGGTCAGCTCATCCCCCAGAGGGTGCGGCATCTAGTCGAAGGCTACTGGAGACGCTGCAAGGGCCGAGCGGGTCCTGTCCCGGCTACGCGGGCCTCTTCCTCAGCGCACCCTCCCCGCCTTGCAGCTCACTGTCGTTCGCTGCGGCGGGGCCCCGGGGCACCCGCGCTTCGTAAGAGACCCGCTGCGCCGTGCCACCCGCCGCCGCTCCTCTGCGCCTGGTAGGTTAGCTCGGAGCTTTGTCCTCAGACATCCAGCGATCGA